>CAMDFT010000035.1 GCA_945897795.1 Limnohabitans sp. Rim8 | reverse complement strand
CAGGCTGTGGTCGATGTGCTGTTGGAAGGCGATTTGCTGGGCCACACCACCCACGGCCTGGCTTTGCTGGCCCCTTATTTGGCCGAGCTGGAGTCGGGCAAGATGCGCAAAGAGGGCCAGCCGCTGGTGGTGTCTGACCACCCGGCCGCCGTCACCTGGGACGGCCAGCGACTGCCCGGTCCTTGGCTGGTGCTGCAAGCCATCGAACTGGCCAAACAGCGCGCACGCACCCAAGGCACTTGCACCGTGGTCATCCGGCGCAGCCACCACATTGCATGCCTCGCGGCCTACCACCAGCGCGTGACCGATCAGGGCTTTTTGATGATGCTGCACTGCTCAGACCCCAACGCCGCCAGCATCGCGCCTTTTGGCGGACTGGACCCGGTGTTCACACCCAACCCGATGTCGGTGGGCATTCCCACTTCGGGCTTGCCGGTGTTGATCGACGTGTCCACCTCGTCCACCACCAACGGCATGACCAACCGCCTGCACAAGGAAGGCGGCTTGCTGCCCGCCGAGTGGGTGATGGATGGCCACGGTCAACCCAGCCGCGATCCGGCGGTGCTGTTCAACGACCCCAAGGGCACCATCTTGCCGCTGGGGGGGATGGACTCGGGCCACAAAGGCTATGGCCTGAGCTGGATGGTCGAAGCCTTGACCGGCGGGCTGTCAGGCCATGGCCGTGCCGACTCGCCAGAAGGCTGGGGGGCCACGGTGTATTTGCAGATCATTGACCCGCGCGCTTTCGCAGGGCAAAGCGCCTTCAACACGCAGATGGACGAAGTGTCACGCCAATGCCATGCCTCGCGGCCCGCTCAGCCCGACCGCTGGGTGCGCACGCCAGGCGAGCGCGGCCTGAAGCTCAAAGCCGACAGCGCCAGCCAAGGCGTGGCGCTGTACCCCAATATCATGCCCATGCTGCAGCCTTGGGCCGAGAAGTTCAAAATCGCTGTGCCCTCATCGGTCTGATCAACAAGAGGCAGATCGACCGCACTGCGAAAAAAACAACCCGGCACAAGCCGGGTTGTTGGCACCATTAAAAGGTCTTGTTCAAGACACGGGGGAAGGTTTGCGCAGCATGCGCAAGAGCAGTGGTGCAAACCACACCAAAGCTGTGAGAATCGCCAAAACAAGCGCAATGGGTCGGGCCACAAAAGCGGTCAAGTCGCCGTTGGACTTGATCATCGAGGTGATGAAGTTCTCCTCCAACATGCCGCCCAACACCACGCCCAAAATGGCTGGTGCTGTGGGGAACTTGTTGGCTTCCAACAGATAAGCCAGGATGCCGGCGATCAGCATCACGCCGATCTGAAACACCGAGTTGTTGATGGCAAACGTGCCCACCACACAAAACAGCAAGATCATCGGCATCAAGATTTCACGCGGCACCTTGAGGATGCGCTTGGCCACCTTGATGCACAAAATGCCCAAGGGAATCATGATCAGGTTGGCCAAGATGAACAGCAAAAACACCGCATAAATGTTTTGCGGGTTGGTGGTGAACAAGGTCGGGCCAGGGTTCATGTTCTTCATGTACAGCACGCCGATCACGATGGCCGTGATCGAGTCACCCGGAATGCCAAACACCAAGGCCGGAATCCACGCACCGGCCAAGGCGCTGTTGTTGGCCGAGCCCGACTCCACAATGCCTTCCACATGCCCGGTGCCAAATTTCTCGGGCTCTTTAGAAAACTTCTTGCTCACGGCATAAGACATCCAGGCCGCGATATCAGCGCCCGCGCCCGGCAATGCGCCCACAGCGGTGCCCAACACACTGCCCCGCAAAATCTGTTTGGGGTACTTCTTGGCCAGCGCCCATTGCCCCTTGAGCACACCGCCCACCTCTTCCACCACCAACTCAGCAGGCGGGCTGGTGTCCACCACATAGCGGATGATTTCGGAGATGGCAAACATGCCAATCATCATGGCGATCATGCCAATGCCACCCGTCATCTCGACGTTGCCAAATGTGAAGCGCGGAAAACCGGCCGGGTTACCCAGCCCCACACACGCCACCAGCAAGCCCAGGCACAGCATCATCAGCCCCTTGACCGCGGAGCCGTTGGAAACGAAGACGGCGCAAGTCAGACCCAACAGCACCAGCCAAAAATACTCAAAGGAGCTGAAATTCAGTGCAAAGTCGGCCAAGGCAGGCGCCGCCACGATCAGCACCACCGTGCCAAACAAGCCCCCCACCGCCGAGAACACCAAGCCTGCGCCCAGCGCTTTCTCGGCCTGCCCCTTGCGCGTCATGGCATACGCTTCATCGGTGTAGGCGGCCGATGCCGGTGTTCCCGGAATGCGCAGCAAACAACCCGGAATGTCGCCGGCAAAAATCGCCATGGCCGTGGCCGTGACCATGGCCGCCACCGCGGGGATGGGCGGCATGAAGAAGGTCACCGGAACCAGCAGCGCAGTGGCCATGGTGGCCGTCAAGCCTGGCACCGAGCCGACAAACAGGCCATACAAAGCAGCAAACACCATCACCATCAAGGTGTAGGGCTCGAACACCATCGAAAAAGCTTGGCCAACGGCTGTCCACATGGAACTCGGCTCCTCAGACTGTCACAGTCATTTGGGTGAAAAAGAGTGGCTCAATGCCCTTACCAGGCAATGGGCGTCAAGATGCCCCACGGCAAGGGCACGCGCAGCAATTTGTAAAAAGCAAAGTGAACCACCACAGTGGCCACCACCGCCCAAAAGACCGATCGGCCCCAGGCCACTTGCAAGGATCTGAACAAGGTCACCAGCATCAAAAATGCGGTGATGAAAAATCCCAGCTCATCAGACAGCAAGATGTAAAACACCACCGAGCCCAGCAAAGCGACCAGCGCCTGGGTGTGCCGTGGCGAACGCACCCAGTCTTCCCACTCAAGCCATGCGCCATTCGCACGATCACGCCAGCCTTGCCAGACCAGCAAGGCCCCACCCACACACAGGCCCATCGCAATCAAGCCCGGAAACAAAGCAGGGCCGACCGGCTGGCCCGGAATGTTGGGGTAAGCACGCACAGCCCAGAGCACCGCAGCGCCCAAGGCCATGAGCAGGACGCCCCAAAAAGCGTCGTTGATTTTCATACGCAGGCTTACTTGACCAGGCCCACAGCCTTCATGGTCACGCCCATTTCGGCATCGGACTTGGCCATGAATTTGGCGGTGTCTTCAGGACCTGCGTAGAGCACACCTAAGCCACTTCTGGTCATGAAATCGGTGTAATCCTTGCTGGCCACCACTTTGCGCACAGACTCGGCCAGCTTGGCCTGAATGGGGGCTGGCAAACCTTTGGGGGCCAACACACCGCGCCAAGCGGCCATGGTCCAGTTGCTGCCTGTGGCCGATTTGAGGGTGGGCACATTGGGGTACAAGGCAGAAGGCTTGTCGTTCATGATGGCCAAGCTCTTGACCTTACCCGCATCGATCAGCGAACGGGCTTCAGGCAACGAGACGGGGGCCACCTCCACACCACCCGCCACCATGTCTTGCAAGCCTGGCGCTGCGCCGTTGCTGGGCACCCAAGGCAATGCAGCTGGGTCGATTTTTTGGTCGAGCAACAAACCGGCAATGGCCAAATGCCAGATACCGCCTTGGCCCGTGCCCGAGGCTTTGAACTTGCCGGGGTTGGCCTTGATGGCGGCCAGCAACTCGTTCACGTTTTTGTAAGGCGAATCGGCGCGCACCTGAATGCCAGCCGGGTCGGCATTGACCAAACCGATGGGCGTGTAAGAAGCGCCCGTCAATTGGGTCAGGCCCTGCCAGTGCATCATGCCAATTTCGACTGTGGCCAGGCCAATGGTGTAACCGTCAGCGGGTGCCGAAGCAATGGCCGCATGGCCCACCACCCCGCTGCCACCCGTGCGGTTGACGACGGTGACGGGTTGGCCGAGGTCTTTTTCCATGAGGCTGGCAATGATGCGGGCCACCGCATCGGTGCCACCGCCCGCACCCCAAGGCACGATCATGGTGATGGGGCGAACGGGATAATTTTGTGCGGCAGCAGGCAGGGCAGTTGCCAAACAAGCCAAGCCAGCAACAGCGCTGGCAACCAAAGTACGGCGTGAGCGATTGAACATGAGGGTCTCCTTGTGATTTGAACAGCCGGACCCACAGGGACCTGCTAAACCCAAGATATACCCATTCGATCGTCATACCAATAGGGTCAACCATAGCCCCAGTAACTCTGGCGACTGTCGCTTGCAGCCCTCTTGTCTGCCTCGACAGTGCCCAGCCCTTCAGTCCAGCTTGGCTCCCGCCACAAACCAGCGCCCGACCAAGGCCCGGTCTTCTTCGGTCAGGCCGGTGGCATTGCCCATGGGCATTTGCTTGGTCACCACCACTTGTTGGTAGACGTTTTGTGCGTGTAGCTTGATCTGTTCAGGACTGTCCAAGCGGACGTTTTTCATCTGCACCTGCGCGTTGTGGCACGACAGACAATGCTGACTGACGAGGCTTTGCACCTGGGCAAAGCTCACCGGCTGGGCAGGCACTGCAGAGGCTTTGGGCGGCGCAGGCCGCAAGGCCACGATCACACCCAATATCATCACCACGCCCACCGCAGCAAAGGGCCAAGGATTGGCGGCGCGGCCCAGGTGAAACGCGTGGCGCTGCACAAAAAACTGGCGAATCAAGGCACCGGCCAGCATCATCACAAACAGCAGCACCCAGCGGTGTTCGTGTGTGTACAAAAAGCTGTAGTGGTTGCTCAGCATTGCAAAGATGACGGGCAGCGTGAAATAAGTGTTGTGCACGCTGCGCTGCTTGCCGCGCTTGCCGTGGATGGCCAACGCATTGGCGTCATAGGATTCACCGGACGTCATGGCCGCCACCACCTTGCGCTGGCCAGGGATGATCCAGAAGAACACGTTGGCGCTCATGGCGGTCGCGATCATGGCCCCCACCAACAAAAAGGCAGCGCGCCCCGCAAACAGCTCGTTGGCCAGCCAGGCACAAAACGCCACGACCACGATCATCAGGCCCGCCACGATCAGCTCGCCGTTTTTTCGGAAGCCAAATACGCGGCAGATGGTGTCGTAGACCAACCAAAAAGCCACCAACATGCCCACAGCGGCCGAGCCCGCCATGACCGGGGTCCAGTCCATCAGCGACTTGTCGATCAGGAAAGTGCCCGCGTTGTAAAGATAGAGCACCGTGAACAGCGCGAAACCGGTCAGCCAAGTGGAATAAGCTTCCCAATAAAACCAATGGAGCTTGGTGTGAATGACCTTGGGGGCGACCATGTACTTTTGCGGGTTGTAAAACCCCCCGCCGTGCACCGCCCACATGGCGCCGCCTACGCCTTTTTCGAGCAGGTCGGGCGAGTTGGGTTTTTGCAGGTTGTTGTCCAGAAAGACAAAGTAGAACGAAGAGCCAATCCAGGCGATGGCGGTGATGACGTGCACCCATCGCAGCAACAAATTGGCCCATTCCAGAAAATACGATTCCATGAAGGATTCTCCACCTGCTCACCACCGCGGGCCCTGTGAGCGGGTATTCGGTCGCGAACATGTTCCCGGGGGAACCTGCGCCGCTGCGACCAGTGCACCGAAGTGTATACAGTTTAAGTTTGGGATTCCAGTCCCCCCAAGGCTTGGCGGCCTAGGGGAAACCAGCATCACAAGTTCAAAGGGTTTGCAAGAGTTGTGCCGCGACTGCCACAGCGATGACCTCGGGCTCCTTGCCCGCGATGCCGGGAACGCCAATCGGGCAGTTAATACGGGCGATTTCTTCGGCCGCAAAGCCCCGTTCTTCCAATCGGTGCCTGAAGGTGGCCCACTTGGTCTTGCTGCCAATCAGGCCCACAAATGGCAAATCATTCCGCGCGCGCAGGCGCTTGAGACAAGCCACCACGATGTCCAAGTCTTCGGCATGGCTGAAACTCATGATCAGCACCCGGCTACCCGGCGCCAAATCGGCCACAGCAGCTTGCACCGGGTTGGAGTGCTCGCAATCCACCCCGTCGGGCACATCGACCGGAAAAATCTCGTCGCGGCTGTCGATCCAGCGCACCGCAAAAGGCAAAGGCGCCAGGGCGTTCACAATCGCACGGCCCACATGGCCACCGCCAAACAGCGCCAGCGGGGTGCGCGGCGGCATCAACACATCGCGCAAGCGCGCCACGTCACCCGCGTCCACACGCTCCAACAGCAACTCCACCACCCCGCCGCAGCACTGCCCCAAACTGGGGCCCAGCACCTGACGAAAGTGAGTAGGCACCAACTCCCCGGCCAGTAAACGTCTTGCTTGCGCCAAGGCCTGATATTCCAGATGTCCGCCACCAATCGTGCCCTCTTCCCCCCGGGCAAAGACCAGCATGTGGGTGCCCGGCCCACGCGGCACCGAGCCCTGGGTGGCTTGCACACTCACCCGCACCGCTGCCTCATTGGCCAAACGATTCAACGCCACCATCATCCAATTCACACGCATACCCCTTTGTCAAATGGCCACTCGCCAAGGGCTGTGGTCAATGCCACAATCACGCCCGAACACCGAGTATGCCAAGGAGAGGATCCGATCTATGCCAGAGGCACCCCAGCACCCGCAACCGCAACCGCAACCTACCCCGCACCGCACCGTTTTGTCGCGCACCTTGCTGGCCCTGAGCGCCGTGGGTCTGGGCTGGCTGAGCGGCTGCAGCGCGCCCCCGACCGCCAAGCCCACCGCACGCCCAGCCACCAGCCAGGTACCCGCCACACCCGCCACACCCGCCACACCCGTCATTCCCGCAACAACCGCCTCACCCTCCGCGACACAGCCTAATGCCGTGGCCCAACCCGCTGCGAGCGCCGCAGCCCCCAGTCCCGCCAAATCGGCAGCACGCAACGCCAAGGATTACCGCAAGGACGCAGCCAGCCACCTTTATGCCCGGCACAGCCAAAGCATTTACAAAGGCCGCCTGCCCCCCATGCTGGAGGCGGTGGGTGTGCTCAACGTAGACATCGACCGGCACGGCTCGGTCAAATCGGTGCAATGGATGCGTGCCCCCCGACATGTGCCGCAAGTGATGCAACAAATCGAACGCATGGTCAAAGCCGCAGCCCCCTACCCCGTACCACAGCACATGAGCCAAGTCACCTACACCGACGTGTGGCTCTGGCACCAAAGCGGCAAGTTCCAGCTCGATACTCTGACTGAAGGCCAGGACTGAAGCACTCGAAAAGTGCACCGAGCAAAGCGTCTGACCTGAAGGCACCGACAAAATTAGTCCGTCAAACCATGACGGTTCGACATTTCTCGCGTAGGTCGGGCCTTTATGGTCCGACGTGGGTCTTTTCGCGAAGCGACATTTCTGGAGGCGCTACGAAGCCACCAACTGCCCCGCCTTGGCCTTGTCACGGGCCAAGGCCTCGCGGTCACTGCGGCGGCGAAAGGCCACCGTCACGAAGCTGCTGCTGATCACTATGAATAGCGAGTACAGCACCGGGATCAACAGGATGTCTTGCTGCATGCTGCCCGCAAAACTCAAGGTCACGATCAGGATCGCCAGCGGGCCGTTTTGGATGCCCGTCTCCAGCGCGATGGTTCGGCTGCGGTTGGCATCCTGGCGCAGCAAGCGCGACAAGCCATAACCCAGCGCCATGCCAAACAGGCCCAGCCCAATGGCCGCGAAATAAACCGTCAAAGGCGTGGTGGCCAGCAGCTGGTGGTTGCGCGGGATCCAGGTCACCACCAAAAACAAAATCACCATGATGCCCAGAAAGCCGCCCAGCAATTCGATGGTTGCGCCCACGTTGGGGCTGACCTTGCGCAGGAACATGCCGATCAAGGTGGGCACCAAGAGCACCACCAAAACCTGCGCCACGTTGCTGGCCGGAATCTTGAAGTCGCCGCTGATGCCTGCAGCTTGCGAATAAAACTCCAGCAAGGCGGGCACCATGACCAGCGCCACCAAAGTGGACACGCTGGTCATCATGATGGACAGCGCCAGCACGCCTTTGCTGAAGTAGGCAAAGATGTTGGAGGTGGTGCCACCGGGCATGCAGGCCATCAGGATCAGGCCCACCGCCAGCGCGGGTGGCAAGTCCAGCAGCATGGCCATGGCAAAGCCCAGGAACGGCATGATGCCGTACTGGCAAAAAACGCCCACCAGCACGCCCTTGGGCTTGCGAAAGGCGATCAAGAAGTCGCGCCAGGTGAGCGATGCGCCCATGCCCATCATGATGACCATCATCATCACGCCCAGCAGTTTGGTTTCAAATTCGGTGACCATATCTAACTCCGCTGTGGCGCTCAAGCGCGTTTGAATTCGTTTTTGACTTCGGCTTTGAGGTCCTTGCGCAGCACCTTGCCAATCGGGGACTTGGGCAGCTCATCGCGCAACACCACCGAGCTGGGTCGCTTGTAGGCGGCCAAGTGTTGCTTGCAATGCGCGAGCACGTCTTCGGCGCGCAGCGCACTGGCATGCTCCGGATTGGCCACCACATAGGCGCGCACCGCTTCGCCGGTGCGCTCGTCGGGCGTGCCGACCACCGCCACTTCGAGCACCGCGTCCATCTGCGCAATCACGTCTTCCACTTCGTTGGGGTAGACGTTGAAGCCGGAGACCAGCACCATGTCTTTTTTGCGGTCCACGATGCGGAAAAAACCCTCGGCGTCCATCACGCCGATGTCACCCGTGGCGAACCATCCGTCCTGCATCACGTTGGCGGTTTCGGCCTCGTTTTGCCAATAGCCTTGCATGACCTGTGGGCCGCGCACCCAGATTTCACCTGGCTCGCCTGAGGGCACGTCTTGACCGGTCTCAGACACCAAACGCACATCGGTGCCGGGGGCCGGAATGCCGATGCTGCCCACGCGTGGCTCGCCGCTGAGCGGGTTAAAACTCACCACAGGCGAGGTTTCGGTCAGGCCATAACCTTCGGCGATGGGGGTGCCGGTGACTTCGCGCCAGCGCTGCGCCACGGCGCTGTGCAAGGCGGTGCCGCCAGCGATGGAGGCTTTCAGGTGCTTGGGCGGGTAGGCCAAAAACCACTCTTCATTGAGCAGGCCATTGAACAAGGTGTTTACACCCGTCATCCAGGTCAGCGGGTAGTTTTCGACGGCGCGCTGCAGGTTTTGCACTGGGCGCGGGCTGGGCACCAGAATGTTGTGTGCACCAATGGACAAGAAGCCCAACAAGTTGGCCGTGAACGCGAAGATGTGGTACAGGGGCAGCGCCGTCAGCACGCACTCCTGGCCGGGGTTCATGTGGGTTGCACCCATGGCCAACATCTGCTGCACATTGCTCAGCAAATTGCCGTGGCTGATCATGGCGCCCTTGCTCACGCCGGTGGTGCCGCCGGTGTATTGCAGCAAGGCCAAATCGTGCGGCTGCAGGTCTTGCCAATAATTTTGGGCAGGCTGCTGGGCCAAGCTGGCGCGACCCTGGGCCAGCGCCGCTTGCAATCGCACATGCGGCACGGTGACGGGCGGCAGCACTTTGCTCCAGACCTTTTGCACGCCGCGGATGATGCCGCGCGGAATGGCCGGGAAAAACTCGGGCACACCCGCCAGCACCACATGCTGGATGCCGGTTTGCGCCATCACCTCGGGCAACTTGTCGGCAAACATGTCGATCACCACCAGGGCCTTGGCCTGACAGTTGTTGAACTGGTGCACCATTTCGCTGACGGTGTAGAGCGGGTTGGTGTTGACCAGCACGCAACCGGCTTTGAGCACACCAAAGGCCACCACCGGGTAAGACAGGCTGTTGGGCAACTGCACGGCCACGCGGTCGCCACGCACCAAACCCAAGGTACTGCGCAGGTAGCCTGCAAACGCGTCCGACAAAGCATCGACTTGCGCAAAACTCAAACTACCGTTCATGCCGTTGGGCACCACGCAGGTGAAGGCGGCCTTGGCTTGGCTGTCTCGCGCCCAGCGGGTGCAGTGGTCGTGGATCAAATGGGCCAGGCTCTGGTGCTCGGGGGCGGGCAAATCGGGGGCGATGCCTACTTGGGGGTAAACCGCTTGCCACGGGCGGGCGGCGCTCGTGGGGTCTGGGGTCAAGCTCATGAAGGTCCTTGGGGGCAGAGATGAAAAAAATAAGGGATGGACAAGGCGGTGCAGTGGTGGCTGCAGTGGGACTCGATGCGCCACTTTGTACGGGTGTGACACCCACAAAAAAAGGCCGCCTCAGAGAGCGGCCATTATTGACGCGATTGGACTGAAAAACCCCTGAAACACCGCCTCAAATAAGGGTGTTTTCCCTGATCAAAAACCCTCTGTCATGCAGGTGTTTGCTGCTCGTGGGCCGCGCTGGGCAGCAAAGTCAAAATGAGCGTGGTGGCCACCGAAAAGCCCGCCAGCAGCAAGAGTGAACTGCCAAAGCCCATGGCCTTGACGACCGGCCCCAAGGCCCAGACCGACAAAGAGCTGACAGCGAACGACACGCCCAGGCGCATGCCCGACACGCGTGAACGCAGGCGGTCGTCCACATAGCGGGCGATCATGAAATCGGTGAAAGGAATCGCGCCGAAAATGAACACCATCACCCCAATGAGCGCCGCAAACAGCCACCAGCCTTGTGCCTGCGAGGCCAGCACCAGCATGGGGATCTGCGCCATCACCATGAACATGAAAAAGTGTTTGAGCGGGAAACGGTTGATGAGGTGCCCCACCACCACCTGGGCCACCGAGGCCACGGCATAAACCAAGGCCAGCAACAGGCCCAAGCTGGCGGGGTCTTCCATCACGCCCACAAAGCGCTCGGTGATCAACGGCCCATTGCCGTTGGTGGTGAAGTTGAACAACACGCTGCTGGTCACAGCCGCCGCCGTCATGACCACCAAGGCCCGTGCCAGCATGGGCGCGGGCAGGCTGACTTTGGCGCCGCCCTTGCGCTTGGCGGGCGAGGACAACTCTTGCGGACAAGCGCGGGCAAACACCCAGCCGCAGACCAAGGCCAACACCCCGGGCACCACAAAGGCCGCACGCCAGCCCTGCCACTGGATCAAAAAGCCCGTGAGCAAAGCGGCCACGGCCACACCCAAATTGCCCGCCAAGCCGTTGAAGCCGATGGTGGCACCGGGGTTGGACGCGCGCTCGAGCAGCATGGGAATGCCCACAGGGTGGTAAATGGATGCGAACACGCCGATCAGCGTGAGGCTTATGGCCAGTTGCCAAGGTGTTTGGGTGAACGCCGTGAGGATGGACGCTGCGCCAATGCCAAAAAAGAAAATCAGCATCATGCTGCGGCGGCCCCACAAATCGCCCAAGCGACCGGCGGGCAAAGAGCCCAGTCCGAACATGAAAAACGCACCTGCGCCATAAGGCATCAGGTCTTGCCATTGGGCCAAGCCCATGTCAGTGGCAATGGTGCTGACCGCCGCCGCGAAAATCAGCAAGAACAAATGGTCCAAGGCGTGCGCGATGTTGAGCAGGCCCCGCACCACGCGGGGGTGGTCAGCGGGTGGTTCGGGCACAGTGGCCGCAGAAGAGGTCAAGGTGGTCATGGTTGTTATTCGCTTTCGACTTTCGACTGTCAGCTTTCAGGCCAGGTGGCGGTCAACCCGGCCAACAGGCACTAACACTGTGCGCCCAAGGCCGATGGAACGGTGTCGCTTTGGTCACAGCAGAGGCTCATCGTGCATGCGTCACAAAGGTGCATTGGCTGGGGCTTTGCGGTCCCAAATGTGCGCACGCCAATACACCGCCATGGCACCGGTCAACAGCAGCCCCAAGGCCGAATACATGCCAGCTGTAGCGGCATAACCCCAGCGGTCAATCAGCGGCCCAGACAGCAACAGGCCCAACGGCAAACCCCAGATGGCCAGCATGCGCATACCCATCACACGGCCCCGGTAGGCGGGCTCTGTGGCGCGCAGCATCACGGCGGCCAGCGGCGTCATGCTCAGGCTTTGTGCCAGGCCAGCCAAGCACAGCAAGGCCATGCCCACACCCAGATGCGTGCTGAAGGCAAACAGCACATCCACCGTAAACCAAACCGCCCCGGCCAGCACCATGGTTTGCGCGGCGCGAAACGCAAAGCGGTGTGAACTGAGCACCACCGAGCCCACCAGGCCCCCAAAGGCAAAGCTGGCGCCCAGCCAGCCGAGACCCGTCTGGTCGGTCAGGTAAATGTTTTTGGCCACATAGGGCAGCAAGCCCAAAGAGAAGGGAAAGGCCAGCAGGTTGACCAAAAAAGCCAAGGCCATGGCCGCCATCAACACCGGGCGGGTCCACACATAGCCAAAGGCCAGCTGCAAGTCGCGCACGGGCGATAGGCGCGGGGCATCTTTGACGGCGGTTTGTGCAGGCCCATCCGACACGCCGCGCGACAGCACAAAGCTGAGCGTGTAAAGCGCAGTGATCAGGGCATAGGCCCAGGTCATGCCCAGCCAGGCGACCACACCCGCACCAGCCAAGGCCCCCGCGATGCGGGCCGAATCCGAGGTGATGCGCGAAATGCCCAGCGTGCCCAGCAAATGCCGGGGCGGCAAGGTCTGTGCGATCAAGGCGTTGCGCATCATCATGTCCGAGGGGCGCACCAGGCCGGCCAAAGCCGCCATGAACAAGACGATCATGGGGGTCAGGGCTTGCAGCCAGGCCAGCAGCATGAAGGTGGCGGCCAGCGCCGCATACAGAGCACGCGACAAATACAGCATGCGGCGGTAACCCAGCCGATCGCCCACCACGCCAAACATGGGGGAAACCAAAGAGCCCAAGTATTGCAATGAGCCAAACACCACCAGCATCATCACCGAGCCCGACTCGACCAAGATGAACCAGCCCAGCACGATGGTCTCCATCTCAAACGCCCAGGAGGTGGCCAGATCGGCAGGCCACTGGAAACGAAAACTCCGCACCCGGAACGGGTCGCGCCAGTGCATGGCGGGCGGGGATGGGGCCGGGGGGGCTGAAGAGGTCAACGTGACAACCTTGCGCCCTGCTTCAAACGCTGCAAGACCTCAAGCGGGTGTGGGCTGCGGGTCATGCTTGGGCAGTGCTCAGTCTTGCCCAGCCCGAGTGGGCTGATTGAAAGGCTTGGCGTCTTGAGGTTGCGCTTGTGCTGGCGCAGGCTCGGGCATGAAGCACATCTTCTCGCCATCCCAGCGCTGGCCGCACCAGCACAGGCCTTCGGCGTTGATGATGCAAGTGCCGGTGCCGCAGCACCGTGGATCGTCTGACATGGGCCTGCTCCTGTTGGCTGGGTGAATCAAAGCGACAGGATGCCTGAAACCGCTTCAGGCATCCTGCTCAAAGCCTCACAACCCTGCAGTGGCCTTGGCTTTTTCGCACGCCATCAGGATGCGCTCAGGCGTGGCCGGGGCATCCATGTAAACCACGGCCTTGTGATCGACGCTGGCGGCCACCGCATCGCGCAAGGCGAAGAAAGTGGACAAGCCCAGCATCAACGGCGGCTCGCCCGTGGCCTTGCTGTTGAAAGGTGTGGGCTTCAAGTTGGCGTTGTCGAACAGCGTCACCTTGAAGTGCTCTGGGATATCGCCCGCCACCGGAATTTTGTAAGTGCTGGGACCGTGTGTCAGCAACTTGCCTTTTTTGTCCCAAATGCACTCTTCCATGGTGAGCCAACCCATGCCTTGTACAAAAGCGCCCTCAATCTGCCCTTTGTCCAATGCGGGGTTGATGCTGCGGCCCACGTCGTGCACGATGTCCACGGCCAAGAGCCTCCACTCGCCGGTGCGGGTGTCGATCTCCACTTCGCTCACGGCAGCGCCGTAGCAGTAGTAATAAAAAGCACGGCCATTCAGGGTCGCGAAGTCGTATTTGATTTCGGGCGTCATGTAAAAGCCCGTGACGCTCAAGCCCACACGGTCCATGTACGCTTGTTTGGTCACATCGGCCCACTTCGCGGCTTTGCCGCCACCGTGGACTTCGTTGTTCGCAAAAGTCACATCACTCTCGGCGCAACCTAACATGCGTGCCGCAACTGGCTTCAGGCGTTCGCGCATTTGCATCGTCGCGTTCATGATGGCCGCGCCGTTGATGTCGGCACCGCTGGAAGCGGAGGTGGCCGATGCGTTGGGTACTTTTTGCGAGTCGGTGGCGGTGATGCGCACATGGTCCACGCTGATGCCCAAGCCATCGGCGCAGACTTGCGCCATCTTGGTGTTCAGGCCCTGGCCCATTTCGGTGCCGCCGTGGTTACAGCTGACCGAGCCGTCCATGTAGACCACGAGCAGCGCGCCGCCTTGGTTCAGGTGCGTGGCGGTGAAGCTGATGCCAAATTTCAAAGGCACGAGAGCCATGCCGCGCTTGCGGGTTTTGCTTTTGGCGTTGAAGGCTTGCACCTCGGCGCGGCGCTCGACGTATTTCGATTCCTGCTCCACCTGATCGATCACCTGGTCACCCACCCAGTCTTCGATGAGCTGGTTGTATTGGGTGGTCATGGTGTCGGGCGTACCGCTGATGGCGGGGTCTTTGTAGAGGTTGAGCTTGCGCACTTCGAGCGGGTCTTTGCCCAAGGTCATCGCAATTTCGTCCATCACGGTCTCAATGCCGAACATGCCCTGCGGGCCGCCAAAACCACGGAAAGCGGTGGCGCTTTGTGTGTTGGTTTTGCAGCGGTGGCTGATCAGCTTGAGCGCGGGCAAGTGGTAGGTGTTGTCGATGTGCAAGCAAGCGCGGTCGTTCACAGGGCCCGAGTAATCGGTGCTGTAGCCGCAGCGCGACATGAGCGTGATGTCAGCGCCCAGCACGCGGCCGTTGTCATCAAAACCCACTTCGTAGTCGATGCGGAAATCGTGACGCTTGCCGGTGATGGTCATGTCGTCGTCGCGGTTCACGCGCAGCTTGACGGGCTTTTGCAGCTTGAACGCGGCCAAAGCGGCGCTCTGGCTGAAGATGCTGGCGTTACCCTCTTTGCCACCAAAGCCGCCTCCCATGCGGCGGCAAATCACTTCCACGTCGTTGGTGTGCAGGTTCAGGGCGTGTGCGGCTTCACGCTGGTTGCCGTCGGGGTGCTGGGTTGACACGTACAGCGTGAGCTGGCCGTCTTCTTTGGGCACCGCATAAGTGATTTGGCCTTCAAGGTAAAACTGCTCTTGCTGGCCGGTGCGGGTCGTGCCCTTGATTTTGCGGGGCGCGTTGGCGATTGCCCCCGCCGCGTCGCCACGGGTGATGCCCTTGGCTGGCATGATGAAGCTGCCCGCTGCCATCGCTTCTTCGACCGTCAAGATGGGCGTGAGTTCTTTCACCAACACCTTGGCTTTGTGGGCGGCTTCGCGGGCATACAGCATGTCGCGCGCCACGACCACGGCCACGGCTTGGCCAATGAACTCGACCTTGCCTGCGGCGAGGAAGGGGTCGTCATGGATGATGGGGCCGCAGTTGTTTTCGCCGGGGATGTCTTTGGCGGTGTAGACCGCCACCACACCGTGCTCACGCAGGATGGCTTCGCGGTCAATGCCGTCGCCGATCAACTCACCGTGCGCCACGGGCGACAAGATGAGCGCGGCATACAAAGTGCCTGCGTGCTCAGGGATGTCGTCGATGTAGGTGGCCGAGCCCGTGACGTGCAGGTGCGCCGACTCGTGCACCAGCTCTTTGCCCTGCTGGACACCCGACACAGGCAGTAGATTTTTGAGTGCGGTAGGAGCGTTCATTCAAGCCACCTCTTTAGTTTGTTCTTCGATGAATTCCAATGCCAAGTTGCGGGCCACCAAAGCGCGGTAAGCCCATGTGGCACGCAGGCCGTCGCGGGCGGTGAAGCTCGCGGTGATTGCGGCATCCAGATCAGCGGCTTTCACGTCAGCGGGCAACTTGCCTTCCAGCACAGCCTCCAGCTTGGGGGCGCGGCAAGGCGATGGGGCCAAGCCGTTGTAGGCCAACTTCACGCCGCTCAACTTGCCATCCTTGAGCGTGTAGCTGATGGCGGCGCAAGTGGCCGAAATGTCTTGTTCAAACCGTTTGCTCACCTTGTGGGCGCGGAACATCTGACCAGCCACGGGCTTGGGCAACTCCACTGCTTCAATGAACTCGCCGGGCTGCATCACGTTTTTCTTCATGCCGGTGTAGAAGTTGTCGAGCAGGACCTTGCGCGTCTTGTCGCCCCGGCGCAGCACCAGGCTGGCGCCCAGCGCCATCAGGCAAGGCATGGTGTCGCCAATCGGTGAGCCGTTGGCGATGTTGCCGGCCAGCGTGGCCGTGGAGCGAATGGGAGGCGAGCCAAAGCGGCGCAGCACTTCGGTGAAGTCGGGGTAAGCCTGAGCCACCAGCGTTTCGACTTGAGTGAGCGACACGGCCGCGCCAATGCGCCAAGCGCTGGCGGTCTCGGACACCTGACGCAGCTCGGCCACGTTGCCCAAATACATGATGTGGTCGGGGCGTGAGAACTGTTTGTTGACTTGCAGGCCGATTTCGGTGCTGCCAGCCAAGAGCGTGGTACTCGGGTTTTTGATCAGATAGTCGGCCACTTCAGCAATGGTGGCAGGCGACACAAACTCGTTGCCTTTGCGGGTGCGCACCACGGGCTGCACGATGATGTCACCGTCCAAGCTCAGGGTGGGCACGCTGGCGCGTTTGATTTCTTTGAGCAAAGGCACATCGGCGCTGTCGTCCAGCTTCAAGGCCTCGGGCTTGGCGCAGGCCTTGGTGGCCGATTCGATGATCGGCTTGTAGCCCGTGCAACGGCACAGGTTGCCGCTGAGCGAATCGGTGATCTGCTGGCGATTGGGCATGGGCAAGACCTGCACCAAATTCACCAAGCTCATCACGATGCCAGGGGTGCAAAAGCCGCACTGCGAACCGTGGCATTTGATCATTTCGGCCTGCACCGGGTGCAGCGTGCCATCGGCTTTTTTCAAGCTCTCGATGGTTTTCACCGATTTGCCGTCCAGCGAAGGCAGCAACTGGATGCAGGCATTGGTGGCCACATAGTCCACGCCCGTGCCTGCTGCGTTGAGCTCACCCACCATGACCACACAAGCGCCGCAATCGCCTTCGGCGCAGCCTTCCTTGGTGCCGGTGCGGTGCAACTGCTCACGCAGGTAATCCAGAACAGTGGTGGTGCGGCGCTTGCCTTGGGCTTCGACGATTTGGCCGTCGAGCACAAAACGCACGGTATTGGTGACTTGGGTCATGGTGCGGAATGGGGTAAATAAACGGTAGGGCCCCATTCTAAGGAAGCGGGGCTTGGGCTGGCGGGATTTTTTAAAACGATCAGGGCTCGCGCCGCGTATCCATTTCCCGAATCAGCGCTCGGGCTTCGTCCCCCTCGGGAATCGGCTGACCGCTGTCGCGCCACTGAACGGCCGACTTGAAGCCGTTTTCCTGCGCATGGCGGCGGAACCACATGCCCTCGGGGTTGTGGCGCGTGATGCCGTCGAAGACTGTTGCCATTTGCTGGCTCTGCTCCAGGCCCATGGCCAGCATCACCTGGTTGACCACCATCTTGTGCATGGCCAAATGACTCGACGGCACACCGGCAATGCGGCTGGCCAGTGCCATCGTGGCGCTTTCCAGTTCACCCTGCGGCACCGCCTCGTTGGCCAAGCCCCAGGCTGCGGCGGTGCGCCCATCGATCACGTTGCCGGTAAACATCATCTGTTTGGCACGCGCGGGCCCGAGGCGGTAGGTCCACATGGCCGTGGTGGGGCAACCCCAAACGCGGGTGGGCATGTAGCCGATGCGGGCGTCCTCGGCCATGACCAGCAAGTCGCAGCACAGCGCGATGTCGCTGCCGCCGGCCACCGCCGCGCCATGCACCTTGGCAATGGTCGGTTTGGCACTGCGCCACAGGCTCATGAAGTCCTCTGTGTTGCGCTTCATGAAGGCGTAGTCGACCATCGGGTCCCAAGGCGTGCGCTCTTGCTGGCAAGGGTGGTCGATCTCACCCTCACCGAAAATGCTCAGGTCATAGCCACCGCAAAAACCTTTGCCCGCGCCTTCGACCACGATGACGTGAATCGAGGGCTCGGCGTTCGCCCACTCCACTGCCGCGCGGATCTCCCGAGGCGTCTCTTCGTTGATGGCGTTCAGGCGCTCCGGCCGGTTAAGCAGCAGGCGTGCCACGCGGGGGTTGGCCGGGTCGGGCTGGATACTCAAAGTCGAGAAATCGGGCATGCGGTCTCCTGGTTGGCAGGCTGATGCTAGGTCGGTCGCCTCAAGGTGGCAGCCGCCAGCGTGACAATAAAACGGGGCCAAATCAATCGGGGTCAGATCCCCATTAATTTGAGGCCCCATCCCCATTGGGGCACGAAGCGGGCACTTTGGCCTCCACCCCGTTGCGGTGCACCCAAGGGGCCACCGCGGTGGTGGACCACAAGCCTTTTTTGGCGGTGCGGGCAGATGCGTGTGCTGCTGCATAGGCTTGGCGCTGCCGTATGTCAATTTCGCATTGGTAGGCTTCGTAATACCAAGCCGCACCTGAGGCGACTTGGTTCCAATTGACTCGGCTGCAATCGGGCTTGAAGACCGTGCCCACCACCCGGCCGTAGAGGTCTTTTTGGGCATAAGTGACGGTGACGCTCTGACCCAAGACCATGCCGGCTAAATGCGTCCGGGACGATGGGCCATAGGCTTGATCCAGCTCGGGAGCGTCGATGCTGGCCAGCCGAATCGACTCACCGCCCACGGTGATCGTGTCGCCGTCGTGCACCGATGTGACATTGCCGGTGATGCGCAGCGTGCCAACGCTCACGCCGCAATGCGTGTTGCCCGTGGGAGGGGCAAAACCCGCACCGTCCCTGTCCCCACCGCCGCATGCCGACAAAGCCATTGCAAAAATGAATATCAAAGACCTCAACATGGCATCAGCTTAGCCGAGCGAGACCTGTGTGCAAAGCCAAGAATGGGATGTGACCGCAAATCAATGCCTCAAGCATGAACCGATACGCCAACCACTGGGCTGGGACTGACAAAGTGCCTACACTGTCCCCATGCCCAACACAGACTACACCCCTTGGTATGTCTCTCCCCAGAGCCAATTCAAACTTTCGGACTTTGACACTGAGCCCCCCTCCAAAGGATTGCCCTCTGGCGACGAATTGGAGGAGCACTTGGCAGACATGGGCGAAAAACTCGACAAACTGCAAAGCACTCTGCACGCGGCCAAAACCCGGGGCTTGCTGGTCGTGTTTCAGGGCATGGACACATCGGGCAAGGACGGCGTGATCCGCAGCGTTTTCAGCCACGTCAGCCCTTTGGGCGTGCGGGCCGAGGCCTTTGGCGTGCCCACCGATCTGGAAAGCCGCCATGATTTTTTGTGGCGCATCCATGCCAAAGCGCCTGCGCGAGGCGAAATGGTGATTTTCAACCGAAGCCACTACGAAGATGTGCTGGTCACCCGCGTGCGGGGCATGATTGACGAAGAAACCTGCCAACACCGCTACAACAACATCCTGCGCTTCGAGTCTTTGCTGCACAACGCGGGCATCACCGTGTTGAAGTGCTATTTGCACATTTCCAAATCCGAGCAAAAGAAACGCCTGCAAGCCCGGCTGGACGACCCGCGCAAACATTGGAAGCTGCAGCCCTCGGATTTTGCCGACCGCGAACTGTGGCCCAAATTCACCCAGGCATACGAAGCGGCCCTGAGCGCCACCAGCACGCCCGAATCCCCTTGGTACGTGGTGCCCGCCGACAGCAAGCCTTACCGCGACAGTTTCGTCGCCGGGCTGATCGTGCAAACCCTCGAAAACATGAAACTGAAGACCCCGAAACCCAGTTTTGACCTGTCCCAAGTCCAACTGACTTGAAGCACTGTCCAGTCAACAGATCCGATCGGGTCTCATCACCGGGGACAGGTCCCGGTGGCTTTCAAGAGCCGCGATACGTCGAATAACTCCACGGGCTGGCCAGCAAGGGCACATGGTAGTGCTGGTCTTCGTGGGCCACGCCGAAATCCAGGCTCACTTGGTTCAAAAAGTTGGGCTCGGGCAATTCCACGCCCTTGGCCTTGAAGTAGTCGCTCACATTGAACACCAAACGGTAGGTGCCTTGGCGCAGGCTGGCGTGGTCGTAAAGCATGCCGTCAGGGTTGCGCCCGTCGTGGTTGAGGGTGAAGCTTTTGACCAACGTGGCCTGATCGCCCTGCGTGGTGTACAGGGCCACCTGCATGCCCGCAGCGGGGCAGCCGTGCATGGTGTCCAGAACGTGTGTGCTCAATCCCATGGTTTTGCTCGCTTGTCTTGAAGAAGGGTCAAAAGGGTGGTTTTGGCCAGGCTTTGAAAAGCCCTTCAAACCGGTCGACTGAAGTGTATACAATTTTGCTTTTGGTGGCTATGATTTGCACCACCGACACAAAAACACCTGGGCACACCCCGCAAAGGGACCGCGAGACATGGAAACTTCCACCACGCACCACATTGTCGAATCGCTGACCCGCGCCATCGTGGAGCACCGGCTTTTGCCGGGCTCCAAACTGGCCGAACAAAAGCTGGCCGACCACTTTGGCGTGTCGCGCACCTTGGTACGCCAGGCGCTGTTTCAGCTCTCGCAAAACCGGTTGATCAAGCTTGAGCCGGCCCGCGGCGCTTTTGTGGCCGCCCCCTCGGTCGAAGAAGCGCAACAGGTGTTTGCAGTACGCCGCATGCTGGAAGCCGAGATGACCCGCGCCTTTGTGCAACAAGTCACGCCTGAGCAGATCGCGGCACTGAAAGAACACATTGCCCAGGAACGCGAAGCCGTGACCCAAGGCGACATCACCGGTCGCACCGAGCTGCTGGGTGACTTCCATGTGCGCATGGCCGAGCTGATGCACAACGACGTGCTGGCCCAGGTGCTGGGCGAGTTGATCTCGCGCTGTGCGCTGATCACGCTGATGTACCAGTCGCGTAACGAGGCCGAGCACTCGACCGACGAGCATGTGGCCATCGTGGCGGCGCTGCAAGCGCAGGACTCGGACCTGGCCGTGCGCCTGATGCACGAGCACCTGCTGCACGTCGAAGCCAGCCTGACCTTCGACCGCAAAGTCCCCACCCACGACATTTCCCTGGCCTTGGCCTGAACCTTTGAGCACCTGCAAGAGCACCGCATGAGCACCTACGACAGCACCCTCCCCTACCCCCGCGACCTCAAAGGCTACGGCCGACATGTGCCGCACGCCCAATGGCCCGGCGGCGCCCGCGTGGCGGTGCAGTTTGTGCTGAACTACGAAGAAGGCGGTGAAAACTCGGTACTGCACGGCGATGCGGGTTCCGAGCAGTTTTTGTCGGAAATGTTCAACCCTCCGTCCTTCCCCGAGCGGCACATCAGCATGGAAGGCATCTACGAATACGGCTCGCGTGCGGGCGTTTGGCGCTTGTTGCGTGAGTTTGAAAAGCGCGGCTTGTCGCTCACCGTGTTTGGCGTGGCCACCGCGTTGCAAAAGCACGACGACGTCACCGCCGCCTTCCAGGAACTGGGCTACGACATCGCCTGCCATGGCCTCAAGTGGATCCATTACCAAAATGTTGATGAAGCCACCGAGCGCGCGCACATGGCCGAGGCGATGGAGATCATTCAGAAGCTGACCGGTGAACGCCCGCTGGGCTGGTACACCGGGCGCGACAGCCCCAACACCCGGCGTCTGGTGGCCGACTTTGGCGGCTTTGAATACGACAGCGATTACTACGGCGACGACCTGCCCTTTTGGATGAAAGTGCGCAAGAGCGACGGCACCGACGCGCCACAACTCATCGTGCCCTACACGCTGGACTGCAACGACATGCGCTTTGCGTTGCCCCAAGGCTATTCACACGCCGACCCGTTCTTCCAGTACATGAAGGACACCTTCGACGCGCTGTATGCCGAGGGAGATCCGAGTGGTGACAACGCCCCCAAAATGATGAGCATCGGCATGCACTGCAGATTGCTCGGCCGCCCCGGCCGCATCACCGCGCTGCAACGCTTTTTGGACCACATCCAGTCGCACGACAAAGTGTGGGTGGCGCGGCGCATCGACATCGCACGGCATTGGAAAGCGACGCACCCTTATGCCGGCCAGGTCCCTCCCCTGTAGGAGCGGCGTCCCCGCCGCGAAAATTCCTTGCAGACCACGCGCCATCGCCCCGAGGTCGGGGCTCCCACACAAGCCAAAAACAGCACCAGGACACACATGACACTGACCTTGGAACAACTCAACAGCGCATCTCAAGCCGATGCCGCCCAAATGCTCGACGGCCTGTACGAGCACTCGCCCTGGATCGCCGAGCAGGCGCTCAATGAACGTCCCTTCACTTCGCTGGCGCACCTCAAGCACGCCATGTGCGAAGTGCTGGCGCACGCCGGGCGTGACGCGCAACTGGGCCTGATCCGTGCCCACCCCGAGTTGGCGGGCAAGGCCATGGTCAGCAAAACGCTCACGGCCGAATCGACCAACGAGCAGTCCAAGGCGGGCTTGACCGACTGCACGCCCGAAGAGTTCGCCAAAATCCAAAAACTCAACACCGACTACAACGCCAAGTTCGGCTGGCCCTTCATCCTGGCCGTGCGCGGCCCACGCGGCTTGGGCTTGAGCAAAAAACAGATCATCGACGCCTTCGAGCGCCGCCTGTTTGGCCACCCCGACATGGAGTTGGCTGAGTGCCTGCGCAACATCCACCGCATCGCCGAGATTCGTCTGAACGACAAATTTGGCATGGAACCCACGCTGGGCCACAGGGTTTGGGACTGGCAAGAACAACTGGCGCAACATTCGGACCCCGGCTTTGCTGAAGTAGGCCAACTCACCGTCACTTATCTGACCGACGCGCATCGCGCCTGCGCCCAGCGCATCACACAAAACATGCGCGACTGCGGTTTTGACGAGGTGGATACCGACGCCGTGGGCAACGTGGTGGGCCGTTACCACCCCGCCAAAACGGGTGCCAAATACCTGATGACGGGCAGCCACTACGACACCGTGCGCAACGGAGGAAAATACGACGGCCGCTTGGGCATCTTCGTGCCCATGGCCTGCGTGCAGCAGCTGCACCAACAAGGCAAACGCCTGCCTTTCGGCATCGAGGTCGTCGCCTTTGCCGAAGAAGAAGGCCAGCGCTACAAGGCCACCTTTTTGGGCTCAGGCGCGCTCATTGGCCAGTTCAACCCCGCCTGGTTGGACCAGCAAGACGCCAACGGCATCACCATGCGTGCAGCCATGCAGCACGCGGGTTTGAACATCGACGACATCGCCAAAATCCAGCGCGACCCGGCGCAGTACCTCGGCTTTATCGAAGTGCACATCGAGCAAGGCCCGGTACTCAACGAAGTGAACATCCCGCTGGGCGTGGTCACGTCGATCAATGGCAGCGTGCGCTACCTGTGCGAGGTCTTCGGCACCGCCAGCCACGCGGGCACCACGCCCATGGACCGCCGCCGCGACGCCGCCTGCGCCGTGGCCGAACTCGCGCTCTACATGGAGCAACGCGCCGCCCAAGACGGCGACAGCGTGGCCACGATTGGCCAGCTGCAAGTGCCCAACGGTTCCATCAATGTGGTGCCGGGCCGATGCCTGTTCAGCCTGGACATGCGCGCCCCCACCGATGCACAGCGCGACGCGCTGGTGGCCGACGTGATGAGCCAACTTGACCAAATTGCCGAGCGCCGAGGCGTGCGCGTCAAAGCCGAGTTGACCATGAGCGCCGACGCTGCCCCCAGCGCCCCCGAATGGCAAGCCCTTTGGGAGCGCGCCGTGAGCGCATTGGGCGTGCCGCTGTTCAAACTGCCCAGCGGCGCAGGCCACGACGCCATGAAGCTGCACGAAGTCATGCCGCAAGCCATGCTGTTTGTGCGCGGCGAAAACGGAGGCATCAGCCACAACCCACGCGAATCAACCACCAGCGACGACATGCAACTGTGTGTCGACGCCTTCACCCATGTTTTGAACCAACTTACAACGGAATTGTCATGAGCGCCCCCAACGTCAATCAAGAAAATCAATACCAACAACTCGACGCCTGGATCGACGCGCACTTTGACGAACAGGTCAAGTTCATGCAGGCCCTGGTGCAGGTGCCCACCGACACGCCACCCGGCAACAACGCACCGCACGCCGAGCGCACCGCCGAGCTGCTGGCACCCATGGGCTTTGTGGCCGAAAAGCACACCGTGCCCGCCGCCGAAGTCAAAGCCTACGGCCTCGAATCCGTCACCAACCTGATCGTGCGCCGCAAATACGGCGAAGGCAAAACCATTGCCCTGAACGCCCACGGTGACGTGGTGCCGCCTGGCGAAGGCTGGGCACACCCACCCTATGGCGGCGAAATCCACAACGGTGCCATGTACGGCCGCGCCACCGCCGTGAGCAAGTGCGACTTCTCCACCTTCACCTTTGCCACCCGCGCGCTGGAATCGCTCAATGCCCCATTGAAGGGCGGCGTGGAACTGCACTTCACTTACGACGAAGAGTTTGGCGGCGAAATAGGCCCTGGCTGGCTGCTGGCCAAGGGCTTGACCCAACCCGATTTGATGATCGCCGCTGGCTTCAGCTACCAAGTGGTCACCGCGCACAACGGCTGCCTGCAAATGGAAGTGACGGTGCAAGGCGAGATGTCGCACGCGGCCATCCCCGACAGCGGCACCGACGCGCTGCAAGGTGCGGTGCACATCTTGAATGCCCTGCTCGCCCTCAACACGCAATACCTGAAAGTCACGTCCAAGGTCGAGGGCATCAGCCACCCCTATCTGAACGTGGGCCTGATCGAAGGCGGTACCAACACCAACGTCGTCCCCGGCAAAGTCAGCTTCAAGCTCGACCGCCGCATGATCCCCGAAGAGAACCCGGCAGAAGTCGAAGCCAGCATCCGCCAGACCATTGCCGATGCGGCGGCGAGCTTCAAGCCCCCACGCGGTGGCCATGTGCTGAAAGTGGATGTGCGCCGCATGCTGCTGGCCAACGCCATGAAACCCCTGCCCGGCAACAAGCCACTGGTGGACGCGATTCAGAAACACGGCGGCCAAGTCTTTGGTGAGCCCATCCCCGCCATCGGCACACCGCTCTACACCGACGTGCGCCTGTACGTCGAGCGCGGCATCCCCGGCGTGATCTACGGCGCAGGCCCGCGCACCGTGCTCGAATCCAACGCCAAACGCGCCGACGAGCATGTGCAATTGGAAGACCTGCGCCGGGCCACCAAGGTGGTGGCGCGCACCTTGCTGGATTTGCTGGCCTGAACATGAGCGCTCCGCAGCTTGAAACCCTCCACCAACGCGTCCAAGCCTGCACCGCCGACCAAGACGTGGCCGATTACCAGCGCGATGGTGCGGTGTGCATACGCAACCTGTTCACACCCGAAGAAGTTGAACTGCTCAAAAGCGGCATCGAGGCCAACCTGGCCCACCCCAGCCCGCGCGGCATGGTGGCCAGTCGGCCGGATGACCCGGGGCGGTTTTTTGAAGACTTTTGCAACTGGCAAGACATCCCGCAGTTCAAGCGCTTCATTTTTGACACGCCCCTGGCCGCACTGGCCAAGCGCCTGATGCAAAGCCAGACGGTGCGCCTGTACCACGACCACCTGTTGGTCAAAGAACCCGGCACCCGCCAGCGCACACCCTGGCACCAAGACCAGCCTTATTACAACGTCGATGGAATGCAAAACATCAGCTTCTGGATTCCGGTGGACCCGGTGTCGCGCACTTCCACGCTGGAGTTCATCGCGGGCTCACACCGTGGCCCTTGGCTCATGCCGCGCACCTTCATGTCACACCAAGCCAAATGGTTCCCCGAAGGCACGCTGGCCGAGTTGCCCGACATTGAAAACCATCGCCAAGACTTCCCCATCCTGGGCTGGGACTTGCAGCCGGGCGATCTGGTGTGCTTTCACATGCTCAGCCTGCACGCTTCGGCCGGGGTGGACGGCACGCAGCGCAGGCGCGTGTACTCGGTGCGTTTTTTGGGCGACGACATGACCCACGCGCCGCGTCCCTGGGTCACCTCGCCGCCCTTTCCTGGGCTGGACCAAGAGCTGCCTGCAAGCGCACCGATGGACCATGCGCTGTTTCCTTTGATGGCGGTTTGAATTGAAATGCGTCCCTTGAAAGCCGCCACCCACTTGTATTTCAATGTCTTCAACTGCGACAGCAACGATGCCTTCGTTGCAGATCAATACCCGGTCAAACCGGGTACGACATGCTTTACTCACTCATAAACAAAGCCCAGCGCTTGGCTTTTTTGCTTTTAATGCAGGTAATCCGCAGGGTATTGGACCCTCCAAATGGGTTACGCTTTCTAATTGATACCCCTACTGAGCCAAAGAGACACTTTTCATGAGCCAAAAACCACTGTCCCCCGCCGAAGAAGCCCTGCGCGAGGCGGCCCGTGACTACCACCGCTTCCCCACACGCGGCAAGGTCTCGGTCAACCCGACCAAGCCCCTGTCCAACCAGCGCGATCTGTCTCTGGCCTATTCACCCGGCGTGGCTTACCCCTGCCTGGACATCGAGGCCGACCCGTCCAAAGCGTTTGACTACACCTCGCGTGGCAACCTGGTGGCGGTGATCACCAACGGCACGGCTGTGCTGGGCCTGGGCGACATCGGCCCGCTGGCGGCCAAGCCCGTCATGGAAGGCAAGGGTTGCCTGTTTAAGAAGTTTGCGGGCATCGACGTTTTCGACATCGAGTTGGCCGAGCGCGACCCGGACAAGCTGGTGGACATCATCGCGGCCATGGAGCCCACGCTGGGCGGCATCAACCTCGAAGACATCAAGGCGCCCGAGTGCTTCTACATTGAGAAGAAGCTGCGCGAGCGCATGAACATTCCGGTCTTCCACGACGACCAGCACGGCACCGCCATCATCGCCTCGGCCGCCATGCTCAACGGCTTGGAGCTGGTGAGCAAGGACATCGGCAGCATCAAGCTGGCCGTGTCGGGCGCAGGCGCTGCGTCCATCGCCTGCCTGGACGTGATGGTGGGCTTGGGCGTGAAGGTCGAGAACATTTTTGTGTGTGACTCCAAAGGCGTGATCTACGAAGGCCGCCCCGGTGGTTACGACGAATCCAAAGCGCGCTACGCCCAAAAGACGGATGCCCGCACGCTGGCCGATGCGGTCAACGGCGCGGATGTGTTCCTGGGTTGCTCGGCCCCCGGCGTGATGACGGTGGACATGATCAAGACCATGGCCCGCGACCCGGTGATCCTGGCGCTGGCCAACCCCGAGCCCGAAATCCGCCCTGAGCTGGCCAAAGCCGCCCGCCCCGACTGCATCATCGCCACTGGCCGTTCGGACTACCCGAACCAGGTGAACAACGTGCTGTGTTTCCCCTACATCTTCCGGGGTGCACTGGACTGCGGCGCGACCAAGATCACCGAGGCCATGAAGCTGGCCTGCGTGCGCCAAATTGCCGATTTGGCCAAAGCCGACATCAGCGAAGAAGTGGCCAGCGCCTATGCGGGCAAAGAGCTGTCTTTTGGCCGCGACTACCTGATTCCGACACCTTTTGACTCGCGCTTGATCTTGCGCATCGCGCCCGCTGTTGCGCAAGCCGCTGCCGATTCGGGTGTGGCCACGCGCCCCATCACCGACATGGACGCTTACCGCCAGCAGCTGCAAAGCTTTGTCTCGCAAACCGGTTTGTTGATGCGCCCCATCTTCAACGCCGCCAAGGCCGTGCCCCAAAATGCCAAGCGCGTGGCCTATGCCGACGGCGAAGACGAGCGCGCACTGCGTGCCGCCCAAATGGCCATCGACGACAAGTTGGCGCACCCGATCCTGATCGGCCGCCCCAGCGTGATCGCCGCCCGCATCGAAAAAGCCGGGCTGCGCATGCGCCTGGGTGTGGACGTGGACAACGTCAACCCCGAAGACGATGGTCGCTTTCGCCAGTACTGGGAGCATTACCACCAGCTGATGAAGCGCAACGGCGCCACACCCGCGGTGGCCAAAGCAGCGGTACGCCGCTCCAACACCATCATCGGCTCGCTGATGGTGTCCTTGGGTGATGCCGATGCCCTGATTTGCGGCCTGACGGGCAACTACATGACGCACCTGGAACGCATCGACAGCATTCTGGGCAAACGCCAAGGCGTGACCAACTACGCTGCCGTGAATGCGCTCGTGAGTGACTTGGGGCCACTGTTCATCACCGACACCTATGTCAACGAAGACCCAAGCGCCGAGCAACTGGCGGAAATCGCGGCCATGGCGGTCAAGGAAATCCAGCGTTTTGGCATCGTGCCCAAGGTGGCTTTCCTGTCCCACTCCAGCTATGGCTCGTCCAAGCGCGCATCGGCCCGCAAGATGCGTTTGGCGCGTGACCTGTTCGTGGAACAACACCCCGACATCGAGTGCGATGGCGAGCTGCACGGCGACGCCGCCTTGCAACCCGAAATCCGCAACGTGTACCTGGAGGACAGCACGCTCAGCGGCTCGGCCAATTTGCTGGTCTGCCCCAACCTGGACGCAGCCAACATCTTGTACAACGTGATGAAAACCACCACCAGTGGCGGCGTAACAGTGGGCCCCATTTTGATGGGCGCGGCAGCCACCGCGCACATCCTGACCCCGGCCGCCACCGTGCGCCGGGTGCTCAACATGACCGCTCTGGCCGCAGCCGGCGTGCGCAGCTGAGCGGCCAAAAAATCAGGCCCAACCCCAAAAAACCCCAATTTGGTGTCTATTTCAGTCAAATTCGGCACCAAAACAGGCGGCTTATAGGGGATGGACCTGACATACACCGTCAGGTACTTGCCGGATAATGGCACCGATTTTGCTAGACAAGAGTCACCGTTTATCAGACCCAGGAGCCCCTCATGAACAAGCGTTTCTTACTCAAGGCCACGGCCGCACTGGCAGCAGCCGCCTCTTTTGGCCTGGCACAAGCCCAAACCACACCGATCAAATTCCAGCTCGACTGGCGCTTTGAAGGCCCTTCGGCCTTCTTTTTGTTGCCTGTGGCCAAAGGTTATTTCAAGGACGCCAAGCTGGACGTGACAGTGGACTCGGGCAACGGCTCCGGTGGCGCAGTCACCCGCGTGGCTTCGGGCACGTATGACCTGGGTTTTGCCGACCTGGCCGCCCTGATGGAATTCCACGCCAACAACCCCGACGCGCCCAACAAGCCTGTGGCCATCATGATGGTCTACAACAATACGCCCGCTTCGGTCATGGCTTTGAAAAAGTC
>CAMDFT010000034.1 GCA_945897795.1 Limnohabitans sp. Rim8 | reverse complement strand
CTGCGACTGGTGAGCGCCATCCTGGCGGAACAAGATGAGGAGTGGATGACTGCAAAAATCTATCTGACCATGAAGCCCTGATTCGGCTCATTAGCGCAACAGCTCAGAACCTGTTCGTGGAATTTACAGAAAATAAGTTGCTTTATCTTTACCGTGTGCAGTCGATAGATGTTCTTCTATTGTTTTGTGTTTTGATTGATGGGTTCTTGTATTGTTGAACCATTCAATGTAATCACCAGGTAGGTTGTCTTCTATTTCCCATGGATTTACCAGCAAGGAATCATCTGAATGAATCTCTATCAGATCAACTAAGTCATCTATAAGTCTTGATAGCCGTTGTCGAATCTCTTTTGATTGCGGTTCTTTTAGCTTTGCCCTAATTTCCTTTTGGTTCTCAACAGGTTTGAATGTGTCGAAGATTGCAACATTTTGCTCAAGTTGGGTGATCGTAAGTTCAATTTGTTCTATTTCTTGTCGTCTTTTGCTGGCGATTTCGGACATCTGGATGAAGAGTTTAGGATCATCAATGAGCATTAGGTTTTTGGCGAATGTTTCCTGCTCTGTTTTAAAGTTCTTTAGTTGATCTTTCTTTACAACTAATTCCTTTTGTAGCTCTAGTCTTTGCTTCTGTCGATTGGTATTTGTGAACACTTCTGCAATGGGTAGATCATCAATGAAGTTCAAGAATGATGATTCAAACTCAGCATAGTTCCAGTTGTACATTGAGCAGGTTGTTCGACCTTCTGACTTTTTGATGCAAATGAGTGTGTTCAGTCCAGTTGGTTGTTTCACTGCAAGTTTCACGTTTGAACCGCAACAACCGCATTTGATCAGTCCTTGGAACAAATTTGTTTGACGAACACCCTTTCGCCCTCGTTTTTTAGATAACCGATTTCTTTGTTTTTCTTGATGTAAGTTGAACTCTGCTTTAGAGATGACAGGAGGGTAGTAGTTCTCTATCAGACCGTGTTTTGTTTCAATCGCACCGTAAACGTTTGGAGTGTTCAAGATCTTTACGACAAATGAACTTCCCCATGTTTCACTTGTATTTTTAGTTTTCCATATTGGTGTTATCTTTGGGAAACTATCTATTTTTTCATTCAAATGACGAGTTATCTGGAGATATCCAAGGTTTTCCTCTATCGACATTTTGAAGATTGATCTGACTGTTTCTGCATGTTCAGGGATCAGATGCATCTTGTTGTGTTCATCAACACTGATCCAACCGGGTACAAGACGAGTTAGTGTTTTGCCTTCGGATGTTTGTTCACGTTTTCTTTTCCAAGCACTCTCAAGTCGTTGCGATTTGATCGAACTTTCCTCGTGCGCTCTCATCATTGATCCGATGGAGACGAACAAGAGGGACTGGTTTTGTGTAACAGTTTCTTTGGTGTAGACCTGTTGATCCGAGAGTGTGTGCAGTTCTATCCCGTAGTTGAGGATCTCTACGAACTGTGTAAATGCCTGAAGTGGGTTCTGTCTAGATAGACGGTCAAGACTCTCAACGACCAGGACAACGTTTCTATCAATGGTGCCTTCACGAATGCCGTCTAGGAATTCACCGAGTTGACCTCGACTTACGTTATGCCCCTTGTAACCTGATAGACCTACGTCTCTAAGGTCCTCTTTCAGTTCAAGGTTCTTACGCTCACAGTAAGAACGTGTGTTCTCAAGTTGGCGACTTATTCCAGAACCATGCATCTGTTTTGGGGTTGAGATGCGTAGGTAAGAGATAGCGGGTCGCTTCATGGAGTGCAACGTTCTACAGTGGTTTTCTATAGGTACTTATTGTATCTACTATCGTGAAGCTGGGCAGGCCATTGGCCAGATGCACCTCAACGGTGACGGCCGGCGCCTGCAAGCCGACCAAAGCCCGGCTGTGCACCAAACTGAGACTCATATCCTCTCCCTGCCCCATGCTGGTGCATGGTGTGTACTCGTGCTGCCAGACGTGATGCACGTAAGTTGTTTGAATGCTATTCAACCACGCGCAGAGTGAAAAAGCACTGGTGAATGCCCTTGAAGAAGGCAATGAAAGAGGGTTGGCACGCTCCCTGCATAAGGGGTTTGTCATTTATTCACTTCATTGGAGTACCTCATGAAAAAAATCCTCGTTCCTTCAATCCTTGCCTTGGCTTTGGGCTTCGTGAGTGGTTTGGCTCAAGCCCAGGCGGCCGCGCCCGAAAGCAGTCTGTCTTTCAACGTGGGCGCTGTCAGCGACTACCGCTACCGTGGCATTTCCCAGTCGCGCCTCAAGCCTGCTGTGCAGGGCGGCTTTGACTACGCGGACAAGAGCGGTTTTTATGTTGGGGTATGGGGTTCGACGATCAAGTGGATCAAAGACACCCCCGGTGTCACCAAAGGAGCCACTGAGTTGGACCTGTATGGCGGCTACAAAGGTGCAGTGGGCGATGTGGCTTATGACGTGGGTCTGTTGAGCTATGTTTATTCTGGTAACAACTATGGCAATGCCACTGCGGGTGGTACCAAAAGTGCCAACACCAATGAAGCTTATGCAGCTGTAACCCTGGGTCCGGTGACTGCCAAGTATTCACATGCTTACAGTGATTTGTTCGGCAATACAGGTACAAAAAACAGCTACTACTTGGATCTGAGTGCCTTGTTTGATTTGGGTAATGGCTTCTCCTTGACGCCGCACGTCGGCTACCAGAAATTCAAGAACCTTGAAGTTGCAACTTACACCGACTACTCACTGACGCTCTCCAAAGACTTGGGTAATGGTTTGTCTGCTTCGGCTGCGGTCGTGGGCACCGACGCCGACAAAAGCTTTTATAGCTTGAAAGATAAATTCAACGGCAAGACTGGCGCAGTCGTCGGCCTGAAATACGCCTTCTGATCTCACACCAACAAACCAAGGAGCCATCATGAAACTGGTGACCGCCATCATCAAACCCTTCAAGCTGGACGAGGTGCGTGAAGCACTGTCGGGCATCGGCGTGCAGGGCATCACCGTGACCGAAGTCAAGGGCTTTGGTCGTCAAAAGGGCCACACCGAGCTGTACCGTGGTGCGGAATATGTGGTTGACTTTTTGCCCAAAGTGAAGATCGAAGCCGCCGTGTCTGACGACCTAGTCGAGCGCGTCATCGAAGCCATCGAAACCGGTGCCCGCACCGGCAAGATCGGCGACGGCAAGATCTTTGTGTACGACCTCGAACAGGTGATTCGCATCCGTACCGGTGAAACCGGCGGCGAAGCCCTTTGACGAACAAGAAAGAGAGTCGAAAATGAAAAAGTTTCTCGCTACCTTGGCCTTGGGCCTGAGTCTGGGTTTGGGTGTGTTCGGCACGGCTTCTGTGGCCACTGCACAAACCGCTCCCGCCTCCGTGACGGCACCGGCTGCTGAAGCCAAACCGGCCGACGCCGCTGCACCCGTTGCAGCACCCGCAGCGGCAGCCACGGCTGCTCCAGCAGCTGCCGAAGCAGCGCCCGTGTTGGTGCCCAACAAGGGCGACACCGCCTGGATGATGGTGTCCACCATCCTGGTGATCATGATGGTCATTCCTGGCCTGGCCCTGTTCTATGGCGGCTTGGTGCGCAGCAAAAACATGCTGTCGGTGCTGATGCAAGTGGTGGTCACCTTCTCGATGATCACCGTGTTGTGGTTCATCTACGGTTACAGCCTGGCGTTCACCGAGGGCAATGCCTTCATCGGTGGTTTTGACCGCTTGTTCATGAAAGGCATCTGGGACAACGCAGCAGGCACTTTTGCCAATGCCGCCACCTTCAGCAAGGGTGTGGTCATTCCTGAAATTTCGTTCGCAGCCTTCCAGGCCACGTTCGCAGGCATCACTTGTGCACTGATCGTGGGTGCCTTCGCTGAACGCATCAAGTTTTCTGCCGTGCTGGCCTTCATGGTGCTGTGGTTCACTTTCAGTTACCTGCCCATTGCACACATGGTCTGGTTCTGGATGGGTCCTGACGCCTACACCGCCAAAGAAGTGGCCGATGAAATGACAAGCAAAGCCGGTTTGATCTGGCAGTGGGGTGCGCTGGACTTCGCAGGCGGCACCGTGGTGCACATCAACGCCGCTGTGGCTGGGTTGGTCGGTGCCTTCATGATCGGCAAGCGCGTGGGTTATGGCCGTGAAGCCATGGCCCCACACAGCCTGACCTTGACCATGGTGGGTGCGTCCTTGCTGTGGGTGGGCTGGTTCGGTTTCAACGCCGGCTCGGCCCTGGAAGCCAACGGTTTTGCAGCGCTGGCCTTCATCAACACGCTGGTGGCCACAGCCGGTGCGGTGCTGGCCTGGAGTGTGGGTGAAGCCATGATGCGCGGCAAAGCCTCCATGTTGGGCGCGGCTTCGGGTGCGGTGGCCGGTTTGGTGGCCATCACGCCCGCTGCGGGCAACGTGGGCATCGGCGGCGGTCTGGTGATCGGTGTCGTGGCAGGCTTTGCTTGCCTGTGGGGTGTGAACGGCCTCAAGAAGATGCTGGGTGCGGACGACTCGCTGGACGTGTTCGGTGTGCACGGTGTCGGCGGTATCGTTGGCGCCTTGTTGACCGGCGTGTTCAACTCGCCCGCTTTGGGTGGCCCCAGCGCTGTGGGCGACTGGGTCACCGTGGCCATGGTTGCACCAGATGCTTATTCGATCGCTTCGCAAGTGTGGATCCAAGCCAAAGCCGTGTTGCTGACCATCGTCTGGTCGGGTGTGGTTTCGGTGGTCGCCTTCAAGATCGTGGACCTGACCATTGGTCTGCGTGTCACGGAAGAAGAAGAGCGCGAAGGTCTGGACATCTCCTCGCACGGCGAGTCGGCTTACCACGGCTAAAAGCCTTAGGCGGCAGCTTTCATTGCAAGCGGTGGCGCAAGCCACTTCCTTATCAGCCCGCAGCGTTTCGGCACTGCGGGCTGTTTCTTTGGGGTGGTGGGTGTTAGCCCGTGTGGCCCGAAGTTTGACCGGGGTGCGTGTCTGCCGCCGCGCTTTTGGATGAGATGGGCTCGGGCACAATGGATTTCATGCAAGCACCTGCCATGTTGACGCCCTCTTGGACCGCCATCACCATCGAACCCGATGGCCTGGGCGAATCGCCGTTTTGGCAACCACAAGAGCAGCGCCTGTATTGGGTGGACATCCCAGGGCGGCGCATCGCGCGCGTGGCGGTGCAGGGTTTGCAGGCCCAAGGTGAGATCGAATATTGGCCATTGACGCAAGAGCCAGGCTGCATCGCGCCTGTGCAAGGGGGTGGCCTGGTCATGGCGCTGCGCGACGGCATTTACTTGGCGCGGGACTGGCAAGGAGATTTGCAGCCTTTGGCCCCAGCGCCTTATGACACGGCCAAGCTGCGCTTCAACGACGGCAAGTGTGATGCGCAAGGCCGATTTTGGGCGGGCAGCCTGTACGAACCCAAAGACCAGGCGCTGGGCGTGCTCTACATGCTGGATGGTCAAGGCCTCCACGCCATGCAAGGCGGCGTGGTGACGGCCAACGGCTTGGCCTGGTCACCCGACGGCCGCACGGCTTACTGGGCCGACACCGCCGCCCACCAAGTGCGGGCGTTTGACGTGGATGCGGCCACGGGCCATCTGAGCTCGGGGCGGGTGTTCCACCCAATGCCGCCCAAGCCCGAGGGCTGGGTTTGGGGCAGCGAGATGCCCCATACGCCCCGGTATGGCGGCCGCCCCGACGGTGCCGCCGTGGACAGAGAGGGCTGTTACTGGAGTGCCCAATACGAAGGCCAACGCCTGTTGCGCCTGTCGCCCACCGGTGAGGTGCTGGCCGAAGTGGCCACCCCTGTGCCTTGCCCCACCATGCCTTGCTTTGGTGGGCCCGACCTGAAAACCCTGTTCATCACGACCTCCCGCCAGGGCCGCAGCGCTCAAGAGCTGGCGCAGTTCCCGGGGGCAGGGTGTGTGTTTGCGATGCGGGTGGAGGTGGCGGGGTTGGGGGTGAATCGGTTTGTTATGGTTTGACGCCATCGAAAAGACATGCTCCATTGGAATAAACGGATCAAACAAGTTTGATGTTTGATGTGATAGCATCAAACATCAAATTATGAGGAAACACCATGCGAACCACCTTAGACATTGCAGACGATGTGCTTTTTGCAGCCAAAGAAATTGCTCAAAGAGAGAAAAAATCAATCGGGCAAGTGATGAGTGATTTGGCGCGTAAAGCATTTGCAGTGGGCACCTATCAGCCACAAGCGGATCAAACCGTGCCCCACGTCTCAGAGCGTTTGGCCCAATATGGCATTCAGCCCTTGCCTTCGCGGGGCGTGGTCGTCAGCAATGAGTTGATCGAACGCTTGCGTGATGCCGAGGGTGTTTGATGCGTGCCCTGTTCGACGTCAATGTGTTGATTGCGTTGCACGATCGCGATCACGTACACCATGTTCGTGCCGCGCAATGGTTTGAGGCGCATATTCAAAATGGCTGGGCCACCTGTGCATTGACTCAAAATGGGTGCCTCCGCATCATGGGTCAACCCGGGTACAGCAGTCCTCAACCCCTGTCGATGTTGGTCGGCATGTTGCAAAACTCTACGCGGACAGCACACCATGCATTCTGGTCGGATGAGGTCAGCCTCTTGGATCCCCAGCAGTTCCAACATGGTCACATTCACAGCGCGAGGCAATTGACGGATTTGTACCTGTTGGCTTTGGCGGTCAAAAACAAAGGAAGATTGGTGACGCTGGATCAACGAATTCCGATCAGTGCTGTACGCGGCGCCACTTCTGCGCACATCGTTGTGCTTTGATTCGCGCAATTTCGCACAACCCCATCGTTCAAAAAATTCACACAGCCCCTCAAGGCCGGGGGTTACCATCTTGGCCCATGGAAGCTCAACTCAAGTCCCTCATCGACGCCGTGCGCCAAGCCGCTGCGGATGGCCGCACTTTGCGCTTGCGCGGAGGCGGCACCAAAGACTTTTGGGGCCAAAGCCTCACGGGCGATGTGCTTGACACCCGGGGCTACCAGGGCATCGTGAGTTACGAGCCCAGCGAGTTGGTGGTCACGGCCCGTTGCGGCACGCCGCTGTCCGAGCTGGAAGCCGCTTTGGCCGAAAAAGGCCAGTGCCTGGCGTTTGAGCCGCCGCACTTTGGCCCCGGCGCTACGGTAGGCGGCATGGTGGCCGCAGGCCTCAGCGGCCCGGCACGCGCCACCGCTGGCGCTGTGCGCGACTTTGTTTTGGGTGCGCGCTTCATCAACGGCTTGGGCGAACACTTGACCTTTGGCGGTCAGGTCATGAAAAACGTGGCCGGTTACGACGTGAGCCGCCTGATGGCTGGCAGCTGGGGCACGCTGGGCCTGATCACCGAAGTCAGCCTGAAAGTCTTGCCCGTGGCCCCGGCCGAAGCAACCCTGATGATCGCGGGTTTGGCACAAGGCTCGGCGCTGGATTTGCTGCACCGCTGGGGTGGCCAGCCGCTGCCCCTGAACGCAAGCGCCTGGGTGCGCGACACCACCGCCCAACCGGTGGCCGATGTTTTGTTTGTGCGTTTGCGCGGCGCGGTGGCGGCGGTGCAGTCGGCGATTGGCAAGATGAGCGCCGATGCGGCGGCGCTGGGCGCGCAAGTGCGGCAGATGGCCCATGCCGAAGCCGCGCAAGACTGGCTTGCCAGCGGCGAGCAAACCCTGCCGTTTTTTGATGCCCTTTCGCCCGATGCCTGCCTGTGGCGCCTGTCGGTGCCGCAAACCGCACCGGTTCTGGATGTGCCCTACGCCACCTACATCGAATGGCAAGGTGCGCAGCGTTGGCTGTGGGCGCCGGCCACGGCGGGCATGCCATTGCGCGAGTTGGCGCAATCGGTGGGTGGCCATGCCACGCTGTTCCGTGCCAGCGCTACGCATGCCGAGCTGGACAAAATTGCCGGCGTGAACACCCCGCTGGATGCTGTGCAAGACCGCATTCAGCAGCAGTTACAAAAACAGTTCGACCCGAAAGGCGTGTTCGCCACCGGTCGCATGCACCCCCTCTGAGGCGAATCGTCATGCAAACCAATCTCGCCCCCGAATACCAAAACACCCCCGATGGCCTGGCGGCCGAAGCCATTTTGCGCAAGTGCGTGCACTGCGGCTTTTGCACCGCCACTTGCCCCACCTACCAACTGCTGGGCGACGAGCTGGATGGCCCGCGTGGCCGCATCTATTTGATGAAGGCGGTGCTCGAAGGCGAAACGCCCACCCGCAAAACCCAGGTGCACCTGGACCGGTGCCTCACCTGCCGCAACTGCGAAAGCACTTGCCCCAGCGGCGTGCAATACGGGCACCTGGTCGACATCGGCCGCAAGCTGGTGGACGCCAAAGTCGAGCGCCCCGCAGGTGAAAAGTTGCTGCGTTGGGTGCTCAAAGAAGGTCTGCCTTCTCCCCTGTTTGCGCCCGCCATGAAGATGGGCCAAATGGTGCGCGGCCTGCTGCCCGACAGCCTGAAAGCCAAAGTGCCCGCGCCACAAGACGCCGGTACCTGGCCCACCGGCACACATGCGCGCAAAGTGCTGATGCTGGCCGGTTGCGTGCAGCCGAGCATGAGCCCCAACATCAACATCGCCACCGCCCGCGTGCTGGACGCCGCAGGCATCCAGGCCGTGACCGCCCCCAAGGCCGGTTGCTGCGGCGCGCTCAAGTTTCACTTGAACGACCACGACGGCGGTAAAGACCACATGCGCGCCAACATCGACGCCTGGTGGCCGCTGGTGGAAAGTGGCGATGTCGAAGCCATCGTGATGAACGCCTCGGGCTGCGGCGTCATGGTCAAGGACTACGGCCATGTGCTCAAAGACGACCCGCAGTACGCCGACAAAGCCGCCCGCATCGGAGCCCTGACCAAAGACCTGAGCGAGTTGCTGCCGGAATTGGTGCCGCTGCTCAAAGACAAGCTCAAGCCCCAAGCCCTGCAAGCCGCAGGCCTGCAGGCCTACCACCCGCCTTGCACGCTGCAACACGGCCAGCAACTCAAAGGCGGCGTGGAGAAGCACTTGGGCGATCTGGGCTTCCAGATCAAGGTCACGGTCAATGAGTCGCACCTGTGCTGCGGCTCGGCGGGCACCTACAGCGTGCTCAACCCGGATCTGTCCAAACAACTGCGCGACCGCAAACTCGGCCACTTGAATGCGTTGGAACCGCAAGGCGTCATCAGCGCCAACATCGGCTGCATCACCCACCTGCAAAGCGGCAGCGGCCTGCCGGTGCGGCATTGGGTGGAGTTGTTGGATAAAGCCATCCAGTCATAGATGGCGGCCCAGGCAGCAGTCATTCAGGAAATCCCCACATGTTGTTTGCTGTTCTTTTCACCGACAAGCCCGATCACGGGCACCTGCGGGCCGCCAACTTGCAGGCGCACATAGATTGGCTTGAGAGGAACAGGGATGTGATTCCTGTGGGCGGTTCGTTGCGACATGAACCTTCACAAACGCCCAAAGGCGGTTTATGGATCGCGCAAGCTGACTCTAAACAACAGCTCGAAGTCCTGCTTCAGACGGATCCTTTTTATCTCGCGGGACTGCGACAAAGTTACGAGATCCTGCATTGGTCCAAATCCAATAACGAAAGGCAAGCGTTGATTTGATGCCTGTGGACTGCTTGAGCAGGCGCAAGAAATATCAAAGCGATGAGCCCAATGGAGGTCAGCCTATAGGCTTGAACACCCGTTCAGTCGATGCGGGGCTGCTCAATAACTTGCCGGCAGGCCTTATCGGGCGGCGCACCAAGTCACCGCCGCAATTGGGGCAGATGCCCTGCAAGCGCGTGTCCGCGCAATCGGCGCAAAAGGTGCATTCGAACGAGCAGATGCGGGCATCCACCGCTGCAGGCGGCAGGTCGCGGTTGCAGCGTTCGCAATTAGGGCGCAGTTGGAGCATGTATTTTCCTCGTAGAGGTTTTAAAGGTTGGACTGAACAGTATCCGTGCAGAAGTTGCAAGCCAAGAAATCAGCCAAGACACATTCATTGCCCTTGTTGCTTTATCTTTCCTTGAAGTTTGAACGTCTGTCTCGGGTATTTCAAGGATCCATTGATGTTGAACCGCACTGATGTGAGAACTCCTAAGTCCTTTCACCCACCCGGCAAGCCCAGCGCCAGGCCGCAACAAAATGTCCAAAGAGTTAGTATTTGACTTTGGACGGCGGACCGCGCTTGCTAAGCGCACACAAAGGACAAGACGATGGCGATACCTTGGTTGATGGCGCTCAAAGTGATTCCATGGGGCGATGTGATTGAAAACGCGCCTTCGGTGCTCAAGGCTGCACGCAAGCTGATGGACCGTCAACCCCCTCAGCCGCCTGGCCAATCCGATACCCCTGTCACCACCCCCCCCGTGAGTGCAGTGCCCAGCTTAGGCGAACTCAAAAACGCATTGATTGCTGCGCAAGGCCAGATCGACCGCCAAGCCCAGACCCAGCGCGAACTGACCGAAACCCTGGCCGAGTTGGCGGAACAAAACGCACGCCTGGTCAGCGCCGTGGAAGTGCTGCGCTTGCGCACGCGGGTGTTGGTATGGGGTGGCGCATCGGTGTTGGCGTGGTTGGCCGTGCTGACTTGGTGGGTTTGAGCCGAGTAGCCTGAACGGGCTTGAGGCCCATCAAGCCGCCAGCGCCGCCTCAATGTCTTTGGTGATTTTCTCGGGGGAGTCCTGCGGCGCATAGCGCTTGATCACCCGCCCGTCGCGCCCGACCAAAAATTTGGTGAAATTCCACTTGATGGCCTTGCTGCCCAAAATGCCGGGCGCTTCGGCCGTGAGCCATTGGTACAGGGGGTGGGCATCAGAGCCGTTGACCTTGATCTTGCTCATCATCTGGAAGCTCACGCCGTAGTTCTTTTGGCAGAAGTTGGCGATTTGTGCGTCGTCGCCCGGGTCTTGGCTGGCGAATTGGTTGCAAGGAAATCCCAGCACGGCCAGGCCTTGGTCGGCATAGGTTTTGTGCAGTTTTTCCAGACCGGTGAACTGGGGCGTGAAGCCGCAGGCGCTGGCGGTGTTGACGATCAGCATCACCTGGCCTTTGAAGCGCGACAGGGCCACGGTTTGGTTGTCAATGCTCTGGGCTTCGAGGTCATAAAGGCTCATGGATGGGCTCCGTTAGCGTTGTGCAGTTAGCGTGGTTCAGTCTTTTCGTGAGGTGTCCATCACCGACAGCAGTGCCGCCAGCAAAATCAGCGAACCACCCCATAGCGTGCGGCTTTCCCATTGTGCTGCACCCAGCAAAACTGAGGACACGCTGGCAAACAGCACTTCGGACAGCATGACCAGCGCCGTGGTGTGGGCGGCCAGGCGCGCTGCGCCGTATTGCAGTGCCAGGTTGCCAAACAAAAATGAGATGCCCAGCAGTGCCACCAGGGGCAGCCAGCTCCAGGCGGGGGCCGAACCGAGGGCCACCACCCCTGTGGCCAAGCCCGCGATGGCCGCCAGCGTGGCCATGACCGCGCCACCGCCAAACATGGCCAGGGTACGCGACGAGCTGGGGCTGTCCTTGAGCTTGAGCAGCAAGGCGTTGGTGATGGCAAAGGTCAGGCCACCGATCAGGGCCAGCACGTCGGCCAAACTTTCGGGCACGGGCCAGGGGGTCTCGGGGGTTTTGAGCACAATGAACAAACCGGCCAGCGCCAGCACCAAGCGCAGCAAAGCCATGGGGGTGGGCTTGTCACCCAGCAGCCACCAAGCCACCAGCACCGACCAGGCGGGCATCAGGTAAAACAGCAGCACCACGCGCACCACGTCGCCCACCGTGACAGCCCAGTTGAAGCCCACATTGGTCAGCCCCGAGGCCAGCAGCAAGAGCCACAACCCGGGGTGGCCGCGCCAGCTCTGCAGTTGCCCGCTGCGCCACAGCCACAAGGCAATGGCTACAAACACGAAGGCGTAGACGAGTGCTGTGGCCCACAGTGGGTGCAGGCCCTGGGCTTCGAGTTGTTTGAATGGCCACCAGCACACGCCCCAGACAAAGGCGTTGAACAGGAGCCCGGCGACCGCCAGGCTTTTGGGGGAGGCGTGGCCCATGCGTGGGCAGCTTAAGAGACGTCGCCAGAGGCTTTGGCGGCCAAAGCTGCCTGGCGCTTGCGCCACCAGCGCCAGGCCAACCAGACAATGCCAATGCCCAGCAGGGCAAAAATGCCGTGCTGGAATTGGCGCAGCACGCCAAACATCCAGTCCCAGTTTTGCGCGCCAAAGTAACCCAGGTACACCCAGATCGGTACGCTGATCAGGGCGGCAAAGCCGTCCATCAAAAACCAGGTGCCGAAACTCACCCGTTGGCTCATGCCCGCCGAAAAGAACACGGGGGTACGCAGACCAGGCAGAAAACGGGCCACGAACATGACCCATTTGCCGTATTTGTGAAAGGCATCTTGTGCGCTGGCAAAGCGCTCGGGTGTCAGGATTTTGCGAAAGCCGGGCAATTTGGAAATGCGCTCACCGTACAGGCGCCCAAGCGTGAACATCAGGCCATCACCAATCATGACACCTGCCATGCCCACGGCAAACATGGTGTGCACATCGGCGTGGCCCAGGCCAGCGATGACGCCGCCCGTGACCAAGGTCACGTCTTCTGGAACGGGAACACCAAAGCCGCAAATCAACAACATCACGAAAACGGCCAAATAGCCGTATTCGGTAAAGATGGGCATCAAGAACTCAAAAACTTCCATGGATGACAAGGTTCAGCCAGTGCCTGAACGGCTCAGGCAGATTGCGCGGGGTTAAAAGGCAGCGGATCAGTGTAAATCATTTGTAAGCCCCTTTTGGCGAGGGGAAAGGGGTGCAACAGGCACTGCCCGTCTTGCCCTTGTCATGGAAAGTTCATGCTGGCTTCACGCGGGTTGATTAAGTTCAAAAACCCTTCACTTCTGCTGAGATCACCATAAAATTCCCATTGCCTCACCGTTTGAGCGCCGCTGCTGCGGCCTGGATGCTGGTTTGCGCCACAGGGGCCTTGCAAGCCCAAGCGCAAAACGCTTTCCCAGCCACTTTGGCTGGCCACGCGGTGCTGCCCGCCATGACCTTGATCCCTGCGCCCAAAGACGCCCCGGCCGATTTGCAGGTCAGCGGCAAGTTCACCACCGGTCAGCGCGTCGAGAAAATCGGCAGCGTCGAAGGCCAGTCAGCAGGCCGCCCCACGGGCGTTTTCTTGCCCTTCAAGGGTCAGCCCGTTCAGGGCCACTCGGGCATCAAGCGCATGTCCGACGGCAGCTTCTGGATCTTGACCGACAACGGCGCAGGCTCCAAAGCCAATTCGCCTGACTTCATGCTGCACCTGAACCATTACAAAGTGGATTTCAAAACCGGCGAATTCAAGCGCGCGCAAACGGTTTTTTTGCACGACCCGGACAAAAAAGTGCCGTTTCGCATCGTCCACGAAGGCACCAAGCAGCGTTACCTGACCGGCTCGGACTTTGACACCGAGAGCTTTCAGTTCGCGGGCGGCTCGATCTGGATCGGCGACGAATTTGGCCCCTTCCTGGTCAAGGCCGACATGAAGGGCAAAGTGCAAGCGGTGTTCGAGACGCAAGTCGACGGCAAAGTCGTTCGTTCGCCCGACCACCCTGCCGTTACCACTCCCAGCTCGCCAGACCAGTTGGTGCGTTTCCAGTCACGCCGCTCCAGGGGCTATGAAGGCATGGCCGCCTCCAAAGATGGCAGCAAACTCTATGCCTTGCTGGAAGGCGCTTTGTGGGACGAAGCCACCAAAGCCCCAGAGATGCTGGACGGCAAGCAGTACCTGCGCGTACTGGAATTTGATGTGAAAGCCGAAAAATGGACGGGCCGCCACTGGAAGTATGTGATGGAAGGCAACCACCACGCCATCGGTGACTTCAACATGATCGACGAGACCACCGGCCTGATCATCGAGCGCGACAACGGCGAAGGCACACCCGACAAAGCTTGCCCCGAGGGCGTCAAGCGCACCGATTGCTTCCATGACTTGCCCAAGTTCAAGCGCGTGTACAAAGTCGAGTTGACCGAAGCCAATGTGGGTGGCCCGCTGCGCAAGATTGGCTACATCGATTTGATGAACATGCAAGACCCGAACAAGCTGGCCCGCAAGCCGCTGGTCAATCGCGCTTTGAGCTTCCCGTTCTTCACCATTGAAAACGTGGACGTGGTGGACGCGACGCACATTGTGGTGGGCAACGACAACAACTTGCCGTTCTCCAGCAGCCGCGACCCCAACAAGGCCGACGACAACGAGTTGGTGTTGCTGGAAGTGGGTGAGTTTTTGAAGGCACGCTGAAGTGCAACAGCCCAGCGCCCGCTTGGGCGCTGAGGCGCCAAGGGCCGATGAAGCTGGCATACTTCATCGGCCTTTTTCATGTATTGCCCATGCCCCGCCCCATACAAGCCACCCTCCACACTGCTGCCTTGCGCCACAACCTGGCTTTGGCAAGTCAAGCTGCGCCCGATGCCCAAGTGTGGGCGGTGGTCAAGGCCAATGCCTACGGTCATGGCATTGAGCGGGTGTTTGAAGGCTTGCGCGGGGCCGATGGCTTTGCATTGCTTGATTTGACGGAAGCCGAGCGCGTGCGCGCTTTGGGCTGGCGCGGCCCGATTTTGCTGCTAGAAGGCGCATTTGAGGCGCGCGACCTCGAGTTGTGCTCGCGGCTGCACTTGTGGCACACGGTGCATTGCGACGAGCAGATCGACATGCTGGCGCTGCACAAGACGCACGAGCCGCACCGGGTGTTTTTGAAAATGAATTCGGGCATGAACCGGTTAGGCTTTGCACCGCAGCGCTTTCGCTCAGCCTGGACGCGGCTGAACGCCTTGCCCCAGGTGGACGAGATTTCGCTGATGACACATTTCAGCGACGCCGATGGCCCCAAAGGCATCACCGAGCAGATGGCCCGGTTTGAAGAAGCCACACGCGACCTGCCCGGTGAGCGCAGTGTGAGCAACAGCGCCGCCACCTTGCGCCATGCGCAGGATATGGCTGTGAAAGCTGACTGGATTCGCCCCGGCATCGCGGTTTATGGCAGCTCGCCCGACTTTCCAGAACACAGCGCCGCCCATTGGGGTCTGTTGCCGGCCATGAGCTTGCATGCCCAAATCATTGCGGTGCAGCACTTGCAGGCGGGAGACAGCGTGGGTTATGGCTCCAGCTTTGTCGCTGACCAAGCCATGCGCATCGGCGTGGTGGCTTGCGGCTACGCCGACGGCTACCCGCGCATTTGCCCCACAGGCACGCCGGTGCTGGTGGATGGTGAGCGGGGACGCACGGTGGGTCGGGTGAGCATGGACATGCTGACGGTGGACCTGAGTTCATTTCCGGAAGCGGGTGTGGGCAGCACCGTCACGCTTTGGGGGCAGTCGGCCCAAGGTGCGGTGCTCAGCATCGACGAAGTGGCGCAAGCGGCAGGCACCGTGGGCTACGAGCTCATGTGTGCGCTGGCTGCGCGTGTGCCCGTGGTGGTGATTTAAGACCTCGTTAAAAAGTGCAAGGGCCCCTGTCACCTGAGCGCAGGTCTTTAAGTCAAATGCCACTAGAGTGTCATGGCCTTGAGAAAGTTGTTTTTCGGGGCGATCTCAACACAGGAGACATCGATTGCCCTCCACCGCTCAAAAAGACGCATTGGCTGCTTTGTATCTGTGCATGGCCCGCATCCGGGCGTTTGAAAATGCCGCAGAAATCCTGAGCCAGGGCGGCGTCAGTGCCTACAACAAAACCGCCGACGGCAGCGCCAAAGTGCGCGGCCCCTTGCACCTGTCCACCGGGCAAGAAGGCGTGGCCGCTGGCGTGTGCGCCCACCTCACCCCCAACGACTACCTCACCTCCACCCACCGCGGCCATGGCCACACCCTGGCTAAGGGGGCGGACCTCAGCCGCATGATGTGCGAGCTGTACGGCAAAGCCACGGGTTTCAACGGGGGCAAAGGCGGCTCCATGCACATTGCCGATTTTTCGGTCGGCATGTTGGGGGCCAACGGCGTGGTGGCAGCGGGCTTGCCCATTGCCGTGGGCGCTGCACACGCCCAAAAATTGCAGGGTCGCCGCGACATCACTGTTTGCTTTTTTGGCGACGGCGCCACGAACCGCGGGCCGTTTCTCGAAGCCCTCAACTGGGCGCAGGTGCACCAGTTGCCGGTGCTGTTTGTGTGTGAAGACAACCGCTGGAGCGCCACCACCGCCAGCGGCCCCATGATCGCCGGTCCCGGCGCTTCGGCGCGCAGCGAAAGCCTGGGCATAGCAGCGCACCAGGTGGACGGCAACGATGTGTGGGCTGTTCACGAAAAAGCCGCTGAGCTGGTGCAGACCATTCGCTCGGGCCAAGGGCCGCGGCTGTTGCATGCCAGCACTTACCGCGTCAAAGGCCATGTGTCGGTGGACCTGGCCGCTTACCGTGACCCCCGCGAAGTGGAAGAAGCCCTGAAAAACGACCCCATCCAGAACGCCCGCCGCGCGCTGCTGGCCCTGGGCAGCACCGATGCCGCGTGCGACCAGATGGACCAGCAAGCCCAAGCCGAAGTGCAGTCCGCCATGCAGGCAGCGGACCAGGCGCCCTGGCCCGATGTGTCAGCCGCTTACACCGACATCCAGACCACAGGAGAAGGTCAATGGTTTTGAACACGATGAGTTACAGCCAGGCCGCCGTGCTGGCCGTGCAGCGCGAAATGGAAGCCGACGAGCGCGTGGTGGTCATGGGCGAAGACGTGGGACGGGGCGGCATCTTTGGCCAGTACAAAGGCTTGCAACAGACCTTTGGCACACACCGCATCATCGACACCCCCATCAGCGAAGCGGCCATCATGGGCGGCGGCGTGGGCATGGCGCTGGCGGGCATGCGCCCTGTGGTGGAAATGCGCGTGGTCGACTTTGCCCTGTGCGGCATGGACGAAATCATCAACCAGGCCGCCAAAAACCGTTACATGTTTGGCGGCCAAGGCCGTGTGCCGCTGGTGGCCCGCATGCCCATTGGCATCTGGGATGCCTCGGCGGCGCAGCATTCGCAGTCACTCGAGGCTTGGTTTGCCCACATGCCCGGCTTGGTGGTGGTGTGCCCGGGCTCGGTGCAAGACAACTACTCTTTGTTGCGCGCGGCCATGCAATGCGGTGACCCGGTGGTGTACATGGAACACAAGACTCTGTGGGGCTTGGAAGGGCCGGTGGACGAACGCGTGCAGGTGCCCTTGGGCAAGGCCGCTGTGCTGCGCCCGGGCGAGCACCTGACGATGGTCAGCTGGAGCCGACAGGTGCAAGTGTGCCAAACGGCTTGCCAGCAATTGGCGGCTTTGGGTATTCAGGTCGAGCTGATCGATTTGCGTACCTTGTGGCCCTGGGACCGGGAAACGGTGCTCAATTCTGCCGCCAAAACAGGCCATTTGCTGGTGGTGCACGAAGCCATTCAGGCCGCAGGCTTTGGCGCTGAAATCGCCGCCACCGTGGCCGAAACTTTGGGTGTCCGCGTCAAGCGCTTGGGTGCGCCGCGCATACCGGTGGGTTACGCCCCTGTTTTGGAAGCGGTGGCCCGCGTGTCGGCTGATCAAATCGTGGCCGCAGCGCAGGACTGCCTGAAGCCCGTCACACGTTGAGGCGGTTGTTGCCCTGTTAGCGATCTGCTTGTACCTGCATTCACCGGGCTTCTATGGGGTAAACCCTGTGCCCCCGGAGCGCGTTGGGGCTTGTTCGAGGGGCTTGTGGCCAAGAACGTCATGTTAAAGTGGATTTTAAATTTGGTTTGAGGCCTATGACCCATTTGCACGAGCAAGCCCCCGCCGAAGTGGCCGCTGCTGAATCCGATGAAGAAACCGCTGTTCCGCTGAAAATAGAAGACTGGCTCACGGTGATCGTGATGGGGCTGCTCTCGCTCATCACCTTTGCCAATGTGCTGGTGCGCTATTTCACCGACCAGTCCTTTGCCTGGACGGAAGAGTTTTCGGTGTTCTTGATGATCGTGCTGGCGCTGGTGGCGGGCTCGGCCTCGGTGGCCCGCAACCGACAAATCCGCATTGAATACTTTGCCGACAGCGGCTCAGAAAAACGCCAGCGGGCGCTGGCCCGCTTTGGTGCGCTGATGGTGTTTGTGCTGTTTACCCTGATCGCGGTGCTCAGCGTGCGCGTGGTCTGGGACGATTTCCGCTTTGGCGAAACCTCACCGGGCATTGGCGTGCCGCAGTGGTGGTACACCATCTGGCTGCCGGTCTTGTCGGTGGCCATTGCCGGACGAGCGCTGGGCTTGTTCATCCGTCGGGGGCGTCAGCCATGATCCCGACCCTCCTGTTTGTGGCCTTTGTGGTCATGATGCTGATGGGCGTCCCGATTGGCGCGGCTTTGGGTTTGGCCGGAGCCGCTTGTATTGCCCTGGCCAACTCGGATGCGCAGTGGTTTGGTCTGCTGGCCGTGCCGCAAAACTTCTATGCCGGTCTGGGCAAATACCCGCTGCTGGCCATTCCCATGTTTGTGCTGGTGGGCTCCATCTTTGACCGCTCGGGTGTGGCGTTGCGTTTGGTCAATTTTGCTGTGGCCATCGTGGGCCGTGGCCCCGGCATGCTGCCCTTGGTGGCGATTGTGGTGGCCATGTTTCTGGGCGGTATTTCGGGTTCGGGTCCTGCCAATGCGGCGGCGGTGGGTGCGGTGATGATCGCGGCCATGTCGCGGGCCGGTTACCCCGCGTCGTTTTCGGCCAGCGTGGTCGGTGCGGCAGCGGCCACGGACATTTTGATTCCGCCTTCGGTGGCCTTCATCGTCTATTCGGTGCTGGTGCCCGGCGCCTCGGTGCCTGCGCTGTTTGCTGCGGGCATGATCCCGGGCATTCTGGCGGGCTTGGCCTTGATCGTGCCTACGGTGTGGATGGCTCGCAAGCACAAGATGGGTGCGCTGGAGGCGAGCTTGCCGCGCCCCGAATTGTGGAAAAGCTTTGTGGAAGCCGTTTGGGGCTTGGCTGCGCCGGTCTTGATTTTGGGCGGCATGCGCGCCGGGTGGTTCACGCCGACCGAGGCGGCGGTGGTGGCGGTGTTCTATGGCCTGTTTGTGGGCATGGTGATTTACCGCACGATCAAGGTGCGCGACCTGTTTGTGATTCTGCGGGAGTCGGGGGAGTTGTCGGCGGTGATCTTGCTGGTGGTGTCGCTGGCGGGCATTTTTGCCTTTTCGCTGTCCACGCTGGGGGTGATTGACCCGGTGACAAATGCCATCGTCAACTCGGGCTTGGGCGAATACGGCGTGCTGGCACTGCTCATCCTCATGCTGATCACCGTGGGCATGTTCCTCGACGGCGTATCGATTTTCTTGATTTTTGTGCCACTGCTGTGGCCCATCGTGCAGTATTACAAATGGGACCCGGTCTGGTTTGGCGTGATCCTCACGCTCAAAGTGGCGCTGGGGCAGTTCACGCCGCCGCTGGCCGTAAATTTGATGGTGTCTTGCCGCATCGCCGGTGTGCGCATGGAAGAAACCGTGCGCTGGGTCGGCTGGATGCTGTTTTCGATGTTCTTGGTCATGCTGGCGGTGATTGCGTGGCCCGAACTGGCCCTGTGGCTGCCGCGTTATTTGGGTTATTGATGTTCATTTTTTCAACAAGGAGACAACCATGAAACTTCGTCGTCATTTGCTCAGCCTGCTGGCTGTAGCCGCTGGTTTGGGTGCTTTTACCGCCCCGGCCGTGGCCGCCGATTACAAGGCCGAATACCGCATGTCCCTGGTGTTGGGCCCGCCCACACCTTGGGGTCAGGCCGGCAAGATGTGGGCCGACACGGTCAAAGAGCGCACCCAAGGGCGCATCAACATCAAGCTCTACCCCGGCGTGTCGCTGATCCAGGGCGATCAAACCCGCGAATTCAGCGCATTGCGCCAGGGCGTGATCGACATGGCCGTGGGCTCGACCATCAACTGGTCGCCCCAGGTCAAGGAACTGAACCTGTTCTCGCTGCCCTTTTTGATGCCCGACTACGCCGCCATTGACGCGCTGACGCAAGGCAGCGTGGGCCAAAAGATTTTCCAGACCCTGGACAAGTCGGGCGTGGTGCCCTTGGCTTGGGGTGAAAACGGCTTCCGTGAACTCACCAACTCCAAGCGCCCCATCAAGTCGCCTGCCGATCTGAAGGGCATGAAAATCCGCGTGGTGGGCTCGCCCATTTACTCGGACATGTTCAGTGCCATGGGGGCCAACCCCACGCAAATGAGCTGGGCCGATGCGCAGCCTGCGCTGTCCAGCGGCGCGGTGGACGGCCAGGAAAACCCGCTGTTCTTGTTCACTGTGCTGAAAATGCACACCGTGGGCCAGAAATTCGTGACCACCTGGGGCTATGTGGCCGATCCGCTGATCTTTGTGGTGAACAAAGACATTTGGGCATCGTGGACACCCGCTGACCAAGCCATCGTGCGCCAGGCCGCTGTGGACGCGGGCAAAGCCGAAATCGCCATCGCCCGCAAAGGCTTGGTCGAAGCCGACAAGCCTGTGCTGAAAGACATCGCGGCCATGGGCGTGACGGTGACATCGCTCTCCGCCGACGAGCGCGATGCCTTCGTCAAAATCACCCGCCCGGTGTACGAAAAGTGGAAAAACACCGTGGGCCCTGCCCTGGTGAAAGAGGCCGAAGCCGCTGTTGCTGCACGCAAGAAGTGATGTAAGCGCCTGGCCAACATAACTTGTTGGTCAGGCGTCTCCTGTCTGGGTTCAGGCCATGACCCCGCCCAGGGGCGCTCAGCGGTGACCCTGTGGCCTTCTTGATGCGAGCGAGACACGGGATGCTGCCTGCTGGCACCACAATCCCTGCATGCCCGACCCGACTCACTTACACCGTCACGACCGACGTGCCTTGCTTGTGGCCCTTGTGCTGGTGGTCATCTGGGGGGGCAACTTCACCCTGCAAAAGTACCTGTTTGACCTGATCACACCGGGTGGATTTTTGTGGGCGCGTTACCTCATCATGCCCACCTGCGCGCTGTTGCTGATGCGTTGGCGTTTTGGCCGTTGGCTACCGCCTTTGCCCCGAAGGGACTGGATGCAGATGGCTTGGCTGGGCTTCCTTGGCCATTCCGTGCATGTGGGTTTGGTCACTTACGGCATCCACTGGTCCACGGCGTTTTCGAGTTCGGTGATTTTGGCGTGCGGACCGATTTTGACCTTGTTGATCCTGCGGTACCAGGGCCTTGAGCGGCTGACCGCAGCGCAAATGTCGGGTGTGGCCTTGGCTTTTGGCGGGGTGTTGATGTTCCTGTCCGACAAGTTGCTGGGCGGCAATTGGCGCGCTGGCGGGGGCGATTTGGTTTTGTTGGTCGCCGCCGCTTTCTTTTCTTATTACACCGTGGCCGTCAAACCCGTGATGGAAAAACACGGGCCGGTCTTGACCATGGGTTATGCCACCTTGCTGGGCGGTTTGCCCGTGATGCTTTTGTCGGTGCCCGCTGGCATGGCCGCCAACTGGTCGGTGCTCGACTTTTGGGCGTGGGTGGGTTTATTTTGGTCCATTTTGGTGTCGGCCTTCATTGGCTGGTTGGCTTGGGGCTGGATCAATACCGTGCGTGGCGTGGCACGAACGGCCCCTTTGATGTATTTGATGCCTCCCATGGCGGGCTTGTTTGCTTGGGCTTTGTCGGGCGAGCATTACAGCTGGATCAAGATCGCCGGGGCCGGCGTGACCCTGTTGGGCGTGGCGCTGGCGCAGTACGCGGGGCAGATCAAGTGGCGTTTGCGGTGAAGGGCTAGCGCAGCCAGGTGTCGTAAGCGGTTTTGCAGATCAGGGCCAGCACCACCACAATGAACACCTGGCGCACAAAACCCGAGCCGTATTTCATCGCCAGCCGGGTGCCGATCAGGCTGCCAATGATGTTGGACACCGCCATGGCCAAAGCCAAGTGCCACCACACATGCCCTTGAATTGCAAACAGCACCAGCGCTGAAAAATTGGTGGCCACATTGATCAGTTTGGCCGAGGCCGTAGCGTTCAAGAAGTCATAGCCCATCAAGCGGACATAGGCAAACACCAAAAAACTGCCCGTGCCGGGTCCGAAAAACCCGTCGTAGAAGCCGATCGTCAAGCCGATGGCGGCCCCAACCCAGGCTTGCTTTGCACCTGCATAGCGGGGCGCGTGGGTGCGTCCCATGTCTTTTTTGGCCAGGGTGTACACCAGCAGCACGGCCATCATGAAGGGCAAGGCTTTGCGAAACAGTGCGGGGTCGACTTGGGTGACCACCCAGGCCCCGATCAAGGAGCCCAACAGACCCGCGCCGGCAGCGGGCAGCAAGGCGCGCCAGGGCATGACCACTTTGCGGCTGTACTGCACGGTGGCAAAAGCCGTGCCCCAGATCGCGGCGCTTTTGTTGGTGCCAAACAAAGTGGCGGGAGCTGCCCCCGGAAAGGTGGCAAACAAGGCGGGGATCAGGATTAGGCCACCACCGCCCACGATCGCGTCCATCATCCCTGCCAGCAAGGAGGCCAGCGAAACAATCAGTAATTCCATGGGCACGATTGTGGCAGTGTGCCCGTGTTGTGGCTGTCACCGGCTGGTGGCCAGAGGGACAAAAAAAAGCGCCGCTTGCGCGACGCTTTGCAAAAATCACACCTCGTTGGATGCTGTTCAATGTTGGAGTTCTTAGGCTTCAGTGTCTCCTCGGCCCTCGGGATGCAAGTACTGCTTTGCATCGAGTGCATGAAATGTAAGCCCGCAAGAGCTTCGTTTTCCTCAGGGATTTCCCGATTCGGGGGAAATCCCTGACCCAAACTGACACTTGTCTGACAAATGTGCGGACTTTAGCATTGTCCGGGACTTTGTACGGGGCAGTGCGCTGCGTCCGCCAAGATCCATCGCGCCGCTTTTCCCGCTTTGAACTCTTCGGGCGCAAACGCGGCCATGGCAGGCTGCGCGGTGCTTGTGCCTCTGCCGGTGTTACTTGGCCGTCGGCATCACAAATTCAGCCCCCTTGCCGATGCTCTCGGGCCAGCGCTGCATGATGGACTTTTGTTTGGTGTAAAAACGCACGCCCTCTTCGCCATAGGCGTGCATGTCACCAAACAGCGAACGCTTCCAGCCACCAAAGCCGTGCCAGGCCATGGGCACGGGGATCGGCACGTTGATGCCGACCATGCCCACCTGGATGCGGCGCGCAAACTCGCGCGCCACGTTGCCGTCGCGGGTGAAGCAGCTCACGCCGTTGCCGAACTCGTGGTCGTTGATGATTTGCACGGCGGTAGCAAAGTCGGGCACGCGCACGCACGACAACACCGGGCCAAAGATTTCTTCTTTGTAGATCTTCATGTCGGTGGTCACGTTGTCGAACAGCGTGCCGCCCAGCCAGAAGCCTTGCTCGCAACCGGCACCGGCCTTCGCACCGTCAAACTCGCGGCCGTCCACCAGCAACTTTGCACCTTCGGCCACACCGGCGTCGATGTAACCCTTGATGCGCTGACGCGCCGCGTCGGTCACGATGGGGCCCATCTCGGCGGCCAGGTTTTCACCATTGAGCACTTGGAGCGCCTTGGTGCGCTCTACAAGCAAGGGCAAGATCTTGTCGGCCACATCGCCCACCAGCACCGCGACAGAGATCGCCATGCAACGTTCGCCGGCCGAGCCGTAACCTGCGCCGATCAGCGCGTCCACGGTCTGGTCGATGTCGGCGTCGGGCATGACCACCAGGTGGTTTTTGGCACCGCCCAGAGCTTGCACACGCTTGCCGTGGTGCGCACCGGTTTCGTAGATGTAGTTGGCAATCGGGGTGGAGCCGACGAAGCTGATGGCTTTCACATCGGGGTGTTCCAGCAACGCGTCCACGGCTTCTTTGTCGCCCTGCACCACGTTGAACACGCCGTCGGGCAGGCCGGCTTTCTTCAGCAAATCAGCCATGAACAGCGACGCGCTGGGGTCGGTTGGGCTGGGTTTGAGGATGAAGGTGTTGCCCGCCGCAATGGCGACCGGGAACATCCACATGGGCACCATCACGGGAAAGTTGAAGGGTGTGATACCCGCGACCACGCCCAAGGGCTGGCGCAGGGTCCAGTTGTCGATGCCGGTCGACACCTGGTCGGTGAAGTCGCCCTTGAGCAACTGCGGGATGCCGGTGGCGAATTCCACGATGTCGATGCCGCGCGAAACTTCGCCTTGCGCGTCGGTGAACACCTTGCCGTGCTCGGCGGTGATCATGTGGGCCAGCTCGTCCTTGTGCAGGTTGAGCAACTCCAGGAACTTGAACATCACGCGGGCGCGGCGCAGGGGCGGTGTGTCGGCCCAAGCGGGAAACGCCGCTTGCGCAGCGGTCACGGCCTTGGCGACTTCGGCGCTGTTGGCCAAGGCCACATTGCCGGTCACAGCGCCGGTGGCGGGGTTGGTGACGGGCTGGCTGCGGCCCGAAGCGCCTGCTGCGACCTGGCCGCCGATGTAATGACCGATGTGGGTGATGCTCATGGGGTGCTCCTTATGGCTTTCGCCTGTTGCTCGTGAATGTGTGTCTTGTGTAGGAGCCCACCCCGTGGGCGATGATGGCTGGCCACAGCGTCAAGCAATCGCCCACAGGGGTGGGCTCCTACAAAAATTCAGCGCTTTGCGTGCAGCTCTTGCCCATCAAAAGCACTGAAAGTGCACTGAGTGTAGGCACCCCCGTATCCCCTCACAAGGCCGTAAAGCTGAATTGATTGTTCAAAATAGTGAACAATACTTGCATGGAAGAGCAAAAAATCAACACCCTCTGGACCCACCTGCACTGGCTCAGCGTGCTGGCCCAGCAGGGCAGTTACACGGCCGCCGCCGCCCGCTTGGGCGTGAGCAAGGCCGCGATGAGTCAGCGCATTGCCGAACTGGAGCGCGCTGCCAAAGTGACCTTGGTGCAGCGCACCACCCGCAGCTTGCGATTGACCGAGGCCGGGCAGCGGCTGGTGGACGAGACCCGCGCCTCGTTTGAACAGATCGAGCAGAGCTTTGCACAGGTCCGTGATTTGGCCGAGCAGCCCAGCGGTTTGCTGCGCGTGACCGCGCCGGTGGCGCTGGCCCGCCAGCAGCTGGTGCCGCTGTTTGCTGCTTTCTTGCAAGACTTTCCGGATGTGCGCATCGAGCTGGACCTGTCCGACCGCTTGAGCGCCTTGGCCACGGAAGGCTACGACCTGGCCATCCGCCACACCGCCCGCCCACCCGACACGCATGTGGCGTGGGCGCTGTGCGCAACCGTTTCGGTGCTGGTGGCCACCCGCGCTTATTTGCGCCAGCATGGTGAACCGCAAACCCCCACCGATTTGCAAGTCCACAACTGCCTGCACTACCCCCGCTCGCAAGACACGCCCGCGTGGACTTTCGAGCCGCGTCAGCCTTCAGCAGAGGGCGAGCGCATCACCGTGCCCGTGAGTGGCAACTTCGCCGCCAACAACAGCGAGGCCTTGCGCGAAGCCGCGCTCACAGGCGCTGGCATCGCTCTTTTGCCCGACTTCAGTGCCCAGGCCGAGTTGCGAAAAGGCCAATTGGTGAGGGTGTTGCCCGACTGGAAGCCAGTGGGCGCCTTTGCCGAAACCATTTACGCCATCCGGCCCTATACGCCGCATGTTCCCCGGGCGGTGACAGCGTTGGTGGCTTGTTTACGCCAAGGGCTAGCGAATGGGTTTGGCGTGTGATGTGATGTGGGGTGCTCAGTGGCCGCCAGCACGGTCTTGGCGCAGCATCTGACGCGAGTAAGCCAAAAACTCGTCCAGATGAGACTGGATGATGTTGACCGTGATGGGCAATTGATGGGTTTGGTACTCGTGTACGGCAATATTTCTAAATCCGACCATGCGTTTCATATGGTGTGCCAATTGGGGGTCAAGCCAGCGCGCATCGGCAAGCAGAGCAAAGACGTCTCGTGAGCTTTGGGGTAGCCCCAAGTTGTCGCGCCGGATGATGTGGTGGCCCATGTCCAATGCGGCTTCGCAAGCCCGCTGGATGTTCAAGATGGCGGCGTCTTGCCGCGTGAAGTTGGTTGCAAACGTATCGGGGTCTGAAGCATATTCTTCCCGGGCGCGGGCAACGCAGCGCTCGATGGTGGCGGCTTTGTTCAGCAAGACGTCATCGGCCATACACGCGTCCTCTTTGTGTCACATCGTGAATCAGGCCTTCCCGGGCTTCGTTGAGCGCCATTTTTTCGCTGAGCATGCCGGCCTCAAACAGCCCAGCCTGCACATCCTTGCGCCACCAAGCTTCACCTTGGGTCAGGATTTGGTATTGCATGACAGTGGACGCTGCCCGCATGTCCAGCAAGTCAACCGGGCAGTCGGTGATGTCGGCCAGCTCGCCTGACAGATCAAACAACAGCACGGGGTCGGCATAGCCTGCCAGCAAAACCGCCAGATCCAGATCGCTGTCGGGGCGTGCTGTGGCGCCTTGATGGGTGATTCGGCTGCCAAAAGCATAAATCGCCAGCAGACCGGGCAGACGTTGCTTGAGCAGGGCGATCAAGGGTTCTTTGCGCATCGCGTGATTGTGTCCTGATCAAGCTTGCGTTCTCTTAGAGCCCTCGCGCCAGCACCGGAAACAGCTTGTGCAGCCCGTCCGCCATCACTTCCACAGCGAGCGCAGCCAAAATCAAACCCATCAGCCGCGTCATGACGTTGATGCCGGTTTTGCCCAAGATGCGGGCGATCGGCGTTGCTAAGGAAAAGCACAAAGCTGTGGCCAGCGCAATCACCACGCCATAGCCGACCAAGGTGCCGAGTTGGGCGAAGTTCTTGGCTTTTTCGGCGTAGATCACCACGGTGGACATGGTGGCGGGGCCAGTCAGCAGCGGAATGGTCAGCGGCACCACGGCGATGCTGGCACCCATCGCGGCTTTGGCTTCGGCGTCGTGCACTTCTTCGGCATTCGCGCGGGCTTCGGCGGGTTGCGCATTCAGCATCGACAAAGCCGATGTGAGCAGCAGCATGCCCCCGCCCACCTGAAAGCTGGCCAGCGAGATGCCGAAAAATTCCAGAATTTGCAGGCCGAGCAAGGCACTGGCTGCGATCACCACAAAGGCCGAAAAGGAGGACACCCAAATCGTTCTCTGTCGTTGGGCGCTGCTGAAGCCCTGCGTGTAGTGAATGAAAAACGGAACAATCGCCAAAGGGTTGACGATGGCCAGCAGGGTGATGAGCGGTTTGAAGTCCATCGCCCGATTGTGCGCCGCCTCAGGCTGCCGGTGTGCGCCTTCGGAACATGCTCCAGCCTTCCATGTGCAGCACCTTGTCGCCATGCTGGTTGAACATTTCCCACAGGTTGCGCGTCATGCCCACATCGGGGCGCTTGCTCATGGGTTTGGTCTCGAGCACCGTGCTTTGCAGGCGCAGGGTGTCGTTCGGGTACACCGGCTTGAGCCATCTGAGACCTTCAATGCCGGGTGAGCCCAGGCTGGAGGTCTCTTGCAGGAAGTTGGTCACCATCAGCCGCATGGCCATGGCGCAGGTGTGCCAGCCGCTGGCTGACAGTGCGCCAAAGACCGAGGCCTTGGCCGCTTCATCGTCCAAGTGAAAGGGCTGCGGGTCGAACTGGGTGGCAAAAGCGATGATTTCATCTCGGGTCGGCGTGAGGCTGCCCAAGTCGCGTACCTGGCCCACCGCCATGTCTTCCCAAAAGTATTTGATTTCGGCCATCAACGGCCTCCCGAAATGTCCAGAAAACTCATGGTGGTGTAACTGGCCGCATCCGACAGCAGCCAGACAATGCCCTCGGCCACTTCTTCGGCGCTGCCGCCGCGCCCTGCTGGCACCAGGTGCTGCAGGTCTTTCACCCGGTTGGGCAGGCCGCCGGAGGCGTGGATCTCGGTGTCGATCAGACCCGGGCGCACCGCGTTGACCCGAACGCCTTCTGCGGCCACCTCTTTGGCCAGGCCAATGGTGAAGGCATCGATCGCGCCCTTGGCAGCGGCGTAGTCCACGTACTGGCCCGGCGCGCCCAAGCGAGAGGCGGCGCTGGACACGTTGACGATGCTGCCGCCTTCTCCGCCGTGCAGGGTGCTCATGCGGCGCACAGCTTCGCGGGCGCAGATCAGGCTGCCGATCACGTTGATGTCGAACATGCGTTTCCAGCGGGCCACGCTCATTTCGTCTACGCGGGCCTTGACGTCGACCACGCCGGCGTTGTTGACCAGCCCGCTCAGGCGGCCCAATTTGGCGTCGATGTGCTCGAACATGCGCAGCACCTGCGCTTCTTCGGCCACATCGGCCTGCACCGACATGGCTTGCCCGCCCGATGCGCGTATTTGCCGAACCACTTCGTCGGCGGCCAGTGAATTGGCTGTGTAGTTCACCGCCACCGACCAGCCATTTTTTGCCGCCAAAATGGCGGTTGCCGCGCCGATCCCTCGGCTACCGCCGGTCACCAACAAGACTTTGTTCATGGCATATCTCCTGCAAAAAATGTTGAGAACGGTTAAAACCCTTGTTCCATCCAAAGATTACACAACACACAAGGAGACAGCATGGGTCGCACAGTGGACTATTACCTCGCACCGCAAAGCCCCTGGGCCTATTTGGGCCACCAGCGCCTGGCGGACATCGTGCAGCGCACGGGGGCCACGCTGCGTGTCATGCCCATCGACCTGGGTGGCAAGGTGTTTCCGATTTCGGGCGGCTTGCCCTTGGGCCAGCGTGCGCCCCAGCGCCAAGCCTATCGCCTGGTGGAGTTGCAACGCTTTAGTCAGCATTTGAATGTGCCTTTGAACCTCAAGCCCAAGTATTTCCCGGTGGGTGGCGACGATTCGGCTCGTCTGACCATTGCTGCCGATCTGGCCCATGGCCCACTGTCTGCCATGCAAATCGCGGGTGCGATTTTGGCCGCTTGCTGGGCGCAAGAGCGCAACATGGCCGACGACAAGGTGTTGGCCCAATTGCTGCAAGAGCAGAATTTGCCGGCCAGCTTGATGGACCATTCGCGCAGCCAGGCGGTGCAAGAGCGTTATGAAAGCTACACCCAGTCGGCCATCGATGCGGGGGTGTTTGGTGCCCCCAGCTATGTGGTCGATGGTGAGATTTTTTGGGGCCAGGATCGCCTCGACTTTGTCGAGCGTGCGCTGGCCCGTTGAACTGACCTCTACCCGAAAGGAAAACACATGGGAACGATGATTGAACTTCAAAGCGCAGATGGCACACGAGTGCCCGCCTACGAGGCCCGGCCTGTTGGCACACCCAAGGGGGCGGTGGTGGTGATCCAGGAAATTTTTGGCGTCAACAGCCACATTCGCGCTGTGGCCGATGGCTTTGCGGCAGAGGGTTACCTGGCCGTGGCCCCTGCCGCCTTTCACCGTGTCAAGCCAGGGGTGGAGCTGGGTTACACCGATGCCGACATGGGTGAGGGCTTTGGCTACAAAACGGCTGCGGAAGACTTACCCACACCCGGTGTGATGCAGGACATTCAGGCGGCCAGCGACCATGCCGGGCAGGCCTCAGGCGGCAAGGTCGGCATCGTGGGGTATTGCTGGGGCGGTTTGCTGACTTGGCGTGCAGCCTGCACTTTGACGGGTTTGAGTGCTGCAGCGCCTTATTACGGAGGCGGTGTCACCAGCGCTGCCGAAATCGCCCGCCAACCTCGGGTGCCGGTCATGGCGCATTTTGCGGAAGAAGACAAATGGATCCCGCTGGATTCGGTCGAGGCTTTCAAAAATGCACATCCGAAAGTGCAGGTGTTCACCTATGCGGCCCATCACGGCTTCAATTGCGACCAGCGTGGTTCTTGGCATGCGCCTTCGGCTCAGCAGGCGCGCGAGCGCACGCTGGCGTTCTTCAAGCAGCATTTGGGCTGA
>CAMDFT010000033.1 GCA_945897795.1 Limnohabitans sp. Rim8 | reverse complement strand
GCGTCGGGTGATCAGCGCTTTTTGAGCACTGCCAAAGCCAGCTCTAGGCCGGAGACGAACGCGTCTTCGACCCGGTGCCCCAGGCACCAGTCGCCGCACAGGCCGATGCCTTGCGCTTTGGACCACACGAAGCTTTGGCCCAAAGGCTGGGCGGTCTTGGCGTACAGCCAGCGGTGCACCTCGGCCAGGTCGGGAGTGACGCGGATGCCAGTGATTTCTGCAAAGGCCTTGATCAGTTTGCCTTTGATGCGATCGGGGCTGTCGTTGACGTGTTCGGCTGACCAAGGGGCGCTGGCCTGCACGGTCCAGCGTTCGATGCGCTCGCGCCCGGGCTTGGACGATTCGCGCGCCATCCAGGCGATGCGGTGGTGCGTGCTGCGCGCCGCGTTCCATTGCGGCCCAAGGGTGATCAGACCCGGCTGCACGGCTTGCGGATAAGCCAGCATCAGCGTCCAGCAAGGGTCCACCCGCACATTTTTCAGGGGCTCGGCCAAGGCGCTTTGGCCCGAGGCCTGAAGCAAAGCCTGCGCCTGGGCGGGCGGGATGGCCAAGATCACTTGGTCAAAACCAGCGTAAATGTGTTGACCCCCGTCATCGCTTTCGGTGTGCAGTTGCCAGCCGTTTTTCTTCAGGGGGTCGGGCGAGATGTGCGTGACGCGGGTTTGCAGTTGCACATTGCCGTCTTCGACCAAGGGGGCCGCCCAGGCTTTGACCAAGCCGTTCATGCCCGGGGTGGCCACCCAGTGGCGTTCGCCGCCGGGCAGGCCCGCCTCGATCACGCGGCCATTGGGGTCGAGCACGCGCACGGCGTTGGCGCTCCAGGGTTTGCACACGCCGGGGGCGGTGGCAATGGCCAGTTCAAAGCGCGGGTCGCGCACGGTGAAGTACTGCGCCCCGTGGTCAAAGCCGCCAAAGGCGCTGGCGCGGGTGGACATGCGTCCCCCTAATCCTCGGCTTTTTTCGAACAAAGTGACGTTGTGGCCGGCTTGGCGCAAAGTGCGGGCGCAAGTGACGCCGGCCATGCCGACACCGATTATGGCGATGTGTGGTGTGTTCATGGGTTCACTTTAGCTGAGAAAAGGGCCTTGAAACCGCCCGGGTGGGTTATTCCCGATGTCGGTGGTGGTGGTCGTTTTCACACAGGGTGCACAGGTCGTAACAGGGCCTCGCGGGTGGCAGGCCGCGCCAGTTGGTCCAGCCACCAGCGCAGGGCTTGTCCGACGGGCGTTTGCGGGGTGTCGCGCCAGGCCAGGTGGCAGGTGTTGCTGCGCGGTGTGTGAACCTGTTTGGCCACCAGCACACCCTTGTCGATGTAAGGCCTGGCCAGCGATTCGGGCAAAAAACCGCCCCCCAGACCGCGCAATTGCGCTTCGAGTTTGCTCGGCATGTCGGGTACGGTGAACACGTCTTGCCCGCCTTGCAGCCCGATGGTCAGGCCCGTGCCCCGGCTGACTGAATCGGCCACGGCCACAGCGCGATGCTGCTGCAAGTTGGCGTCCGTCAGCGGCTCGGCCGCTTGGGCCAGTGGGTGGTGCGGGGCCACGGCATACACAAAAGCGATCTCACCCAGCACCGCGTGCCGCAGGTCGGTTTTCAGGCCTGGTTCCAGCACCACGCCCAGCGCCAGATCGGCCTGGCCTGAGGTGAGCGCGGCCAGCGTGCCCGACAGGGTTTCGTAGCGCAGCCGCAGCCGAGTGGGTGCACCCAGCGCCAAAAAGCTGGCGCACAGGTCCATGACCACGCTGCGCGAGACGATGGAGTCCACCGCCACGGTGAACACCGCCTCCCAGCCCGTGGCCACGCGACGCACGCGGTTGGCCACCGCGTCCATGTCGTCGAGCAAACGGCTGGCTTCGCGCAACAATTCGCGCCCGGCGGCTGTGGGCACCGCTTGGCGGGCACTGCGGTCAAACAGCAGCACATCGAGAGCGTCTTCCAGTTGCCTCACCCGGTAGGTCAGGGCGCTGGGCACCAGGTTCAGGGTACGGGCGGCGGCGGCAAAGCTGCCTTTTTGGTCAATGGTCTGCAGCATCAGCAGGGCTTCGGGCGTCAGCCAGTCGCGGGGTGTTTGCATGGTGGTTGCCTCATCATTCAATTAACTTGAATGATGCCAGCAAATCATGGCAACTTTCAAGCCCGCCTGTTTGGCTAAAGTTCAAGCTTTATCAAGGCACTGACCTTCAAGACTTTAAAAGGACACCCCCATGCTGAACATCCGCAAATCCTCTGAACGCGGCTACGCTGACCACGGCTGGCTCAAGTCTTTTCACAGCTTTTCTTTTGCCAATTACTTTGACCCGGCGCACATGGGGTTTGGCAATTTGCGCGTCATCAACGAAGACCGCATTGCCCCCGGCACCGGTTTTGGCACGCACGGCCACCGCGACATGGAAATCATCAGCTACGTGCTGTCCGGCAATTTGGCCCATAAGGACAGCATGGGCAATGTGAAGGGCATCCCGCCCGGTGATGTCCAGCGCATGAGTGCAGGCAGCGGCGTGCAACACAGCGAGTTCAACCACGCCGAGGGCGAGCAGACCCACTTTTTACAAATCTGGATCGAGCCCAATGTGACGGGCATTGACCCCGGTTACGAGCAAAAGTCGGTGCCCGAGAGTGCCAAGCGTGGGCAACTGGCGTTGGTGGCTGCGCCTGCATCGGACGCTCAGGCTGCTGCGCACACAGTTGAAATTCACGCCGATGCCCGCATGTACTCAGGCCTGTTCAACGGCCCTGAAATGGCCACTTTGCCTTTGAATCCGGCGCGCAAGGCGTATGTGTTTTTGGTACGCGGTGCGCTGCAGGTCAATGGCCAAGCACTGATTGCGGGCGACGCGGCCATGCTGCAAGCCGAGTCTTCTTTGGCCTTGAGCGAAGGCCAGTACGCCGAAGTCCTGGTGTTCGACCTGGCCGCTTGATTTTTTCACCCTCTGACTTTTCTTCAGGAACTTTTCTTATGGCTAAAACCATTGTTGTCTACCATTCCGGCTACGGCCATACCCAGCGCGTGGCCCAATTTGTGGCCCAAGGTGCCAACGCGCAAGTGATCGCGATTGATGCCGACGGCAACCTCACCGACGCCGACTGGACCGCATTGGATGCGGCCGACGCGATCATTTTCGGCTCGCCCACTTACATGGGCATGGCCTCTTGGCAGTTCAAGAAGTTTGCGGATGCATCGTCCAAGCGTTGGTTCACCAGCGCCTGGAAAGACAAAGTCGCCGGCGGCTTCACCATTTCGGCCAGCCCCAGCGGCGACAAGCTGTCCACCATCCAGTACTTCATCACCCTGGCCATGCAGCAGGGCATGGTCTGGGTGGGTCAGCCCGCCATGAACGACGGCACCATCAACCGCATTGGCTCCAACTCGGGCTTGATGGCGCAAGTCGGCGCGACCAGCCCCGCACAAGACATTCCCCAAGGCGACTTGGACACCGCCAAAGCCTACGGCGAGCGCGTGGCTGCCGTGGCGGCCAAGCTTCGCGGCTGATCACCGGGGCTGATCCTCGGGAGAATGCCCACGCCAAAAGCCAGAGCGATCCAGGTCGCTCTGGCTTTTTTGTGTTCGAGAGCGCCCGATGGCGCTCAGCCTGCTCAGACAGTTGCTAGGATGCACGCATGAAAATCATCACCATGTTGCCCTGGGCCGATTGGCTGGCATTGTTTGCTTTTTTTGCTTTGTGGGTGGGCTATGCCTGGTTTGCGCGCATTCGGGGCAAGCTGGACAAAAGCCTGATCGCCACCACCAACACTTACCGGCAAAGCTGGATGTTGCAGGCCACAGCGCGCGATCCGCGCATGCTCGATGGCTTGATCACGCAGAACCTCTCGCAAACGCCGGCGTTTTTTTCATCGACCAGCATCATCATCATCGGTGGCTTGTTTGCGCTGTTGGGCACCACCAACAAAGCGGCCGAGTTGGTGGGCGAGATTCCTTTCGCGCAGCCCACGCCCTTGCTGGTGTTTGAACTCAAAATTTTGGTGCTGGTGGGCATTTTTGTGTATGCCTTCTTTCGCTTTTCATGGTCGATGCGGCAGTACACCTTTGTGGCCCTGGTCATTGGTGGCATGCCGCCGCCAGAATCTTTTGCCAGCGGTGAGTCAGATCGCCAACACTTTGCGCATCGGGCGGGCTGTTTGGTCAGTGCCGCCGCCGAGACCTTCAACGATGGCCTGCGGGCTTATTACTTTTCGTTTGCGGCCATGGCCTGGTTTTTCTCGCCGCTGGCACTGGTCTTGGCCACGGCGCTGGTGGTGCTGATTTTGTACGGACGCGAGTTTCGCTCGGAGGTGTTGCAGGTTCTGCGGGACTGAACTCGTATACCAAAGAATTCACCAGGTCGCCCTCGCACCCGCTGGCACCCAAGTCCCCCGGGGGGAGCTTCTACAATGGTCGGCTATGTTTGTTCACCTTCGCCTCCACTCCGAATTTTCTGTCGTTGACTCCACTTGTCGCATCGACGATGTGGTCAAAATGGCGGCACAAAACGCCCAGCCCGCACTGGCCATCACCGACCTGAACAACCTGTTTGGCACGGTCAAGTTCTACAAGGAAGGGCGGGGCAAGGGCGTCAAACCCATCATCGGTGCCGAGATCAACCTCGAAGGCCTGGGCGGAGACGCAGGCGCCATCAGCCGGGTGGTGCTGCTGGTGCAAAACCACCGGGGTTACTTGCACCTGTGTGAGTTGTTGGCCCGCGGCTGGACGCAGAACGTGCTCAAAGGTGTGGCCGTGGTCAAGCTGGCTTGGCTGCAAGAGTTGTCTGAAGGCCTGATTTTGTTGTCGGGCGCACAAGCCGGGCCAGTGGGCCAAGCGCTGGTGCAGGGCGACACAGACAAGGCGGCCGACGTGGCGCTTCAGTTGGGCTCGATTTTTCCGCACCGTTTTTATCTGGAGCTGCAGCGCGCAGGCCGCCCGGAAGACGAGCCGCAAGTGGCGGGTGCCGTGGCGCTGGCCGCACGTTTGGGTTTGCCGGTGGTGGCCACGCACCCGGTGCAGTTTCATGGGCCTGATGACTACGAAGCCCACGAAGCGCGGGTGTGCATCTCGGAGGGCGAAATACTGGCCAACCAGCGCCGGGTCCGTCGCTTCACACGCGATCAGTATTTCAAGTCCACCGCGCAAATGTGCGCCCTGTTTGCCGATGTGCCCAGCGCGATTGCCAACACGCTGGAAATCGCCAAGCGCTGCAACCTGACCTTGGTGTTGGGCAAACCGCAATTGCCAGATTTCCCGATCCCACCCGTGAACGGTGTGGTCATGTCAGTGGAAGACTATTTTCGCCATGTGTCTTTCGAAGGGCTTGAGGCGCGTTTGCTGCACCTGTACCCGGCGCTGGACAAACGACACGAAGAGCGCCCGCGCTATGTGGAGCGGCTGGAGTTTGAGCTGAACACCATCTTGAAGATGGGTTTTCCAGGTTACTTCCTGATCGTGGGTGACTTCATTCAGTGGGCCAAGGCCAATGGTTGCCCCGTCGGCCCGGGCCGGGGTTCGGGCGCGGGCTCTTTGGTGGCTTATGCGCTCAAGATCACCGACCTTGACCCCCTGCAGTACAACCTGCTGTTTGAGCGATTTTTGAATCCCGAGCGGGTGTCCATGCCCGACTTTGACATCGACTTTTGCCAAGGCAACCGGGACCGGGTGATCGACTATGTGAAAGATAAATACGGCCGCGACGCCGTTAGCCAGATCGTGACCTTTGGCACGATGGCCGCGCGTGCGGCGATCCGTGACGTGGGCCGGGTGCTGGACATGAGCTACACCTTTTGCGATGGCATCAGCAAATTGATTCCCAACAAGCCGGGCATGTCGGTCACGCTGCAATACCCACCCGCCACGCCCAAAGAGGGCGACAAAAACAACTACGCCATCGCCATGGAGCCGATATTGGCCGAGCGCATCGAGCGCGAAGAGGATGTCCGGACCTTGATCGAGCTGGCGCAAAAGCTCGAGGGCATGACCCGCAACGTGGGCATGCACGCCGGGGGGGTGTTGATTGCGCCGGGCAAGCTGACCGACTTTTGCCCGCTGTACCAGCAGCCGGGCAGCGAGTCGGCGGTGAGCCAGTACGACAAGGACGACGTGGAAGCCGCAGGCCTGGTGAAGTTCGACTTCTTGGGCCTGGCCACGCTCACCATTTTGGAGATCGCCCGCGAGTTCATCGTCAAGCGGCACAAGGGCCAGGAGAATTTCGCCTTTGAGAACATCGCGCTGGACGATGCACAGACCTACAAACTGTTTTCGGACGGCAAGACCGAGGCTGTGTTCCAGTTTGAAAGCCGGGGCATGCAAGGCATGCTGCGCGACGCGCGTCCGAGCCGCTTGGAAGACTTGATTGCGCTGAACGCGCTCTACCGCCCGGGCCCCATGGACCTGATCCCCAGTTTTGTGGCGCGCAAGCACGGACGCGAGGTCATTGAATACCCGCACCCGCTGGTGGCCGACATGCTGAGCGAGACCTACGGCATCATGGTTTACCAAGAGCAGGTGATGCAGACGGCGCAGATTTTGGGCGGTTACTCGCTGGGTGGCGCCGACATGTTGCGCCGGGCCATGGGCAAGAAAAAGGCCGAAGAAATGGCCGAGCACCGCGCCATCTTCCGCGCTGGGGCCGCCAAGAACGACATCACCGAAGTCAAAGCCGATGAGGTTTTTGACTTGATGGAGAAGTTCGCGGGTTATGGCTTCAACAAGTCGCACGCGGCTGCTTATTCGCTGCTGGCATACCACACGGGCTGGCTCAAGGTGCACTACACCGCCGAGTTCTTCTGCGCCAACATGACGGTGGAGATGGACGACACCGACAAGCTCAAGGTGCTTTACGAAGACGCCTTGAAGTTCGGCATCCGCTTTGACCCACCCGATGTGAACCGGGGCACGCACCGCTTTGAGCCGGTGACCGACAAGATCATTCGGTATGGCCTGGGGGCCATCAAAGGCACGGGCCAGCAAGCCATCGACGCCATCGTGGCCGCCCGCAACGAGGGCGGCCCGTTCACCAGCTTATTTGACTTTGCCGTGCGCGTGGACCGCACCCGCATCAACAAACGCACGGTGGATGCGCTGATCAAGGCCGGCGCATTTGACTCGTTGCACATGAACCGCGCCGCTTTGTCGGCCAGCATCGACCGGGCGTTTGAATTCTCGAATGCCACCACCGCCAACGCCAACCAGGGCGGCTTGTTCGACATGCTGGGCGACGACTCGCACGGCTCCAGCACCCAAGAGCCGGAGTTGGTGGAGGTCATGCCCTGGGGCATCAAGGAGCGCTTGCTGCTGGAAAAAACGGCCGTGGGCTTTTTCTTGTCTGGCCATTTGTTTGATGCCGTGGAGCGTGAGGTGCGACAGTTTGCACGCCGCAAGATTGACGACCTGATCGACAGCCGCGAATCGATGGTGCTGGCGGGCATCGTGAGCGATTTGCGCATCATCAATGGCCAGCGCGGCAAGGTGGCGATCTTCAAGCTCGACGACAAAACGGCCATGATGGAAGCCACGGCCGACGAAGCCCTGATCAATTCGGCCAAGCATTTGCTGAAAGACGATGAGCTGATCATTGTCACGGCCAAGATGCAGGCGGACCGTTTTTCGGGTGGTTTCCGCCTCAAGATGGAGCAGATCATGGACTTGGGCGCGGCCCGCTGCCGCTATGGCAAATACCTGCGCGTGGCTGTGAATGGCCGTGCGCCCGACATTGCCCGACTGGTGCGCGAATTCCCCGCGCAGCGCGAGCAGACCGACCAAGGCGATCTGGTGCGCGGCTTGCCCGTGCGCTTGGCGCTGGAGCGGCGCAGCGAAGACTTGGCCGCCCGCGCCGAGTTGGCGCTGGGGGAGGCCGCCAAATTTTTCCCCTCTGATGCGGCACTGGCCAGCTGGATGGCGCAGGCCGATCAGGGGCAGGCGCGGATTGTGTACGACTGAGACGCTGGCGACGTCTTTGTCCGCCCCCTTTGATGCCACGCCCACTGCTGTTCATGGGACGGGGGGGGGCTGGTGCGAAAGTCTTGATCCTCAGATTTCAACGTGGCGCTGAGGGCCTGCCCTGAGAGCTGGTGGCTGCGCTGCTTTGGCCGATCGATGAGTTGATGGAGTCGGTGACTGTGCTGCTGGCTGCCGTATTGGCGTTGCTGTTGGCATTGCTCAGGTTATTGGTGTTTTGATTCAAGGTGGTGTTGCCCGAAATGTTGCCGTAGTTCGCACTGCCCGCAATCACACCGTTGTTGGCCATGGGTTGAACCACGGGGGCGCGGGCGGCCGGGTTGGTCAGGGTCACGCTGCCGCTTTGACCTTCTTTGCCCGATGACTCATAAAGTCGCGCCATCAACTCAGGGTTTCCGGCGATGTTGGCTTCAATGGAACCTTCCAAAATGGAGGCTATTTCCTGCGTCAAAGAGCTGCCCAGCCAACTGGGGCTGTTGGCCTGAAGCGCGGACAACTGGGCCTTGGAGCAGCTGGGGGCGTTCAATTGCAGCCACTTTTCTGCCAATGCTGCGCGCTGCTCTGGGCTGTGGGTTTTCAAGGCCAAGGACTTGAAATGCGCCACAAAGCACCCTTTGGCGGGGGTCGCCTGGGCCAAGGCGTGACCTGAGTTAAGACCGAGCCCAGCAGTGGCTAAGCAAATACCGATAATTTTCAGCATGTCGTGTGTCCCGGAACGCGGTGGCCCGGGCCTGTCAGCAGGCCCGCGATGGAATCATGTGTTGTGTGTATCGTCAGCTGGAGTCCAAGCTTGACACCACCAGACCATCATAGTGGAGAGGGGGGTGCAGCCACCCTGCGCGATTCCGGCTGGCGAAGATGGAGGCGTTTTTTCTCTGTCAATCCAGTGGACGGAACCCCAGCACAATGAAGGGCGGCACCCGACCGTCGGTGTCTTTGGGCAGGATTTCGGTTTTGTCGATGGCCCGCAACACGGCATCGTCCCAGGCCTTGTTGCCGCTGGACTGCACGATGCGGCGGCTGGTGATGGTGCCGTCGGGTGCCACGCGCACTTCCACTTCGGCGCGCGGGTTGCCCACCATGTCGCCTGGATAGGTGATGTTGGGTTTGATGCGGCCGACCAAGCGGCCCGCATAGGTGGCCGAAGGACCTGATGATTTGAGCGCAGTTCCCGTAGCGTTCGGGCCGCCCGATGCCCCGGCCATGCCTTGCATGCGTTGCAGGTTTTCTTGGCGCATGGCTTGGGCGCTGGCATCGTCAGCCTTGTCCTGGGCCTCTTGGCGAGCTTGTTCCTGCAGGCGTTTCTTTTCGTCGGCCTTGGCTTTTTCAGTGGCTTTTTTCTTGTCCAGCTCTTTCTTCTCTTGAGCAGCTTTTTCCTGTGCCGCCTTGTCTTTGGTGGCCTTTTCTTTGGCTGCTTTTTCTTGCGCTGCTTTGTCCTCGGCCTCTTTTTTCTTCTTCTCAAGTGCCTTGCGCTGTCGGTCAGCGGCTTCCTGCTTTTTCTTGTCTTCTTCCTTTTTCTTTTCGAGCGCAATTTGGGCGTCGCGCAGGCTGTTGTCCGGCTTGGGTTCGGGCGCGGGCTTAGGAGGTGCCGGTTTGGGTGCCGGTTTGGGTGGCGGTTCGGGCTTGGGCTCGGGTGGCCGTGGCGGGGGTTCTTGCAGTTTGGGGGCTGCCGCTTGCGGCACGGCCGACCACAGTTCGGCTTCGGCTTGCAGGGTCTGGGGCTGGGTTTTCCAGGCGGTGGCCAGACCCAGCGCCAGAAACAAAGCCAGGTGCGCTATAGCGGCCACCACCCAAGCGCGGCCCATGTCCGGCGCTGCCGGGGGGGCGAACTCCAGATGGGGGGCGTGTTTGGCGCTCAAGGCGGTGACTTTCAGGGTGCCAGTTGCACCGACAGGCCTACACGGGCAATGCCCGCACGCTGCAGGCTGTCCATGACCTTGACCACGGTTTCGTACTTGACGCTGCGGTCGGCGCTGATGACCACAGCGGTGTTGGTGCCGTCGCCCACCAAGCGTTTGACGCTGGCGGCGACGCTGCCCAAAGTGGCGCTGTCGGTTTTGCCGTTGCTCACCAGTTCGAGTCGCTCGTCTTTTTGGATCACCACCTGAACCACTTGGTCAGGTTGTTTGGCGGCTTTGCCCACACTGGGCAAATCGACCATGCTGGGGGAGATCATGGGGGCGGTGACCATGAAGATGATCAGCAGCACCAGCATCACATCGATGAAGGGCACCATGTTGATCTCGGAGATGGTGCGGCGACCACGGCTTCGGGAAGAGGGGGATGGCATGGCGCAATCCGATCAGTGGCCAGAGGCCGAGCCGCTGCTGCCGGTCGAGCCCAGGCTGCGCTGCAGGATATTGGAGAACTCTTCGATGAAGGTTTCGAGCTTGATGGCGATGCGGTCGACGTCGTGTGAAAACCGGTTGTAGGCCAGCACGGCGGGGATGGCGGCAAACAAGCCGATGGCGGTGGCCACCAGGGCTTCAGCAATGCCAGGGGCCACAACGGCCAGCGTGACCTGCTGCAAGCTGGCCAAGCCGGTGAAGGCGTGCATGATGCCCCACACCGTGCCAAACAAACCCACATAGGGCGAGATGGAACCGACCGAGGCAAGGAAGGCCAGTTGCGATTCGGCCATGTCCATCTCGCGCTGGAAGCTGGCCCGCATGGCGCGGCGCGCGCCGTCGAGCAAGGTGCCTGCGTCGCTGATGCGGCGTTCGCGCAGTTTTTGGTATTCGCGCATGCCGCTGGCAAAAATGCGTTCCATGGGTCCGGACATTTTGGCGTTCTGGCTGGCCGAGTTGAACAGTTCGTTCAGGCTGGTGCCGGACCAAAAGACGCGCTCGAACTCGTCGTTCAGGTTTTTGATGCGTTTGATGGCCCCGAGCTTGCGCACGATGGCGGCCCAACTGGCCACCGAGATGCCGAGCAAAATCAGCACCACCAACTGGACCACAAAACTGGCGTGCAGCAGCAGCGAGACGATGGACATGTCTTGGTTCATTTCAGGGCTTCCAGAACAGGGGCCGGGATGCGGCCGGGTTTCAAGGTGGTGCTGTCGACCCAGCCCAGGCGGATGGTGCCTTCGGCCAGAAGTCGGTCGGCTTGGTTCGGTGTGCGCAGGTAGGCGCGCTGGGCAATCGTCAGGCTGGCTTTGCCGCCATTTTGCAACTCGGCCGTGACGACCAGTGTGTCGTCCAGCCGGGCTGGTGAATGGTATTTGACGCTGGTTTCGCTGACGACAAACATGCCGCCCGATTCGTCTCGGAGCACCTGCTGGCCAAAGCCTAAGGCGCGCAGCCATTCGGTGCGGGCGCGTTCAAAAAACTTGAGGTAGTTGGCGTAAAACACAATGCCACCGGCGTCGGTGTCTTCCCAATAAATGCGGATCGGGTGCTCGAAAACACGGTGACTGATGCTGGCGCTGGGCGTGTTCATGGCTGCAACCAGGCTTTCAGGCGGGCGATGGCGGTTTGCAACTCGGCCATCGAGTTGGCCGTGGAAAAACGCACAAAGCGGGCGGTCTGGTCGGTGCCAAAGTCGCGCCCCGGCGTGATGGCCACATGGGCGTGTTCCAACGCGGCAAAGGCGAAGTCCCAACTGTCTTTGAGGCCCAGCTTTTGGCAAGCGGCTGTGCAGTCAGCCCAGGCGTAAAACGCGCCATCGGGCGGCACGGGAACGGTCAAGCCCAATTCGTTCAGGGCCGGGATAAAGAAGTCGCGGCGCGCCTTGAATTCGGCGCGGCGGCGTTCGTATTCGGCCAAGCTCTCGGGCTCAAAGCAGGACAGTGCTGCCTGCTGGGCCACGGTGCTGGCACAGATGAACAGGTTTTGAGCCAGGCGCTCGAGCACGGGCACCAAGGCCTCCGGCACCACCAGCCAGCCCAATCGCCAGCCGGTCATGTTGAAGTATTTGCTGAAGCTGTTGATGCTGATGACGTCGTCGCCCAAGGCCAGCGCGCTTTGGCCAAACTGCGCGTCGTGGCTCAAGCCCAGGTAAATCTCGTCGATCAGGGTGATGCCGCCATGGCTGCGCACAACGTCGACAATGCGGGCCAGCTCGGCCGGGTCAATCGAGGTGCCGGTCGGGTTGGAGGGCGAGGCCAGCAAAACGCCCCGGGTGTGCGGCCCCCAGGCGGCGGATACTTTGGCAGCACTCAGTTGAAAGCGTTCTTCGGCGGTGGTGGGCAGCAACACGGCTGTGCCTTCGGCTGCGCTCACAAAGTGCCGGTTGCAGGGGTAGCTGGGGTCGGGCATGAGGATTTCATCGCCCCGGTCAATCAGCGCCAGACACGCCAGTTGAAGCGCCGCCGATGCGCCCGCCGTGACCACGATGCGGCTGGCGGGCACCTGCACGCCAAAGCGCTGCGCGTACCAGCCGCTGATGGCTTGGCGCAGGGCGTCCAGGCCCAGCGCGGGTGTGTACTGGGTCTGGCCCGATTCGATCACCGCCAACGCGGCTTGCTGCACGCGGGGTGGGGCGGTGAAGTCGGGCTCGCCAATGTTCAGAAAAACCACGGGCCGGTCGGTGTGCGCGACTTCGCGGGCTTTTTGCGAGGCAGCTTTGGCCACTTCCATCACCCAAAAGGGGTCGATTCGCTCGGCTCGCTCAGAGATGCGCATGGTGTCTGGTGTATCGGTTTTATTTGGCGCGGCCAGATTGGCGGTCGGCTTGCACTTCGGCGCTGCGAAATTCGGGGGCCAAGCCACCCAGCACGGCGTTCACGTACTTGTGGCCGTCGGTGCCGCCAAAGTCTTTGGCCAGCTCGATGCACTCGTTGAGCACCACGCGCCATGGCACGTCCAGGCAGTGTTGCATTTCATACACGCCGATCCACATGATGGCGTGCTCGATGGGCGAGATTTCGGCAAATTTGCGATCGAGCTTGGGCGCAATCAGGGCGTCCAAGGCGGCAGCTTGCTCGATGCAGCCGTAAAGCAGGGCGTCGTAATGGGCCGAGTCGGCTTTGTGAAAACCCGACAGGTCGCGGGTGAAGACGTCGATGTCTGACGCTTCGTTGCGGCCCACAATGAACTGGTACAGCGCTTGCAGTGCAAACTCACGCGAGCGGCTGCGAGCAGGCTTGGCCGAGGATTTGCGCGTGCCGGCTGCGGCAGGTGGCGAGCCTTCGTTGGCGGTTTCGGGCGTGCTGGTCGAATTGGTCATCAGGCTTGTTCTTCTTCTTCTTCGTCGGTGTCGTCAGCCAAATCGGCCATGTCGGCGGCCAGGTCGTCCATGATGCAGGCCATTTCAACCGCCACGCGGGCTGCGTCGCGGCCTTTTTCGGTTTGGCGGGCGATGGCTTGGTCGAGGTTTTCGGTGGTCAAGATCGCGTTGGCAATGGGCAGGTTGTAGTCGAGGGACACGCGGCTGACACCGGCACCGGACTCGTTCGCCACCAATTCAAAGTGGTAAGTCTCGCCACGGATGATGCAACCCAGTGCGATCAAGGCGTCGTATTCGGCGCGCTCGGCCATGGCTTGCAGGGCCACGGGCACTTCCAGAGCACCTGGCACCATGACGTGGTCAATGCTGCTCACGCCCAGCGCTTCGAGCTCTGCAATGCACGCCTTGGCCAAGGCATTGGTAATGTCTTCGTTGAAACGGGCTTGCACGATGCCGATGTGCAGAAATTGACCGTCAAGTTCTTCGGCTTGGCCTTTGTTGGCGTCGAGCATGTTTAGTCCTTGGGGATGTAAGCGGTGATTTCGAGACCGTAACCGGTCATGCTGGGCATGCGGCGCGGGTTGCCCATGAGGCGCATTTTGTTCACGCCGCATTCGCGCAATATTTGTGCGCCCACACCGTAGGTGCGCAAGTCCATCTTGCCGCGCTCAGGGGCTTGGGCCGATCGGGCACGGCCTTCAAACTGGGCCAGCAGTTGGTCTGGCGATTCGCCGCAGTTGAGCAGCACGGCCACACCGCAGCCTTGGGCGTTGATGAATTTCAGGCTGGCGTCCAGGCTCCAGGAATGCATGGCCCGGTTGACTTCGAGGGCGTCGAGCACTGACAGGGGCTCGTGCACGCGCACGGCCACTTCCGATTCGGGCGACCATTGGCCTTTGACCAAGGCAAGGTGCACAGTTTGGCTGGGTTGGTCGCGAAACGCGTGGGCGGTGAATTCGCCATGGGCGGTTTGCAGGGTGCGGCTGCCAATGCGCTCGACCAGCGACTCGTTGCGGCTGCGGTATTGAATCAGGTCAGCGATGGTGCCAATTTTCAAGCCATGTTCGGCTGCGAAAATTTGCAAATCGGGCAGGCGGGCCATGGTGCCGTCGTCTTTCATGATCTCGCAGATCACGGACGATGCGCTGCACCCGGCCATGGCGGCCAGGTCGCAACCGGCTTCGGTGTGGCCTGCACGCATCAGCACGCCGCCGTCAACGGCTTGCAGCGGGAAGATGTGACCGGGTTGGACCAGGTCGGTAGCTTGGGTGCTGCGCGCCACGGCCACTTGCACGGTCTTGGCGCGGTCAGCAGCCGAAATACCGGTGGTCACGCCTTCTGCGGCTTCGATGGACACGGTGAAGGCCGTGCTGTAGAAGGTGCCGTTGCGCGCGGCCATGGGCGGGAGCTTCAAAAACTCGCAGCGCTCGCGGGTCAGCGTGAGGCAAATCAGGCCCCGGCCAAAGCGGGCCATGAAGTTGATGGCCTCGGGTGTGACGTGGTCAGACGCCAGCACCAGATCGCCTTCGTTTTCGCGGTCTTCTTCGTCAACCAGGATCACGATGCGACCGGCTTTCATCTCGGCCACGATCTCTTCAACGGGCGAGATCGCCACGGGGGTCAGTTGCTCGGGGGCGTTCATGCGGTGTCTTTCTGGGTCAAGCCTGCGCTGAGCATGCGCTCAACATAACGGGCGACGGTGTCGATTTCGAGGTTGACCCGGCTGCCCGCTTGGAGGCTGCCGAGGGCGGTGTTGTCGACGGTGTGGGGGATCAGGTTGATGCTGATTTCGCAGCCTTGCGCCAAATCGGCCACCTTGTTCACCGTCAGGCTCACACCGTTGACGGTGATCGAGCCTTTGTAAGCCAGGTATTTGGCCAGCGTGAGCGGTGCCAGGACGCGCAATTCCCAGCTCTCGCCGATTTGCTCGAAATGGCTGACGTGGCCCACGCCGTCCACATGGCCCGACACGATGTGCCCGCCCAAGCGGTCATTGGCGCGCAGTGCTTTTTCGAGGTTGACGGTGCCTTCTTGGTCCAGGCCGCTGGTCTTGTCAAGCGATTCGGCTGAGATGTCGATCGTGAACTGACGGCTCTCGGGGCTGAAGGTGGTGACGGTCATGCAAGCGCCGTTGAGGGCAATGCTGTCGCCCAGGCCCACGTCGTCAAGGTACCCGGCGGGGGCCTCGATGGTGAGGCGCTTGCCGTGGTGTAAAGAGCGACCCAGGTCGTGGATGGCGACGATTCGCCCCACGCCGGTGATGATTCCGGTAAACATAGCTGGCTATTTTCGCAGGTAAAGAGAGTGAATCGGCTGGCGACGCAACAAAAATGCATGCAGCCCCGTGTGTTTGGCGCTGACTGAACTCTGGAAAAGCTCAGGGTTAACCAAGGCGACAAGCCCCAAAGTGTGTGCCTAGAATGGTGCATTGCAGCAGATTTTTCATAGGCTGCCTGTCACCAGGAGTTTTCTTTGCCGGCCAAGTCTCCAGTTCAATCGTCCCAAGCCACGAAGACCGCCCGGTCTGAGAAGACGGCCAGCAGACCCGATTCGCCACCCTCGCTGGCGCGCACCATTAAAAAATACCCGAACCGCCGCCTGTACGACACGCAGACGTCCAGTTACGTGACCTTGTCCGAGCTGAAAAAACTGGTCATGGCCTCAGAGCCCTTGTTGGTTGTCGACGCCAAAACCGGTGAAGACCTGACGCGTTCCATTTTGTTGCAGATCATTTTGGAGGAGGAGTCTGCGGGAGTGCCCATGTTCAGCGAAGCGGTGTTGTCCAACATCATCCGTTTTTATGGCCACGCCATGCAGGTGCACATGGGCGCCTATCTGGAAAACCACGTCCAGTCCTTCATGGACTGGCAAAGCAAACTGGGCCAATCCAGCCCAACACTCAGCCCCGAGGTTTGGACGCAGTTCATGGCGTGGCAGACGCCGCTGATGCAAAACATGTTTTCAGGACTTGCTGATCCCTCTAAAACCGTCATGGCGCAGATGCAAGAGCAGGTGCAAAAACAGATTCAGAAAAATACCGATGAGTTTTTGGGCGTGATGGGTTTGAAGACATAAGAAGGGCAATATGCCGTTTTGTCACAGGCCGGTCGTTTTTGCGGGGACAATGGAGGGATGAGTGAAATGACCGCAATTGCCACCCTTCCTGCCCCTAAAGTGGGTTTTGTCAGCCTGGGCTGCCCCAAGGCGCTGACCGATTCCGAACTGATCCTGACGCAATTGAGCGCCGAGGGTTACCAAACCTCCAAAACCTTTGAAGGCGCTGACCTGGTCATCGTCAACACCTGTGGGTTCATTGACGAAGCCATCAAGGAAAGCCTGGACACCATTGCTGAGGCACTGAGCGAAAACGGCAAGGTCATCGTGACCGGTTGCCTGGGTGCCAAAACAGGCGAGGGCGGCGGCAACATGGTGCTGGAAATGCACCCCAGCGTGCTGGCGGTGACCGGGCCGCACGCCACGCAAGAGGTCATGGATGCGGTGCACACCCATTTGCCCAAGCCCCACGACCCGTTTCTCGATTTGGTGCCGGGTGGTTTTGGCGAGGCGGGCCTTAAGCTCACGCCGCGCCACTATGCGTATTTGAAAATCAGCGAAGGCTGTAACCACCGCTGCACGTTTTGCATCATCCCCTCTATGCGTGGCGATTTGGTGTCGCGCCCGATTGGTGATGTGCTGAAAGAAGCCAAAGCGCTGTTTGCAGGCGGCGTGAAAGAGTTGCTCGTCATCAGCCAGGACACCTCGGCCTATGGCGTGGATGTGAAATACCGCACGGGTTTTTGGGACGGCAAGCCGGTCAAAACCCGCATGCTCGAGTTGGTGGAGGCATTGGGTGAGATGGCCCGTGAGCACGATGCTTGGGTGCGTTTGCACTATGTCTACCCTTACCCGAGCGTGGATGACATCATTCCTTTGATGGCTCAAGGTTTGGTTTTGCCTTATTTGGATGTGCCGTTTCAGCACAGCCACCCCGATGTGCTCAAGCGCATGAAGCGCCCGGCCAGCGGCGAAAAGAACCTGGAGCGCATCCAGCGCTGGCGCGAACTGTGCCCCGAGCTGGTGATTCGCAGCACCTTCATCGCGGGCTTTCCTGGCGAGACCGAAGAAGAGTTCGAGCACCTGCTGGGCTTTTTGCGTGAAGCGCAAATCGATCGCGCCGGTTGCTTTGCCTACAGCCCCGTGAAGGGGGCCACGGCCAATGATTTGCCGGGCAAGTTGCCCGAAGCGCTGCGCGAAGAGCGCCGTGCTCGTTTCATGGCGGTGGCCGAAGAGGTGTCGATTGCGCGCTTGCACCAGCGTGTGGGTTCCACCATGCAGGTCTTGGTGGACAGTGCGCCGGCCATGGGCCGTCGTGGTGGCGTGGGCCGAAGCTTTGGCGATGCGCCCGAGATCGATGGCGTGGTGCGCTTGTTGCCGCCTGAAAAGCTGAGCAAGATCCTCAAAGTGGGGGAGTTCACTCGGGCCCGCATTGTGAGCGTGGAAGGCCACGATTTGGTGGGGGTTCCCGTTTGATGTGGCTCGGTGGCATGCAGTGCGGCCTTGGGGCTGTCGGTGTGCACCGTGCTGTGTGTGCTTTTGCAGCGGGCAACAAAAAAGCCGTTGATCAAAAATCAACGGCTTGCTCTGTTTTTTACTTATCGCATTGGATAAGATTGGTGCCCAGAAGAGGACTCGAACCTCCACGATGTTACTCGCTAGTACCTGAAACTAGTGCGTCTACCAATTCCGCCATCTGGGCGCCTCAGGAATCTAAGGATTGTATATCAAAAAAGTAGCTCAACCCAGTGCGATGCTGGAAGAAATTGTCGGCAGTGTTCAAGGCCACCGTGATGGTCATGGATTTTTGATCCGTGATGATGGTGAGTCGGACATTTACTTGTCGTCTAACGAAATGCGCGCGGTTTTGCACCGTGATCGCGTCAAGGTCTGCATCGTGCGACAGGACCGCAAAGGTCGCCCGGAAGGGCGAGTGGTCGAGATTGTCGAACGCCCGGAGCAACCCATCATTGGCCGTTTGCTGCATGAAGGCGGCTTGTGGCTGGTGGCGCCTGAAGACAAGCGTTACGGCCAGGACGTGATGATCCCCAAAGGGGCCACAGGCACGGCCAAGCCGGGCCAGGTGGTGGTGGTGCAGTTGACCGAGCCGCCGGCTTTGTTTGGGCAACCCGTGGGCCGGGTGAAAGAGGTGCTGGGCGAAATTGACGACCCGGGCATGGAGATCGAAATTGCTGTGCGCAAATACAGCGTGCCGCATGAATTTTCTGCCCTGTGCGTTGACCAAGCCAAGGGCTTGCCCGACAAGGTGCTGGCCAAGGACCGCAAGGACCGGGTGGATTTGCGCGATGTGCCTTTGGTCACGATCGATGGTGAAGATGCCCGCGATTTTGACGATGCGGTGTATTGCGAACCGGCCAAAGTCGGCCGCGGCAAGGGCTGGCGTTTGCTGGTGGCGATTGCCGATGTGAGCCACTATGTGCAAACCGGCAGCGCCATCGACATCGACGCTTATGACCGGGCCACCAGCGTGTATTTCCCGCGCCGTGTGATTCCGATGCTGCCGGAAAAATTGTCGAATGGTTTGTGTTCATTGAACCCGGACGTGGACCGTTTGTGCATGGTGTGTGACATGCTGGTCAACGCCAAGGGCGATGTGCATGCCTACCAGTTTTACCCGGCCGTGATGCACAGCCATGCGCGTTTCACGTACACCGAAGTGGCTGCCATTTTGGGCAATACGCGCGGGCCAGAAGCGGCCAAGCGCAAGGAGCGCGTCACCGACCTGATGAACCTGCAAGACGTTTACAAAGCGCTGCTGGCTTCGCGTGCGGTGCGCGGCGCTGTGGACTTCGAGACCACCGAGACGCAAATTGTCTGTGATGAAAGTGGCCGGATTGAAAAGATCGTGCCGCGTGTGCGCAACGAGGCGCATCGGCTGATTGAAGAGGCCATGCTGGCGGCCAACGTGTGCAGCGCCGACTTCATTCAGCAGGGAAAGCACCCGGGCTTGTTTCGCGTGCACGAAGGCCCCACAGCCGAGAAAAAAGACATCCTGCGCAATTACCTCAAGGCCTTGGGCTTGGGCATGAGCATCAGCGATGACCCGCACACCAGCGAGTTCCAGAAGATCGCGCAAGCGACCAAGGACCGCCCGGATGCGCAGCAGATCCACACCATGCTGCTGCGCTCTATGCAGCAAGCCATTTATACGCCCGTGAACAGCGGGCACTTTGGCCTGGCCTATGAGGCTTACACCCACTTCACCAGCCCGATTCGGCGCTACCCGGATTTGCTGGTGCACCGGGTCATCAAGGCGATTTTGCTGGGCCGCAAATACATGCTGCCCAGCTTGCCTGTGCCTGGCGAGGCGCATGCCAAACTGAGCAAACGGCTGGAGAAAAGCCGTGCGGCCAAGGGCGATGCGCCCGAGTCGTCTGCGCCAAGGGTGAGCATGTCGGCCGCCGACCAACGTGCCTGGGAGGCTGCTGGCCTGCATTGCAGCGCCAATGAACGCCGCGCCGATGAAGCCAGCCGCGACGTCGAAGCCTGGCTCAAGTGCAAATACATGCGCGAGCATTTGGGCGAGGAATACAGCGGCGTGGTGTCGGCGGCCACAAGCTTCGGCATCTTCGTGACTTTGGACACTTTGTATGTGGAAGGCTTGGTGCACATCACCGAGCTGGGTGGCGAGTACTACCGCTTTGACGAGTTGCGCCAAGAGCTGCGCGGTGAGCGCACCGGCATTCGATATGCCATTGGCAGCCGGGTGCAGGTGCAGGTCAGCCGGGTGGATCTGGATGGCCGCAAAATCGATTTCCGATTGGTGCATCCGGGTGACGATCTGGTGCCGCGCGCCATGCGCGACAAGGGGGTGTCTGCACCGGCAGAAGGCGGACGCGATAAAAAGCGTGGGGCTCAAGATCGGCGTCTGGCCGATGCTGAGCGCAATCGGTCTCCGATCCAAGCCCTGAAAGCTTCGGTGAAGAAGGCTGCGGCCAAGAAAAAAGGGTCCCGCAACACCAAGCCGCGCCGCTGAGGCGTGGCTTCTATTCAGCGCAGGTGCTGTGCCAGGGCGCTGGCGGTCAGTGGCAAGTCATCGGGCCAGTCATTGGCCAGCTGACCGTGCTGCGCCACCGCGCGGCAGGCGGCCTCGAATGGCCCCAAGCCTTGTGCCATGCGTGCGCCGACCAAGCCCGCCAGCACATCGCCTGTGCCGCCAGTGGCCAGCCTGCCATTGCCCGAGGTGTTGATGCGGCTGGTCTGTCCGGGTGCAGCGATCACCGAGCCCGAACCCTTGAGCACCACGGTGCAGTGAAACAAGGTGGCCAAGTTTTGCGCGGCTTGCAGTCGGTTACTTTGCACCTGAGCGGTACTGGTTTTTAAAAGCCTGGCCGCCTCCAGCGGGTGAGGGGTGATGACGGTGGGTTTCAGTTCTGCCCTTTGGCGCAGCAAGTTTTGAAGTGCGGGATCATCTGCCACGGCGTTCAAACCATCGGCGTCCAGCACCAATTGCGCGCTGCGCTGGAGCACTTCGGGCATGTGCGCACGGATGGCTTCGCCGCCGCCGCAACCGCAGACCACATGCAGCAGCTCCAGGTCCAGCCGCTGCCAGTCCCGTTGCATCAGGTCGGGCAGCGCATGCTCTGTGGCTTGTCCTGAAAGCAAGCTCAAAATCACCCGGCCCGCACCGGCATGCAGTGCGGCGCTGGCGGCCAACACAGCGGCCCCGGTCATGCCCATGCCCCTCAAGGCCATGGGCTCACCGCCGATCACCGCCACATCGCCATGGCTGCCTTTGTGGCTGGCGTGGCTTTTGATGCGGGGTGCGTCAGCCGCATTCAGCCAGGCTTGTGGCGGCACATCGCTGTCATTTGCCCGGTGGCCCAAGTCGTCCAGCCAGATTTGGCCACAGGCGTCGCGCCCATGGCCCATGAACAGACCGGGTTTGGTGGCGATGAAGGTCAGCGTGTGGTGGGCGCGTACCGCCACCGTTGGGGCATCGGGGCTGCCCAGCCATTGCCCGTTTTCCAGGTTCAGGCCAGTGGGGCCGTCAAGCGCCAGCACCTGGCCGGGTAACTTTTGGATGGCCTGCACGCAGGCTTGCATTTCAAGGCCGAGTGCCCGGTTGGCCCCCAAGCCCAGCAGTGCGTCAATGCACAAATCCTGGCCATCCATGTCCTTTAGCCAATTTTCGGGTATGGCAGATTGGAAGGCGACGCCTGCAGTGCTGGCCCGTTGCCAGGCCATGAGGGCATCGGGCGGCGCATGTGCCGTTGAGCCCATCCAGCTGACGAGAACCTGCTTGCCCCACTGGTGCAAGTGCATGGCAGCTTCCAGGCCGTCACCCCCGTTGTTGCCAGGGCCTGCGGCGACCCAGATGCGCCGGGCATGGGGCGCGATGGCCAAGGCCAGTTGCGCTGCGGCCAGGCCCGCCAGCTGCATCAAGGGCTGTGGGTTGCTGTGTTGCAAGCGGCTTTCAAGCTGACGCAACGCATCTGGCCCATAAACAGGCCACAGGGATGCGCTGCACAGTTTTTGCATGGTTTCAGTGCTTTTGTAACAAGGGCTCAAGCAGCAAGGACAGTTGCAAGATGGTGTCGTCGTGCATGGCGGTATGCCAAGCCATCAGCCCCACCGGCAAAGTGCCAGGCGCATGGCAGGGCAGGGAAATGCCGCAACCATCCAAGGTGTTGACCACGCTGGTGTTGCGCAGCAGCAAGCCATTGATGCGGAAGAACTCGGCGTCGCGCTCGGCCCCGGGGGCCACGTCGCTGATTTTGGGACCGGTGATGGGGGTGGTCGGCGAGAGCACGGCGTCGTAACCCACCAATGCAGTTTCTATGCGGCGAATCCATTGCCGACGTGCCTGTACCAAATCCATGTACTCGTGGGCTTTCATGCCCGAGCCGCGCATCAGGCGCTGCAGGACGCGGGGGTCGTAATGTTCACTGCCCCGGTCGAGCCATTCGCGGTGCCAGGCAAAGCCCTCGGCCGGACTGAAGCCGCCGGTGCTCATCATGGGGGCCAACTCGTTCAGCTCGTTCAGGGGGATCTCATCAATGCGCGCCCCCGCAGCGCGCAGCGTGTTCAGGCTGCGCTCGAAAGTTTGCGACACGTTCGCGTCCATGCCGTCTTGCATCAAGCTCTTGGCCACCGCCAAGCGGTAGCCGGACAGGGGCCGCTGCCCCCGGGGAACTTGTCTGGCCGAGAGCACTTCGTGGGCCAAAATCGCGTCTTGCACGGTGCGCGTCATGGCGCACACGGTGTCAAGCGTTGTGGACAGGGGCAGGGCACCTTGGGTGGGCACCAGGCGGGCGGTGTTCTTGAATCCAACGATGCCATTCAAGGCGGCGGGCACCCGAATGGAGCCGCCCGTGTCCGAGCCGAGTCCAATGAAGGCGGCACCCGTGGCAACCGACACGGCCGCGCCCGAGCTGGAACCGCCAGGTGCATGGGGATGCCCGGGCGCGCCGACGGCTTGGTCATACAGCCCGTCCCATGCGGCAGGGGTGCCGTGGTGGGGGTTGGTGCCCACGCCCGAAAAAGCAAATTCAACCATGTTGGTGCGCCCGATCAGGCCTGCACCTGCGGCCCGCAAACGCGCCACAGCCAGGCAGTCTGCTTGAGCCGGTGGCTGATTTTTCAGAACGATCGAGCCCGCTTGCGTGATCTGCCCTTGGACATCAAACAGGTCCTTGATGGACACCGCGAGGCCCGCGAGCGGGCTTTGACCCACCTGCGGATGGCTGGCTGTGCGCTGCAACGCCTCGGAAGTCAGTTGCAAGAAGGCATGCTCGCAGGCCGGGCTTTGCGCCACGGCCAGGCAGGCTTGGGCGGCTGCTTGGACGGTTGTGGATCCAGTCTGGATGGCTTGCCGGGTGGCGATCAGGTCAGCTTTCATGGGTATGGGGCGCTTTGGCAGAGTCAGGATGCTATAATCCTAAGGCTTTGCAGAGCGCGGCATCTGTCTTTTGAGTGTCATGGCCAACATGAAGCAAATCACTGATCTGACGCACCAGCAAAGCACATCCGCGAATCCGTCCCAACAAGGTGTTGCGCGCAGTATTTTTGGCTGCACGCGATGAGTGGACTGGATTTTAGACCCAACCTTTGGAGTATTTTTATGTCCGTTACCATGCGCGAAATGCTGGAAGCCGGTGTCCACTTTGGTCACCAAACCCGCTTCTGGAACCCCAAGATGGCCCCCTTCATCTTCGGTCACCGCAACAAAATCCACATCATCAACCTGGAAAAATCGCTGCCGATGTTCCAGGACGCGATCAAGTTCGCCAAGCAACTGTCGGCCAACCGTGGCACCATTTTGATGGTGGGCACCAAGCGCCAGGCCCGTGATCTGGTGTCGGCAGAAGCCCAGCGCGCAGGCGTTCCTTTCGTTGACCAGCGCTGGTTGGGCGGCATGTTGACCAACTTCAAAACCGTCAAGACATCGATCAAGCGTCTGAAAGACATGAAGGCTCAGCAAGAAGTCGGCCTCGAAAGCCTGAGCAAAAAAGAGCAGTTGATGTTCAAACGCGAGATGGAAAAGCTTGAAAAAGACATCGGCGGCATCCAGGACATGGCGGCTTTGCCTGATGCGATTTTCGTGATCGACGTTGGCTACCACAAAATCGCCATCTCGGAAGCCAAGAAACTGGGCATCCCATTGATCGGTGTGGTGGACTCCAACCACTCGCCCGAAGGCATCGACTACATCATTCCAGGTAACGACGACTCGGCCAAGGCTGTGGCTTTGTACGCCCGTGGCATCGCTGATGCCATCATCGAAGGCCGCGCCAATGCGGTCAACGACGTGGTCAAGGCCGTCACCGAAGGCAATGACGAATTCGTCGAAGAAGCCAACGCTTCGGCCTGAGTTCCTGCGACTCGATGAAAGGGGCTTCTTGGCCCCTTTTTTTTAATTTGACTTGAAGACTGAATACGGAGAAATCAAATGGCTGTAATTACCGCAAGCATGGTCGCCGAACTGCGCGCAAAAACCGATGCCCCCATGATGGAGTGCAAAAAAGCATTGACAGAAGCCGAAGGCGACATGGCAAAAGCCGAAGAGTTGTTGCGCGTCAAACTGGGCACCAAGGCTGGCAAGGCCGCTTCGCGTGTCACAGCCGAAGGCGTGGTGACCAGTTTCGTGAGTGGCACCACAGGTGCCATGATCGAAGTCAATTGCGAAACCGACTTCGTGACGAAAAACGACAGCTTCTTGGCTTTGGCCAACGCCGCAGCCAAATTGGTGGCCGAGCACAACCCCGCTGACCTTGCCGCCTTGGGCGCATTGCCTTACACCCAAGACAGTTTCGGCCCCACCTTGGAAGAAGTTCGCAAAGGCCTGATCGGCAAGATCGGCGAGAACATGAGCTTTCGTCGCTTCAAGCGCGCCGACGGTGGTGCCAAGATCGCTCATTACCTGCACGGCACCCGCATTGGCGTGTTGGTGGAGTACAACGGTGACGAAACCGCCGCCAAAGACGTTGCCATGCATGTGGCCGCCATGAAGCCTGTGTCTTTGACCAGCGCCGAAGTGCCTGCCGATTTGATCGAAAAAGAGCGTTCGGTTGCTGCCGCCAAGGCGGCTGAATCCGGCAAGCCTGCGGACATCGTGACCAAAATGGTCGAAGGCTCTGTGCAGAAATACTTGAAAGAAGTTTCTTTGTTCAACCAGTCTTTCGTGAAGAACGACAAGCAGACGGTTGAGCAAATGCTCAAGGCCTCAGGCACCACAGTCAATGCATTCACCTTGTTCGTGGTGGGTGAGGGCATTGAGAAGAAAGTCGACGACTTCGCCGCTGAAGTGGCCGCCCAAGTGGCAGCGGCTCAGGGCGCAGCCTGAGTCCCCTTCATTCCTTCAGTCACCATTTCATCGTCCACATTGATATTCAAGGAACCCCTCATGTCTTCAGCCAAGCCAGCCTACAAGCGCATTTTGCTCAAGCTGTCCGGCGAGGCCTTGATGGGGGACGATGCCTTTGGCATCAACCGCGCCACCATCGTTCGCATGGCCGAAGAGATTGCGGAGATCAATCGTCTGGGCGTTCAGGTGGCGGTGGTCATTGGAGGTGGCAACATCTTCCGCGGTGTCGCTGGTGGGGCTGTGGGCATGGACCGCGCCACCGCCGATTACATGGGCATGCTGGCCACCGTGATGAATTCCTTGGCGCTGGCCGATGCGCTTGACAAGGCGGGCCTGACGGCACGCGTGATGTCCGCGATCGGCATCGACCAAGTGGTCGAGCCTTATGTTCGCCCCAAGGCCTTGCAATACCTGGAAGAGGGCAAGGTGGTGGTGTTTGCAGCAGGCACTGGCAACCCATTCTTCACCACCGACACGGCTGCCGCTTTGCGCGGTGCTGAAATTGGTGCCGAGATGGTGCTCAAGGCCACCAAAGTAGACGGTGTTTACACGGCAGATCCTAAAAAAGATCCCACTGCTACGCGGTACAGCGAAATCAGCTTCGACGAGGCTATTTCTCGTAATTTGGGCATCATGGATGCCACGGCTTTTGCCTTGTGTCGCGACCAGAAATTACCGATCAAGGTGTTTTCGATCATCAAGAATGGTGCCCTGATGCGTGTGGTGCTGGGTGAAGACGAAGGCACTCTGGTTTATGCTTGATACCGTTCTGACGAGGAGAACCCCATGACCATTGCAGACATCAAGAAAACAACTGAAACCAAAATGGACCAGTCCATTGCGGCATTCAAAAACAATTTGACCAAGATTCGCACCGGGCGTGCCAATCCAGCTTTGCTCGACACCATCCATGTTGATTATTACGGCTCGATGGTGCCCTTGTCGCAAGTGGCCAACGTATCCCTGATGGATTCGCGAACCATCAGCGTCCAGCCTTGGGAAAAAGCCATGGGTGCCAAGATCGAAAAAGCCATTCGCGAAAGCGAACTGGGCCTGAATCCCGCTTCCATGGGTGATTTGATTCGCGTGCCCATGCCTCCGATGAGCGAAGAGCGTCGCAAGGAAATGACCAAGCTGGCCCGCACAGAAGGTGAAAACAGCAAGATTGCGATTCGCAATTTGCGCCGCGATGCCAATGAGTCGGTGAAGAAATTGGTCAAGGACAAAGAAGCTTCTGAGGACGATCAAAAGCGTGCCGAAGCAGACACACAAAAATTGACCGACAAGCGCATGACCGAGATAGATCAGTTGGTGACTGCCAAGGAACAAGAGATCATGGCGGTTTGAGTTTGAATCCCAAGCCGTGGCATTGCACGGCCTGACGGGCCGCCCATAGGCGGCCTTTTTTTCAGGAGAATCCGTGCTCAAACAACGCATCATCACCGCCCTGGCCCTGCTGGCCTTGCTGCTGCCTGCCTTGTGTGCTTCCCATCCTTGGCCCTTCATGGTGTTGACGGTGGTTCTGATCGCTGCAGGGGCATGGGAGTGGGGGCGGCTCAATGGTGTGAGGCCTGTGCAAGCTTGGCTTGGGGCTGTTGTGTGTGTCTTGTTTTGTGCGATGTCAACTTTGGCCGGTTGGCTGGAATCCACCCCGCCACTGCTTTGGCTTTTGGCAGGGTCCAGTTGGGTCTTGCTGGGCGCATGGATGATCCAACGAGGCGTGTCCGGTTGGGCGCTTTGGCCGCGATCTGTGCGTTGGTGGGCGGGTTTGTTTTTGCTGGCCTTGGCTTGGTTGGCTTTGGCCCAGGCCCATCAGAGAGGCGTGAACTTTTTGCTGTCAGTGTTGGTCTTGGTCTGGGCGGCCGATGTGTTCGCCTATTTCTTTGGCCGCGCCTTGGGCGGGCGGGTCTTTGCTGTCAAGTTGGCCCCCACGATCAGTCCCGGCAAAAGTTGGGAAGGTGTGTTCGGTGGTGTGCTGGGGGTCTTTGCGGTGTGCTGGCTCTGGACCATTTTTGACCAGACTCAGGCTCCAAGCTCACCCAGTTTTTACACACTGCTGTGGGCCCGGGGCATTGGGGTGGCCGTGCCAGCTTTGCTTTTCATGTCGGCCATGAGCGTGGTGGGTGATTTGGTGGAGTCTTTGGTCAAGCGCAGCGCAGGCATGAAAGACAGCTCGGGCTTGTTGCCCGGCCACGGCGGCGTGCTCGACCGGGTTGACGCCTTGTTGCCGACTTTGCCCATGGCCATGATGCTTGTGGCATGGATTTGATGTGGAGAATTCTGGCATGAACATACAACAATGCATCACGATTTTGGGCTCAACCGGCTCCATTGGAACCAGCACGCTCGATGTGCTCAGTCGCCATCCTGCGCAATACCGCATCCACGCCCTGACCGCCTCCAGTCAGGTGGATTTGATGCTGGCCCAGTGTGCGCGATTCAAGCCCGAAGTGGCGGTGATGGTGCAAGAGTCCGCAGGCCGACTGCTGGCCGAACGGGTGCAGGCTGAAGGCTTGCCCGTTCAAGTGCGTTGGGGCGCTGCTGCTTTGGACGAAGTGGCCTGCGCCCCACAGGTGGACGCCGTGATGGCCGCGATTGTGGGCGCGGCGGGTTTGTCGCCATGCATCGCGGCAGCGCGGGCGGGCAAGCGCTTGATGCTGGCCAACAAAGAGGCCCTGGTGGTGGGCGGTGAGGTTTTCATGCGGGCCGTGCGCGATGGCGGCGCTTTGCTGCTGCCGATTGACAGCGAGCACTCGGCCATTTTCCAGTCTCTCCCCGAGGACCCATCTAGCTGGCAGCGGCGCGTTCAAAAGATCATTCTCACGGCCTCGGGCGGTCCGTTTCGCACCCGCGACCCCCGCACACTCCGGGACGTTACGCCCGAGCAGGCCTGCGCCCATCCCAATTGGGTCATGGGGCGCAAAATTTCCGTGGACTCGGCCACCATGATGAACAAGGCCCTGGAGGTGATTGAGGCGCGTTATTTGTTTGGTCTCTTGCCTGATCAGCTGGAGGTGGTCATTCATCCCCAAAGCGTCATCCACTCCATGGTGCAGTACCGCGACCATTCGGTGGTGGCTCAACTGGGCACGCCTGACATGCGTGTGCCCATTGCCTATGGACTGAGTTGGCCTGAGCGCATCGAGTCAGGTGCGGCAGCGCTGGACTTTCATGCCCTGGCTGCCATGACATTCGAAGCCATGGATGAGCCCGAGCATGTGCTGCGTTTCCCCGGTTTGCGGCTGGCTTGGGAGACACTGCGTGGTGCGCCGGGCAGCTGTGCCATTTTGAACGCGGCCAACGAAGTAGCGGTGGAGGCCTTCCTGAACCAGCGCATCCGCTTTGATCAAATCCATGAACTGAACCGCGCCACACTGGACAGTTTGGTGTGTTCGCCCCCTGATTGTCTGGACGACTTGCTGGCCCTGGATGCGCGCAGTCGCCAGGAGGCTGAAAGAAACCTGTCCCGCCTGTCATGAAAATACGAAAGTGTTTGACGTGCGGGATGGTCGCAGCCCTGTACTGATGTATTATCTTTTGATGCTTTTGGCCTGTTTTAATTGACAAGCCCAAACACTGAAGCCAATCGGGCGGTCCGCCTTGTTGTTGCCTGATTGAGAATTTGGGTCCGGTTTTCAAAGCCTGATTTTCAAACCTGAAATTGGCTTTTTTTAGAACGATTGAACAATGAATTTTCATCCATTTCGTGCCCAGGTCTTTCCTTTTGTTATGAGGGCACTGGCCTGCGCCGTGGTCAGCTTGCCCGCTTGGGCGGTCGACCCCTTTACGGTCCGTGACATCCGTGTGGAGGGCTTGCAACGTATCGAAGCGGGTACGGTGTTCGCGTCTTTGCCTTTGCGGGTCGGCGATCGTTACACCGACGACAAGGGCGCTGCGGCTATTCGTGCCTTGTTTGCCCTTGGCTTGTTCAAGGATGTGCGCTTGGAAACCCAAGGCGATGTGCTGGTGGTTGTGGTCCAAGAGCGCCCATCCGTCGCCTCTGTGGAGTTCATCGGGCTCAAGGAGTTCGACAAGGATGTGCTCGTCAAGGCCCTGAAGGATGTGGGGCTGTCAGAAGGACGGCCTTTTGACAAGGCGTTGGCTGACAAGGCGGAACAAGAGCTCAAGCGCCAATACATCAGCCGAAGCCTTTATGGTGCCGAAGTGGTCTCCACCTCCACGCCGATTGACCGCAATCGGGTGAACCTGACTTTCACCATCACCGAGGGTGGTCCCGCCAAAATCGCGCAGATTGACATTGTGGGCAACCAGGCTTTCACGGATGCCACTTTGCGCGACCAATTCAACCTGGACACGGGCGGCTGGATGAGTTGGTATACCAAGTCCGACCGTTACTCGCGCACCAAGCTGAACGCAGATTTGGAAGTCTTGCGCTCGTTTTACTTGTCGCAGGGTTTCCTGGAGTTCCGCATCGACTCCACCCAAGTGGCCATGTCGCCCAACAAGCAGGACATGGCGATCACCATCAACATCACCGAGGGTGAGCGCTTTGTAATCTCCGGCGTCAAGCTGGAGGGCAATTACCTCGACCGCGATGACGAGTTCAAGGCTTTGGTCAAGATTGCCGTAGGCAAGCCTTACAACGCAGAGACGGTGGCTGAAACCACCAAGGCTTTCACCGATTACTTTGGCAAGTTCGGATTTGCGTTTGCCCGTGTGGAGGCCAAACCCCAAATCGACCGGCGAAACAACCGGGTGCAGTTTGTGCTGCAGGCCGAGCCTTCGCGCCGGGCCTATGTGCGCCGCATCCAGGTTGCAGGCAACGATCGCACCCGCGACGAGGTCATCCG
>CAMDFT010000032.1 GCA_945897795.1 Limnohabitans sp. Rim8 | reverse complement strand
ACGTTTTGCACCCGGCAAATTTGCCCGTAATGCCAAAGTTCATCCATCGAAACGCGCTTGGCGTTCCAGGCTTCTTTCAGTGCCTCCATGGCCACGTCCAAGCCAATCTTGTGACGGTACTTGAAACAGTCCGCAATGGTTTTGGGCACATTCGTGATCTTGACGGGCACCCCTTCAAGGTGATGAACTTCGATGCCCTCAGTGAGTGCAATCCCACTGAATCGCGCGATGTGCAATGGCGGGTAGCTCATGATCGGTACTCTGGCCTGGGATACCAAAAAGATTTTTCGACCCAGTTGCCCAAGGGCTGATTGCAGCCCTTTTACACAAAACTCCGCATCACCTGTGATGTGAAACGTTGGGACACCACTAAAATTGTCCTTTTAATAAAGACAATATTTGATTAAACTGTCTGGCATGCAAAGCCAACTTCGCCAAACCATCCGTCAAAAAATCATCGATGCACAATCTGCAGCCTTGCCAAGTCTTACCTTGCGCGACGTGTGGTTGCCCGCGGTCAAAGGCAAGGCCTTGGCCGTCATCGGCATGCGCCGAGCAGGCAAAACCAGTTTTTTGTGGCAACAACTCGCCCAGCGCCACACGCAAGGCACACCGCGCGAAGCTTTGCTGTACTTCAGCTTTGAGGACGAGCGGCTCGCCAGCATGCAGATGCAAGATCTGGACATGCTTGTGGAAGAGTTTTACCAACTGCACCCTGAGTGGCGAGATGTGCGGCGCTGTACTTTTTTTCTCGATGAAATTCAGCTGGTCAGCGGATGGGAGTTGTTCATACGCCGCTTGATCGACACAGAAAACGTCGAAGTTTTTATTTCCGGTTCATCGGCCAAGTTGCTGTCTCGCGAAGTGGCAACCAGCATGCGCGGCCGAGCACTTGAGGCGGTGGTCACACCCTTCAGTTTCCGCGAGGCTTTGCGCCATGCGGGTCAAGAGCCAAGCCTGCCGCTGGACCGTTTGCCCAAAGCTGAGTTGTCCAGGCTAGACCATGCTTTGTTGCGTTACCTGCAGCAGGGCGGTTTTCCTGAAGCTCAGGGACTGGATGCACGAAGCCGCAACGAGTTGATGCGCAATTATGTGGACGTGGTTTTGTTGCGCGATGTGGTCGAGCGGCACAACTTGAGCCAACCCCAAGTGCTGCGCTGGTTGGTGCAACAGTTGCTTGGCAATGCGGCTGGGACCTTCAGCATCAACAAATTCCACAGCGACCTGAAATCGCGCGGCGTGGCCGTGAGCAAGGACACCCTGCACCAGATGTTGGCCCATCTGCAAGACGCTTTTTTGCTCAGCTGCATCGAGCTGGACACCGACTCGGTGCGTCGTCGCCAAGTCAACCCTCGCAAGGTGTATCCGGTGGATACGGGCCTCATGGCTTTGTTTGACCCTTCAGGACACCCCAATACCGGCCATGCACTGGAGACCGCCGTACTCCACGCGCTGCAGCGCCAGGGTGCCAGGGTTCACTACGTTCTCACACGCAGTGGTTTTGAGGTGGATTTTTGTGCCCACCTGCCCGAAGGCCAGACATGGCTGGTGCAAGTGTGTCTTGACCTGTCTGAACCCGACACGCTGCAGCGCGAGGTGCGGGCCCTGCAAGACGCCCAAGCTCAATGGCCCACCGCTCGATTGGTGTTGGTCGCCCTGTCGGCACCTGCCCATCTGGCCCTGCCCTCCCCCATAGAGCACCACCGGGCCAGCACCTGGCTGTTGTGATAGCAGCCAAATACCCCGTCACCGCGGTGAAATCTCAGCCGATGGCCAACCTGACAGGCTTGCCCACCCTGCTGAGCATCTCGACCAGCGTATCGATCGTGAACTTGGCTGTTTTCTTGTTCACCACATCGGAAACTCGCGGGCGCGAGACCATCAGGATTTGCGCAGCATCAGCTTGCTTGAGGTGATGCTGTTCAATCCATTCGGCCAATTCCGACATCAATTGCTCCTTGAGCTGCTGCGTGTCGTTGATCTGCTGGCGCGAAGCGGTCTGCAGCCGTTTGGCTTCCTCGGCAGAAAATCCGAGTTCAAGAAAAAGGTTCGCGCCCGGTTTCGTAACATGGCGGATTTCAGTATCAATTATCATTTTTTGACCTTTCTAGTGTTGACCACTGCGCGATAACGCGGCTCGTCAGGAAACCCCACCAGATCATCGTAGGAAGATCTTCGCCGGTTTTCCTGGAGCTGGAAAAAATCCTACTCGCATCCCGAGCGGTAGAAGCCAACCACGGCACATCAAATAAGCAGCTACCTCACACGCCGTCCCCACGCGTCCGGCTCGGTGTCGGCCAGGGCCAAGAAAAAGCAGGTGTCGTTTGGGGTCGATGGCCATCAAAACGCCCCTGATTCTGGTGATTTGCGAGACTTGCGCACGCGTTGGGGCAGTTTTTCATCCATCAAGGTCAGGCCGATGGTGTCCTGAGGCGTGTCGAGCAATTGATTGAGCTGCTCCAATTCCCCGAACACTTGCAATGCCCTGGCCAGATGAACCAGGGCCGTACCCGGGTGTCCTGCCTCCATTCGCCGCACGGTGTGAGCCGAGGTGCCAATCCGCTGCGCAAAATCTTGCTGAGTCAGGTGCCTGCGCCGGCGCGCAAGCGAAATAGCCTGACCGAGCCGAGTCAGACTGCGTACAACGGGCAATGGTGGCGGAGATAAGGATTTCATTTAAAGCAAATTTTATAGCGCTTTAAACCATTTAAGAAATCATATATGCATGATTAATTTTGAAACCTACAAAAATTATCTTGTCTTTAGTGACGCAAGTGCGCCATGGCCGTGGCCAGCCAGGGCATTGTGTTTGACGACAATTCCCTTGGTCACCCACCCCAAAGATGCGCAGCTGCAGCAAGAGTTCAGTGCTTTGCAGCAGGTGGGCGTGAAGCCTGCGCTCAAGGTGGCTTGACGTTTGTGGGGGCATGGACTGCCGCGTCGCTGCGCTCCTCGCAGTGACGGTTGTCTCGTCATCGCGAGGCACGAAGCGGTCCATAGATTGCCGCGCTTGGCTAGCAATGACGCGCAAAAGTCATCGCGCCCTTTTCCCGTCATTGAGTGGCACAAAGCCTTGCCGCGTGTCGGCAAGGCTTTGCCGCTGGGTCGGTATTGACGGGCTTTCAGCCATGACAAAACCAGTTTCTTACCGTTTTCAGTCCACAAGTACCGAATTTTTTAAATTTCAACAGGTTTTCATGCAAATAAATGTCGTTTTAGGCTAAAGAAATGCTGGCACGCGGTTTGCTTAAAAGGGTTCATCCTCGGTTTAGGCCATGTGGCACCGAAATTTTGACACCCCTTTTCAGGAGACCTGAACATGACACCCCTTTACCAAGCCATGCTGTCACAGGCGGCCATCGGTCACATGCTCAGCGTGCGCGATGTTTCGAAGTTTTCTGCCGCTGAGATCCGCCAAACCATGGCCGACTTGGTCGCTGCCGATCAAATTCCCTTGGCAAATGCCTTGGCAGCAGCAGGCCAAAGCCTGTACCCCGAAAGCGAGGACATTTTGGCCATGAGTTCTTTGCTGGCCGAGATCCAGCAAGACTGGACCACGGCCGAAGACATGTTGCGCAAACTGGTCGAGACCCAAGGCGATGCGGCCACGCCCTTTACCTGGCGTCACCTGATTCGTGTACTGCGCTGCCAGTGCGAACCAGGCAAGGCATTGCAAGCGGCCCAGCAGGCCATGGCAGCCCACCCCACCGACGCGACATTGCGTGAAGAGTTTTTGGCACTGCAAGACCTGGTCTCCGCGCAAGTGCCCGTAGCCGCATCGGCCCAGATGCACTGAGCGCCCTGATCGGCCGCCATCCATTTCACTGAACCCAGTTTATAAAGAGTCACCGCCATGTCCGTCATCAATACAAACATCAAGTCGTTGGTTTCGCAAAACGCGCTCAACAAAAACAACGATGCCTTGGCCTCGGCCATGCAACAGTTGTCTACTGGCAAGCGCATCAACAGCGCAGCAGACGATGCCGCGGGCCTAGCCATTTCATCGCGCATGACTGCCCAAATCCGTGGTTTGGACCAGGCTGTTCGCAATGCCAACGACGGCATTTCGCTGTTGCAAACTGCAGAAGGTGCCTTGATTGAGGTCACCAACATGATGCAGCGCATGCGTGAACTGTCCGTTCAGGCGGCCAACGACACCAACACCGCCTCTGACAGGACCTCCCTGAATTTGGAATATGGCCAACTGATGCAAGAGATCAACCGCATTGCGCAAAACACGCAATGGAACGGAATGATCATCATGAACAACACGACCACTGGTGCTTCAGCCATCGGCACAGGTGGTACGGTGGAGGCACCGGACACGGCGGGTGAAGAGCTTCGCAACATCAAGTTTCAGGTGGGGTCTAATGCCAATCAAATCATCACCGCTCAGTTCAAGGACTTCTCCGTCCCCATGACCGACGCCGGCATTCCCGACACAACAGTAACGCCAGCCGACACACAAATTTTCAGTGGCGACGCACAACTCAATGACACCGACATCACCTCAGCAAGCAATGCGAACACGGCCATCGCCCGACTGGATGCCGCATTGGGAAAAATCTCAGACGAGCGCGCCACCTACGGTGCGGTCATGAACCGCTTGACTTATGCGGGTGACAACTTGACCAACGTGGCGCAAAACACCACCGAGTCACGCAGTCGCATTTTGGACACCGACTACGCCAAAGCCAGCAGCGAATTGGCGCGCACACAAATCATCTCGCAGGCGGCCACCGCCATGCTGGCGCAAGCCAACCAGTCGCCCCAATCGGTGCTGAAGTTGTTGCAAGGCTAAGCACCCCAGGCCCGCGCCAAAGCCTGCAAGCCCCATGGGTTTGCAGGTTTTTTTTCGTCCGTCTAAAGGCTTTCTGGCACAGCTTTTGCAAACCATCAAGAACAGCGCTGGCTTTGCAAAAGACCGACGTTTTCTTGACAGGGCTACGCCCTGCCAGCCCGCGCCAGCCTTGCAAAGCCGCCCCAACCCAGACCGCCCCTGAACGGAGAAGCCATGACCCCGATTGCCCACCACACGCCCGAAGCCACCCGCCAGTTTTTGGTGGCCATGTGCGCCAAAGCCAACAGCCAGCTGTCGGCCCAGGGTTTGGCCACTGCGCCAGATTTGGCTGTGGCAGCGCAGGCCAATCTGGACCTGGCCACCGTGCTGGACTTGCTGCGCGACTGAGCCATCCAACACCTGCCTGAAGATGCTTTTTGTGGCGGGTTCAATCACGACAAAGAATGGGACACTTCTTGACTGCGCCGACCTCTAATTCAACGCCATCGGCCGAACCCACACGTGGCCCCAACTGCTGGCAATGCCGATTTTTTGGTGTGAGCTACGTCCCAGCCACGCCTTATGTGTGCCGCGCCATGGGCTTCCAAACCAAAGTGTTGCCCTGTCTTGAAGTATTGCGGGTCGATGGCGAGTTTTGCAGATCTTTTGTAGCCAAGACCAACGCCCCGCCTGCATCGAACACGTGAACGAGCGCATGGACTGGCGCTTTGAAGCTTTGACCCTTTGGTGCATGTGCAGCAACACCCAACTGCCCTTGCCCTTGCCCTGCGCCTTGCCCTGCACCTAGCGCCACGCCGATCGAACCAGGGTTGCCCCCCCAATTGCAGCCACCGGCCCTAGACAAGCGACTCTGTCAATCTTTCGTCTGGACGTGTCAAGCTTTTGGCTGAACATTAAAAGTTAAAAAGTATTCTTTTTTCTTTTTTAAAATAACTTTTAAATATTTTTAATGCTGGCACAAGGGTTGCTTTACATGTTCCATCTGAATGTGAGGCCACACCGTGAAGCCATCTCCTGCATCTGCCCCTCTGGCCCTTTGGCTGGACCCTGAAAAACCGCTGAGCCCCGAGCACAGCCAAGCCCTGCATGCCAGTGGCTGGGCCTTGATGCCCGTGCACACACTGGACAGCTTGGTGTCGCACGCGGCCGATGCGGCTGTGGTGGTTTTGCACCTGAGCGTGGACGTGACCCGTTTGAAGGCGGTTCAGCAACTCCTGCAAGAAGCCGGTCTGAACACCCCCGTGGTGGCCCGGGTCGAGCGTCAAGAGCTGGAGCTGGCCGTGGAAGCCAGCCAAGCGGGCGCCTTGGCCGTGTTGGCCGCATGTGACGCGCGCAGCGCCAGCTGGATGCGTCTGCACAGCCTGCTCAACCCCAACGCTGCCCGCACGAGCACCCAGCCCACACGCAACGTGGTGTTTGTCGATCCCGCCAGCCAGCACCTGCTGGCCTTGGCCCAAAAAGTAGCCCTGGCCGAAGTCACCGCCCTGCTGGTCGGCCCCACCGGCTCGGGCAAAGAAGTTTTGGCACGCGTGCTGCACGAAGCTTCTGGCCGTGCCAGGGGCCCGTTCGTGGCCCTCAACTGTGCCGCCATGCCGGAAAACCTGATCGAAGACATACTGTTTGGTCACGACAAGGGCGCATTCACGGGCGCCCACCGCGATCAAAAGGGTTTGTTTGAACAAGCCCAAGGCGGCACCTTGTTTCTGGACGAAATTGGCGAGATGCCCATGCACCTGCAAAGCAAGCTGCTGCGCGTGCTGCAAGAGCGCCAACTCACCCGACTGGGTGGCCAAGGCACCATCCAGTTGAATGTGCGCATCGTGGCCGCCACCAACAAGGACCTGAAAAAAGCCATCGCAGAGCGCGAGTTCCGCGAAGACCTGTACTACCGCATTGCCACTTTCCGCATGCGCCTGCTGCCCTTGGCCGAGCGTCCTGGTGACATCATTCCGCTGGCCATTCAGTGCCTGTTGCAACACGACAAAAAACCTTGGCAACTGCACCCGCAAGCCCAAGCACTGCTGCTGCAATACCCCTGGCCCGGTAATGTGCGCGAGCTGGAAAACGTGATGCGCCGCGCCATAGTGCTGTGCACCGACCATGTGGTCACGCCGGCACACCTGATGTTTGACGACTGGTTGACCGCCAGCGCTGCGGCCTTGGCACCTGTGACTTGGAGTGCAGCACTGGATGTGGTGCCACAAGAGACCCCATCGGCCACGCACATGGAACAGTTCATGGCCGCGGCCAAGGACAACCTGGGCTTGCAAGAACCAGACACCACGGACAAAGCCGGCAGCTTACCCACCGACCTGCAGAGCTCCGTGCGCTTGAACGAGCACCAGGTGATCATGGCCACCCTGGCCAGCACCCCCAGCAAAACCGAAGCGGCCAAACGCTTGGGCATCAGCCCACGCACCTTGCGCTACAAAATGGCCCAGTTGCGTGAGCACGGCCTGGCCATGGCAGCGGCCTGCTGAAGGAGACACGCATGATTGACAAAGCCATTTCGCCCGCCAACATCCAGTCGATGCTGCAAACCCTGCGCAGCCACCAGTCACAGGCAGCCGGTCTGCCGGGCGCTGACCAACTCAAGGGGCTGACGCCCGATGTTGGTAAGCCCAGCTTTGGTGAATTTGTCTCGGGTGCGCTCAGCCAGGTCAACCAAGTACAGGTTCAGTCTACGGAAATGCGCGCCGCTTTTGACCGGGGAGAGAACATGGCCCTGACCGATGTGGTGCTGGGCATGCAGAAATCCTCTTTGGCCTTCGAGGCGACTTTGCAAGTGCGCAACAAGGTCCTCAAAGCCTACGAAGACATTTTGAACATGCCGGTCTGAACGATTTAACGAGAACACACCATGGCTACAGCGACCGCAACAATGAACAACGGCATGATGACCGTGCCTGCCAACTCGGGGGCCGTCTCGGCACCCGCGCCTGCCCCCCAAGGCAGCACGGCACTGACCACCCCAACCGGTACCCAAGACGGCAACGAGCCGGGCACCGGTTTGAGCCCCTGGCAAAGGCTGGGCATGGCGGACACCTTCACCAAGGTGCTCAATCAACCCTCGGTGCGACGGGTTTTGCCGCTGATCGTGATGCTGGCCGTCATGGTCCTGTTTGGCTTGACGTATGCCTGGATGTCGACCACGCCCTACCGCCCCGTCATGCCGGGTCTGCAAGAGGCAGATCAGCAAGCGGCTTTCGAGTCGCTCAAAACATCCGACTTCAAACCCAAAATCGATCCGGCCACAGGCCAGCTGACGGTGCCCAGTGACCGCTTTCATGAGGCACGCATTTTTTTGGCTTCGCAAGGCTTGCCCAAGGCGGGCGCTACGGGCCTGGATGGCCTGAAAGACCAGTCGTCCATGACCACCAGCCAGTTCATGGAGCAGGTCAAGGTCAATGCCGCCATGGAGCAAGAGCTGGCACGCAGCATCATGCAAATTGGCAGTGTCCAAGGCGCCCGTGTGCACTTGGCCACGCCCAAACAAAGTGTGTTCGTGCGTGACCGCACGCCCCCTAAGGCTTCGGTGGTGCTAGCCCCCTACCCCGGACGCGCTGTTTCGGCATCGCAGGTGCAGGCCATCGTGCACTTGGTCTCGTCCAGCGTGCCCTACCTCTCACCAGACCACGTCACCGTGGTCGACAACATGGGCAAGTTGATGACCGAGTCGGCCACAGAACAAAAACTGGGCCTGACCTCTGCGCAAGAGCAGCACAAGCAACAAATGGAAGAGGTCTTGCGCAACCGCATCATGCAAATCCTCTCGCCCATGGTGGGCGAGGCCAATGTGCGCTCGCAGGTGAACCTGTCGCTGGACTTTACCCAGTCCGAAAGCACCACCGAAGACTTTGACAACCGCGACAAAGGCCCCCGCACCCGTTCGGAAGTGCTGGCCGAAGACCGCGCTGCCGTGCGCGCTGCAGAAGGCATCCCGGGCTCACTGTCCAACACGCCACCGCCCACCCCCACCACCACCAACAGCACCCAGGTGGACCCGACCAAGGGCCAGTCCGAATCCAACAGCACACTCAGTAGCCGTTCCACACGCAATTTTGAGCTCGACCGAACGGTCCGTCACGTGCGCAGCGCCAGCGGCGGAATCCGCAAAGTCAGCGTGGCCGTGATCGTGAACGAACGACCAGCGCCACCGCCTGCCGATGGCGCCGCAGTAGACCCCAAAGCGCCCAAGAGCTTGGCCTACACGCCGCAAGAGCTGGAGCAAATGCAACAGGTGGTGCGTGGCGTGGTGGGTTTTGACCCAGCACGTGGCGACAATGTGTCGGTGGTACCCGCCCGTTTTGAAGCGCCAGCACCCCTCGAGACCATTCCGTGGTACATCGAAAACAAAGTGCAATCGGGCCTGACCAGCGCCTTGATCGCCATCAGCTTCATCGTTTTCATGCTGATTGTGGTGCGCCCCATCATGCGCAGCATCACGACGGCCAAGGCCATTGCCGAAGAAGAAAAAGCCAAAGCCGCCATGGCCGATGGCGAACTCAGTGCCGAAGACATGCGCATGATCCAGATTGGCGAAGGCGAGAGCCTAGAAGAGATCAAGGCCAAGCTCAAGCCCAAGAAGTCGAGCATCAGCATCGACATGTTGGACACGGCCAACACCTACGACGACAAAGTGGCCCTCATCCGCATGCTGGTGGCCGAAGATTCAGGCCGAGTGGCCAACGTGCTCAAGGGCATGATCAAGGTTTCCTGAGAGACACAAGGACAAAACGATGGCCACGAAAAAAGACAACGAGAAAGATGCCAAAGGCAAAGACGCCAAAGGCAAGGATGCCAAGGGAAAGGACGGCAAGGAGGTCAAGGTGGTCGCATCGGCTTTGGGCGATGCACCGATCGTGATGACCGAAGAGCTGCAAAAAGAACTGGACTCTCTGACAGGCGCACAGCGGGCTGCCGTGCTGATGCTCTTGCTGGGCGAACAGCAAGCGGCTGAAATCATTCGGTTTTTGAACCCCAAAGAGGTTCAATCACTGGGCGGCGCCATGGTGTCTGTGGCCGATTTGTCGCAAGAGGCGGTGAACGTTGTACTCGACGAGTTTGTGGCCACACTCAAGAAGCAAACCAGCTTGGGCCTGGGCACGGGGGACTATGTAGAGAAAGTCTTGAAACGCGCTTTGGGTGAGGACAAGGCGTCTTCGGTGCTCAGCCGCATCATGCCCGGCCAAGGCAGCAAGGGCTTGGAAATCCTCAAATGGATGGATGCCCGCTCTATTGCAGAGATGATCCGGGGTGAACACCCCCAAGTGGTGGCCATCATCTTATCGGTGTTGGAACACATCGTGGCCGCTGACGTTCTGAATTTTCTGCCCGCAGAAGCGCGTCCAGAAATCATTCAACGCATTGCCAGCCTGGACACGGTGCAACCGTCGGCCATGGAAGAGCTCGAACAAATCATGATGAAGCAGTTCGCCACCAACTCTTCGTCCAAATCGTCCAGCTTCGGTGGCGTCAAAGCGGCCGCTCAAATCATGAACTCGGTCAAGGTCGAGCTCGAATCGGCCATCATGTCTAGCCTGTCGGTGATCGACGCCGATTTAATGCAAAAGATCCAGGACAACATGTTCACCTTTGAGAATCTGGTGAGCGTTGACAACCGGGGCATCCAGGCCATCATGCGCACGGCCGAGCCGGACATGTTGATGGTCGCGCTCAAAGGTGCACCAGACTACGTCAAGGACAAATTCCTCGACAACATGTCGGCACGCGCCCGCGTCATGTTTGTGGACGACATGGAAAGCAAAGGCCCATTGCGCATCACCGAAGTGGAAGAAGCACAAAAGAACATCATGCGCATGGCACGCAAGCTGTCCGATGCCGGCGAGCTGGTGTTGGCAGGAGGCGGCGATGGCTTTGTCTGACCAGAATGCCCAACCTGCCCCCTGGTGCGCCAGCCCTTTGCTCAACGGCAAAAGCCAGGCCCCTGTTTTCCTGCGCACCCAATGGGACGAAGCCAAAGCGCACGCCTTTGGCCCCTGGCGCGTGGCCGATCGCACCGAGCCGACCGACGCCCTGACCCTGCCCGAGCCGGTGCCCGGTGCCAAGCTGTCCGACGACAACGCAGAGCCATTCGGCGAACCCACCACCGAAACCCTTTTGCCGCAGCAAGCCGAGGACACCCTGGTCTCTGAATCGGCCCTGACTGCCCTGCGCACAGCCGCCTACCAGCAAGGCCTGACCGATGGCCAAGCCCAAATGCGCGAACAACTGAGCGCCGAGCTCGACGCCGAACGCGCCAAAGAGCGCGAGCTGATCCGGCACTTGGGCATCGAATTGCGCAGCATCAGCCAGGACCCACAACGCTTTTTTGAACCTCTCAAACGCTTGTCGCTGCATGTGGCCGAGCAATTGGTGCGCGCCGAATTACAACTCTCCGGCCAAGCCGTGAACGGCTTAATTCAGGGCTGCATCCAGCAACTGGACCACCCGGCCCAGCCGGTGCAAGTGAGCCTGAACCCGCAAGACCTGCAACGCGTCAAAGCGCTGGGGCAAGCGGCTACCGAACACCTGCAGCTGGAGGCCGACGCGCAGTTGCGCCCCGGCAGCGTGCGCGTGCGCGTGCAAGACACCGTGGTGCAAGACCTGATCGAGCACCGTCTGGAGCCACTGGCGCGCCGCCTGCTGGCCCAGCCCGAGGCCTGGATGCAAAGCTCTGGCTTGGTGCAAGACAAAGTGGACGCCTTGCCCGAAAACACGCCCAAGCGCGACTGGGACCGCCAGGTCATTGACGTGCAAGACAGTGACATCAAAACCGCACAACCCGATGAGGACAGCCCGGCATGAACTTCGACCAAGAAGTCAACCAGCTGATCGGCGACTTGCATGCGCCCGAGCCGCAACGCAGCGGCACCTTGGTGCGCCTGGTGGGCATGCGCTTGGAAACACGCGGCCTGATGGCCCCCTTGGGCGCTTGCTGTGAAATCGTCGGCCAAATGGGCCACCGGGTCGAAGCCGAGGTGGTGGGCTTCAACGACGAAACCCTGTTTTTGCTGCCTTTTACCGAGCCGCAGGGCATTGGCCCGGGGGCCAAGGTCAGTGTGATCAGCCACACCTCACAAGTGTGCCTGGGCCCCGATTTGCTGGGCCGCATCATCGACGGGCGCGGCCAACCGCTGGACGGCAAACCACCGCCCGAGTGCCGCGATGTGCTGAGCCTGCAAGGCCGCCCCATCAACCCCATGGAGCGCGGCCCCATCAAGGAAGTGCTGGACGTGGGTGTCAAAGCCATCAACGGCATGTTGACCATCGGCCGGGGCCAGCGCCTTGGGCTTGTGGCGGGCTCAGGAGTGGGCAAAAGCGTGTTGCTGGGCATGATGACCCGCTTCACCGAAGCCGACGTGGTGGTGATTGGCCTGATTGGCGAGCGCGGCCGCGAGGTGCAGGCCTTCATCGAAGAATCTTTGGGTCCAGTGGGCCTGGCCAAGTCGGTGTTGATCGCCGCACCGGCCAACGAATCGCCCGTGCTGCGCCTGAAAGCCACGCACATGACGCATGTGATTGCCGAGTATTTCCGCGACCAGGGTAAGAACGTGTTGATGCTGGTGGACAGCCTGACGCGCGTGGCCCATGCACAGCGCGAGATCGGTCTGGCCGTGGGCGAGCCGCCCACCGCCAAGGGCTACCCGCCTTCGGTGTTTGCGCTGCTGCCCAATTTGATTGAACGGGCTGGCGTAGGCCGCCACGGCGTGGGTTCGATCACCGCCATCTACACCGTGCTGGCCGAGGGCGACGATGCGAACGACCCCATCGTGGACATCGCCCGCGCCTCGCTTGATGGCCAGGTGATGCTGTCGCGCAAGCTGGCCGACGCGGCGCACTACCCCGCCATCGATCTGAACGGCTCGGTCTCGCGGGTGATGCAAAACCTGATCTCGCCCGAAGACCAAAAACTGGCCAACCGTTTCAGGCGACTGTGGTCGCTGTACCAGCAAAACCAAGATTTGATTCAGGTGGGCGCTTACGAGGCGGGGAGCAATGCCGATCTGGACCAAGCCATCCGCTTGCGTCCCCAGATGGAATCCTTTTTGCAGCAAGACATGCACACCAGCCAGGATGCGGCCACCACGCGGCTGCAAGTGCAAGCGCTGATGACCCAATGACCCTATTAGGAGAATGACATGCGACAAGCCAGAAGTTGTTGGCCCGTGCTGGTTAAAAAAGCCGAAGAAGCGGTCAACGATGTCCAAAACGACATCGTCCAGGCCATGGCCCGGGTGGCGCAACTCGAAGCCAGCCACCAGCGCCTGTGCAAGCTGTACGACGAGTACCGGCTGCAAGAACAAGCCAGGGACTCCACGGTGATGGGCATGCAAGCGAGCATGAACCACCGCCAGTTCATGGCCCAGCTGCTGAACCTGCAACAGCGTGTGGTGGTGGATTTGGGCAAAGCCCAAAGCACTTTGGCGCAAATGCGCCGAAAAAGGCTGCAAGCCGAAATCGAGTTGCACAAAATGCAGTCGCTGCACGAGCAAGACGCCAAGGCCGTGGCGCAAGACGTCAAGCGCTATGAGCAAAGACAAATGGACGAGCTGGGCGTGCGCCAGTTCATCTTGGGGATGGGTTCCTGAGTTGAAACCTTTGAGCTGATTCATTGATGTAAGTCAAGGCCATGTCTTGGGCTTGTGACGATGATGGCGCGAATGATGCGAAATGTGGGTCTGATTTTTTGTGGCACGGTCTTGGGCGGACAGGCTTTGGCAGATCAAGCCTACAGCGCTGCCCAAGTGACCTTGTGGCCGACCCTCCCCTTCGTTCGCGGCCAAGATCTGTGCCAATACCAGGATGTTTATGGCCGTACCCGCGCTCAACAGGCCAGCGACATGGCCCGGTTGTTGGGCGACTTGATCCGCGCTGGCGCAGAGCCCAAACAAGCACCTGAGTTGCTGCAGACCTTGGACAGCCTGATCGACCAAGGGCGGCAGCGGGCCACGGGCGGATTTGGCATGGACGTCTTGCTCGAAGGCAGTTTCAAGGCCGCGCTTGACCGGGTGTACGAACTGCACCATCCCCAAGTGCGCAAGGTGAGTTTCTTCAACCCCACGGCCCTGAGCGAGTTGGTGCGCGTGCTGCGCGCCCAGCAAAGACAGGGCACCCTGGATGCCAAACAGGTCGAGGGCTTGACTGGCATGGCCTGGGGCACTTACTCATTCAGCCCGGGTTGCAAAGGCGATGTGCTGGTGACTCTGCACCTCGAAACCCAGCTTGGACAAAGCTTCAACTACCAGGCTCGGGGCATGCCGGAATCGGTGATGGGACAAATCGCCTACCAAGTGTTCAGCCAGTTTCAAAAAACGCACTTTCCCAGCCAGGTCACTTACCTGGGGAAAACCTTAGAACTGCTGGGTGCGCCAGGCAACGTGCTGGGCACCACCAACTCGCCGCGCAAAGCCCAGTTCGCCTGTGAATGCATGCAAGCCAGATTGCCCACCGTGGGTGAGTACGTTTACCTGAGTGAATTGGGCGACTGGAACGGCGGCGTGAACAGCAGCAAGGGCTTGTGGGCCCTGTCCCAAGAACGGGTGATGGCCCCAGAAATGCCCAACCCGTCCATGGTGCGATCGATCAAGGAATTCCAGTCGCCCCAAATCCGCTACTTCTGCGTGCGGCCTGTGGTCGGGAAAAAGACCGCCAGCCAGTGCAGCCCTTGAACTGACCTTTCGCAAGGGTCTTCACTGAGGCCCAAGGGTGATTGATCGTGCCAAAATTGCAAACAATTCCACTCACCCGAATTTCAGCCAATACGCCATGCCCTCGTTCCAACGCGCCGTCATCACAGGAGCTTGCGGGGGCTTGGGGCAAAGCTTGGCGCGGCAGTTGCTGGGCTCGGGTGCGCAGGTCGCGCTGGTCGGCCTGAACCACCCACCATTGGAAGCCTTGCAGGCACTGGCCCCCGAGCGCTGCCGCATTTACACCCCCGACGTCTCCAACGCCCAGGCCATGCAGGCCATGGCCGCCGACTGTTTGCAGCACTGGGGGGCGCCAGATCTGGTGGTCGCCAATGCCGGTGTGGCCGGTGGGTTTGAAACCAGCGACCCGGCCGATCTGGCCGTGATGCGCCGCATGCTGGAGATCAACCTCTTGGGTGTGGCCACCACGTTCCAACCCTTCCTGCAGGCCATGCTGAACAGCCAGCGCCCCGGCGCGCTGGTGGGCGTGGCCAGCGTGGCGGGCTGGCGCGGCATGCCGGGCAATGGGGCTTATTGCGCCAGCAAAGCCGGACTGATCGCTTACCTGCAAAGCCTGCGGGCCGAGCTGCGCCCGACGCGCCTGACGGTGCACACCATCAGCCCGGGCTATTTGCGCACAGCGCTCACGGCGGGCAATACCTTTGCGATGCCCGGCCTGCTGGAGCCCGATGAAGCGGCCCGCGACTTGCTGCACGGCGTGGCGCAGGGCCGCGAACACATTGTTTTGCCGCGCCGCATCGGCTGGCTGTCGCAAGCCCTGTCGCTGTTGCCCGTCCGCTGGCACGACCGCATCTTGCTGGGTCAGCCCCGCAAACCACGCGCCCACCAGGCCGGGGCTACGCCGATTCCCGGCCTTTCTGACAACCCTCGCCAACGCACGTCATGAGCATTGCCACACACCAACAATTCGCCTTGATTGGCGCAGGCCCCGCCGGCCTGGCCGGGGCGCGGGCCCTCTCCAAACACGGCATCGCGTTCCAAGGCTTTGAAGCCCACACCGACGTCGGCGGTTTATGGAACATCGGCAACGAGCGCTCGACCGTGTACGAGTCGGCCCACCTGATCTCCAGCAAACGCACGACCGAGTTCAAGGAATTCCCCATGCCAGGCGGCACGGCCGATTACCCCAGCCACCGAGAGCTGCTCGCTTACTTCCGAGCCTATGCCCAACACTTTGACTTGAAGCGCCATTACCGCTTTGGCGTGCGGGTGCTGCATGTCGAACCCGTGAGCGATGCGCCCGACACACTGTGGCGCGTGACCCTGGATGTCGGCGCGGGGCAACAGGAAACCCACGACTACAAAGGCGTGGTGATCGCCAATGGCATCCTGGCCGAACCCAACATGCCCAAGTGGCCAGGTCAATTCAGCGGGCAGGTGCTGCACACCTCGGCCTACAAAAAGGCCGAGTACTTCAAAGGCCAACGCGTGCTGATCGTGGGCGCGGGCAACTCGGGCTGCGACATCGCAGTCGACGCGGTGCACCACGCGCAAAGCGTGGACATCTCGGTACGCCGGGGCTATTACTTCGTGCCCAAATATGTCTTTGGCCTGCCCGCCGACACCGTGGGGGGCAAAACCAAACTGCCGCGCTGGCTCAAGCAAAAAGTCGACAGCACCCTGCTCAAGTGGTTCACGGGCGACCCGGTGCGCTTTGGCTTTCCCAAGCCCGACTACAAAATGTACGAGTCGCACCCCATCGTGAACTCGCTCATCCTGCACCACATTGGCCATGGCGACGTGAAAGTGCAGCCCGACGTGGATCGGCTCGATGGCCACACCGTGCACTTCAAAGACGGCAGCCAAGCCGACTACGACCTGGTCATGGCGGCCACCGGCTACAAGCTGCACTACCCCTTCATCAACAACGCCCTGCTCAACTGGCAAGGCCTCTCGCCCCAGCTGTACCTGAACATCTTTGCGCCGCGTTTTGAGCGTCTGGCCGTGCTGGGCATGGTCGAGGCAGCGGGCCTGGGTTGGGAAGGCCGTGCCGAACAGGCCGAAGTGATGGCGCTTTACTTCAAAGGCCTGGACGCGGGCCAGGCCAAGGCGCTGGCGTTTTCCAAAGCGCGCCAAGGCCCCTCGCCCGATTTGTCGGGCGGCTACCGCTACCTGAAGGTCGAACGCATGGCCTGCTACGTCAACAAGGACGTGTACCGCGACACCATGCGCCAAACCGCCACGGCGCTGGCCTGAACCCCATTCCCAACGAAAGCCCTCATGCTGCCTGTTGACGAGATCCGTCTGAATTTCAACCCCGCCTCGCTGGCCCTGCTCAACGGTGTACTGGCTTTTTTGATGTTCGGCATCGCGCTGGACACCCGGGCCGACGACTTTCGCCGCCTGCTGCGCATGCCCATGGCCTTTGCCGTGGGCATTGGGGCGCAGTTTCTGCTCTTGCCTGCCATCACCTATGGGCTGACCCTGGTGCTGCAGCCCTCGCCCAGCATCGCTTTGGGCATGATCCTGATCGCCTGCTGCCCGCCGGGCAATGTCAGCAACATCCTGACGCACCGCGCCAAGGGCAATGTGGCCCTGAGCGTGTCGATGACGGCCGTGTCCAATGCCATCGCGGTGGTGGCCATGCCACTGAACTTTGCTTTTTGGGGCGGCCTGCACCCCACGGGCTCCAAGTTGTTGACCAGCATCGCACTGGACCCGGTGCAGATGTTTGCGCACATCCTGCTCATCATCGGCATTCCTTTCGTGCTGGGCCTGCTGTGCATCCGCTATCTGCCGGTCTGGACCGAGCGCTTCAAAAAGCCGCTGCGCATCATCAGTTTCATGGCCCTGATCGGCTTCATCGTGGCCGCCATCGCGGGCAACTGGCGTTACTTTTTGGACTATGTGGGTCTGGTGCTGGTGGCGGTCATCTTGCACGACGCGCTGGCTTTTGGCACGGGCTGGGCTGCGGCCAAAGCGGCCCGATTGTCCGACTACGACAGCCGCGCGCTGTCGATCGAGGTCGGCATCCGCAACGCAGGTCTGGGGTTGGTGTTGATCTTCAGTTTTTTTGACGGACTGGGCGGCATGGCCGTGGTGGCGGGCGTCTGGGGCTTTTGGGACATCATCGCGGGGCTGCTGCTGGCGGGTTGGTGGGCACGTCGACCCCTCAAAGACCCGGCCGCATGAACCCAGCATCAACGCCGCGTGCCCAGCGTGTGTTGGTCACGGGCGCAGCGGGTTTTCTGGGCCAAGGGCTGATCAGACAGCTGGCACGGCAAGCTGACTGCGAGGTCGTGATCGCGGTGGACGTGCGCGAAGTGCCTGATGTGCAGCGCCTGCCTGGCATCACCTACCTCACGCAAGACGTGCGCGACCCGGCCCTGGCCAACACCGTGGCGGCGCACCGCATCGACACCCTGGTGCACCTGGCCGCCATCGTGACGCCCGGCAAAAACGCCAACCGCGCCTTTGAATACTCGGTCGATGTGGAAGGCACGCGCAACGTGTTGCAAGCGTGCGTGTCGCATGGCGTGCAGCACATCGTGGTCTCGTCCAGCGGCGCGGCCTATGGTTACCACGCCGACAACCCCGCGTGGCTCACCGAAGACATGCCGCTGCGCGGCAACGAACGCTTTGCCTACAGCCACCACAAACGCCTGGTTGAAGAGATGCTGGCGCAGTACCGCTTAACCCACCCGCAGCTGCTGCAAACGGTGCTGCGCATCGGCACTATCCTGGGCGAGCGCGTCAACAACCAGATCACTGCGCTGTTTGAAAAACCCCGCCTGCTGGCCATCCAGGGCTCAGACAGCCCCTTCGTCTTCATCTGGGACGAAGACGTGACCGGGGCCATCGTGCACGCCCTGAGTGGCCAGGCACCGAGTGGCTGCTTCAACCTGGCGGGTGACGGGGCCCTGACGATTTTTGAAATTGCACAGCGCCTGAACAAACGCCTGCGTGTGTTGCCGGCTTGGCTTTTGCAAACCGCTTTGTGGGTGGGCAGCCGACTGGGCATCAGCCAATACGGCCCGGAACAACTCGACTTTTTGCGCTACCGGCCTGTGCTGCTGAACACGGCACTCAAAAACAGGTTTGGCTACACGCCCCACAAAACCAGTGCGCAAGCCTTTGAGGCCTACCTCCAAGCACGGGCCAAACCGAGGCACTGAAATTCTCAGGCCGTCCAACAAAAGGCACACCACGCACCAAGAACTCTTGTGTCAAGGCCGCAGCATTTTGTTGCGCTGCCACTCAGGTCGAATCAGTTTTGTGCCGCGCACGCCCAAACCTTGCAAACCCGCACTGCCCAAGGCCCGAGAAGCGCTCAGAGATGGACACGATTGCCCGCGATGACGCGCCACGGCCGCTGCAAACAAGGGCTCGCTTGGTGTGCCCAATTCTCGTGACACATCATCCGATACAGCGCACTCAGGTACAAATCCCTGGGCATAGTCCCCCTGGCCTTTGTCATTGACACCTTCAAACTCCATTGCGGCGTAGGTGATGCCGCAATTGTCTTGAGCCACAAAGCCATAAGGCTTACCGCATGTGGTGCCGCCGATGTGGACTACCTCCACATCCACACCGCGCAAGCCATTGATGATGGACTCACTGGCCGAGCATGTTTCAGCAGTGGTCAATACATAAACTTTGGACAAGTTCAAAGCCTCAATGGCCCGCCCATCAAAGTCGATGCTGTAAAAGGGAAAGCTTTCATTCTCAGAAGATCGTTGATCGTTGTGGCGTGTCTTTTCAAATGTTTTTCCCAAAGTCCTCTCCGGCCCTGCGACACCATAAGCCAGTGCACTGGCCAGTGCCAAATAACCCCCACTGTTGTAGCGCAAATCGAGCACTAATTGTTCAATCTTTTGCGACTTGAAATCGCTCAGGGCAGCCCGCAGCGGTGACTGTGCGGATTCAACATGGCTGTTAAAAAGCAAATACCCCCATTTGACATTTGCTGAATCCCAAACCACCTTGTGTTCGGCCTGCGGGAGCACCGCTGCAGCGGCGGTCAGTGTGAAGGATTGAGTGCCCAACTGCCCCTTGCGCTTGACCACAAATCGGTGCGTTTCTGGACGCGAGGGATACAAACCCTGATCCACCGAAGTGGCGTGGGTCGGCGCATTGACGGCCCAACCGTCAACACTGATGATCTCATCCCCGCGCTGAAGGCCTGCCTGGGTCGCAGAGTCGACTCGAGTGCCTGGATAGACATACGACACCCAAATGCGTCTGGACGCTCCACTGCCATGCTCACTGAGCAACCAACCGTAGCCCAGCTCTTCTCCTTCTGCAAATTGGTTCCAAGAATACGTTGCGGTCAAAAAACTGAATTGATCCACCTTCGCACCGCTCGGGGTGTACTTCGGATTCAACAGATCGTCAAAATAGTTGTTGATCGAATGGATGAAGTTTTTCCAGTCAGATTCACCGGTGATTTGGTAGCGTGCATCACTGGCGTTGACCGCTGGAATGTCCTTGTACCAAAGGTAGCGCTCATTCAAATAAGCGCGAATCCAACGGCGTTCATCGGCCAAAGTACCCAACTGGGTTGGCTCCAAGGCATCGCCCTGCAAAATGTTGTCGGGCGAGCACATCTGAGCCAATTGACGAGATGTTTTCTCCACTGGTGTCACAGCGTCCTCAAGGCCACCACCACCACCACCACATGCACTGAGCAGCAAAACGAGTGACAAAGAAAACACTTGAGCGCGCATCCATTACCCCCAATGCCTAAAAATATTGAAGGATTTCATTATTCAAAAAAATTCTAAAGTATTCATCACAACAAAGGTCGCAACTCCTTCGCGGCATCCTGCAACAAAGGCAACCACTTGTGTGCTACAGCCGCATCGGTCAGCAGCTCAGCGGTCCCCACCACATTCAATGCAGCCAGCGTAAGGCCTTGCATATTCCGCAATGGTACGGCCAGCGCGTGGATACCCAGCTCATGCGCTCCGCGCGACAAAGCATGGTCCTGCTGATGCACCTGATGGATGATTTTTTTGAACGCCACCGACCCCACTTCAGTCTGGGGCGTAATGCGTGCCAGGCTGCGGCCTTTGAGCCAGGCCGCCATATCGGCCCTGGGCAAATTGGCCAGCAAAACCTGCCCAGTCGATGTGGCGTGCGCGGGCAAGCGTGCGCCCAAGTGCAGGCCATAGGCCAGATGCCGCACCGGCTCAGCCGCGCCTGCGCTGCGGGCGACGATGACACATTCATCGCCATCGAGCACGACCGCGCTGAAGGCCGCTTGGGTTTGCTGCGCCAAGCGGTTGAGCGTGGGCTGCAAGGTGCGGGGCAGCCGCGAGGTGGCCATGTAGCTGCCGGCAAAACGCAACACGCGTGCCGACAACCAATAGTGGCTGCCGTCGGTTTCCAAATAACCCAGCTCGGCCAGCGTGAGCAAATGCCGCCGTGCCGCCGCCCGCGTGATGCCGGTGCGCTGGGAGGCCAGCGTGGCGTTCAGGCGCTGGCGCTCGGTGTCAAAAGCCTCCAGCACGGCCAGGCCCTTGGCCAGGCCTTCGATGTAGTCGGCTTTAGCAATGGTCATTTGGGCCTTGTTCGTGAAATGTCGGGGCAGAAGCCACCGACCTACAAGTGGCAGACCCCGTAGGTCGGCGGCTTCAGCCCCGACAGGGTCGTTGGGACAAACCCATTGATCTGCGTTAATTTGCGCGATCATCGCACAAAAATAACAAGCATCGCACAAACCAAAATCTACAGCGCTAATACGCCCTGTCTTCTTGACTAAGCTTGCGGGCATTGCCTTTGACCCACATTCCCGGAGACACCTCATGAGCACCACCCGCACCCAAGTGGCCATCGTTGGCGCAGGCCCTTCCGGCTTGTTGCTGGGCCAATTGCTGTTCAAGGCCGGCATCGACGCCGTCATCGTGGAGCGGCAAAGTGGCGACTACGTGCTCTCGCGCATCCGGGCCGGTGTGCTCGAGCAAGTGAGCATGGATCTGCTCGACGAAGCCGGTGTAGGCCAGCGCATGCACAAGGAGGGCCTGGTCCATGGCGGTTTTGACCTCTTGTTCAAAGGTGCTCGCCACCGCATCGACATGAACCAGCTCACAGGGGGCAAAAACGTGATGGTGTATGGCCAGACCGAAGTCACCCGTGACCTGATGGACGCACGCCAGGCCGCGGGCCTGCCCACGGTATACGAGGCCGAGAACGTGCAGGTGCACGAATTCGACACCGCCAAGCCCCGCGTCACCTACGAAAAAAATGGCCAGCTGCACACCATCGAATGCGATTTCATCGCCGGTTGCGACGGCTTTCACGGCGTGTGCCGTACCAGCGCGCCCAAAGACAAAATCCGCGAATACGAAAAGGTCTACCCGTTTGGCTGGCTGGGTGTGTTGTCAGACACTCCCCCCGTGCACCACGAACTGATCTACGCCAACAGCACACGCGGCTTTGCGCTGTGCTCCCAGCGCAGTGCCACGCGCAGCCGCTATTACCTGCAGGTGCCCTTGACCGACAAAGTTGAACAATGGTCTGACGACGCCTTTTGGGCCGAGTTGCGCAACCGCCTCGACCCCGAAGCCCGCGAGCATCTGGTGACCGGTCCTAGCATCGAAAAAAGCATCGCGCCGCTGCGCAGCTTTGTGACCGAACCCATGCGTTTTGGCCGCATGTTCTTGGCCGGTGACGCCGCCCACATCGTGCCGCCCACAGGTGCCAAGGGCTTGAACTTGGCGGCCACCGACGTGAAGTACCTGTCCACCGCTCTCATTGAATACTACCGAGAGAACTCGAAGGCGGGCATCGACAGCTATTCAGAGCGCTGCCTGCGCCGCATCTGGCGGGCTGAGCGTTTCAGCTGGTGGTTCACCAGCCTGATGCACCACTTCCCCGAAAACGGCGACATCGGCCAGAAGTTCCAGGACGCCGAACTGGATTACTTGGTCCACAGCGAAGCGGGCTCGCGCACCATGGCCGAAAATTATGTGGGCTTGCCGCTGAATTTTGGCGAGTGACCAGGGCTGACCTCAAGCCGCTTGGCGCGCCTTCCAGGCCCCAAACAGGGCGATCAGCCCTGGCACGATGATCAAGGCCCAGATGATCTTGCTCAGATGCTGCTGCACGATCGGCAGGTTGCCAAACAGGTAACCCACCGACAAAAGGCCCACCACCCAAATCACCGCGCCCACCACATTGAAGAAGGTGAATTTGCTGCGCGTCATCTCGGCCACGCCCGCCACAAAAGGCACAAAGGTCCGCACAAACGGCATGAAGCGGGCCAAGATGATGGTGATGCCGCCGTATTTTTCGTAAAAAGCGTGGGCTTGATCAAAGCCCCGGCGGCTGAAAAACCGCGAGTTCTCCCACTGAAACACCCGGGGCCCGAAATAGCGCCCGATGGTGTAGTTGGTCTGGTCGCCCAAAATGGCCGCCACGAGCAGCAAGCCCATGACCAGGGGCAAGCTCATCAAACCCGCGCCGCACATCGCCCCCACAATGAAAAGCAGCGAGTCGCCCGGCAAAAACGGCATGACCACCACGCCGGTTTCGACAAAGATGATGAGAAACAGCAGGGCATAGACCCAAGCCCCATATTGAGCGACAAAGGCCTCCAAATACCGGTCGACGTGGAGGATGAAATCAACGAGTTGCAAAAGAATGTCCATGCGCCGATTATCCCCGCCCAAGCGCCCAAGCAGAGCCCCTAAAATCTGGCGGTGACTTCCCAACAAACCCCGGCTTCCGCGCGCCGCCCCATTCGCGAACTCCCCGATGAACTGATCAGCCAGATCGCCGCAGGCGAGGTGGTCGAGCGCCCTGCCTCGGTGGTGCGCGAGTTGGTGGACAACGCCATGGACGCTGGGGCGCAAAGCATCACGCTGCGCCTGATGGGTGGTGGCACGCGGCTGATTTCAGTGGAAGACGACGGCGGCGGTATCGCGCCGGACGAGCTGGCCACCGCGCTCAAACGCCACGCCACCAGCAAGATCGGCAACTTGGACGACCTTGAATCGGTCATGACCATGGGCTTTCGGGGCGAGGCGCTGGCGGCCATCAACTCGGTGTCCGAGCTCACCTTGCTCTCGCGCATGGACGGCCAGCCCACCGCCTTTGCACTCGATGGCCAAACCGGCGAGATCCGCCCCGCTGCCCGCACCGTGGGCACCACGGTGGAGGTCAAAGAGCTGTTCTTTTCGACGCCCGCTCGGCGCAAGTTTTTAAAAAGTGACAGCACCGAGCTGGCGCATTGCATTGAAGCGGTGCGCCGCCACGCGCTGGCTCGCCCCGACGTGGGTTTTGCCATCTGGCACGAAGGCAAGCTGGTCGAGCAGTGGCGCGTGCACACTGGCGCGGCAGGCCTGGAGCAGCGCTTGGCCGATGTGCTGGGCGAAGAGTTTGTGGCCCAGTCCATCCCCATCGAATACCAGGCCGGGCCACTCAAAGTGATGGGCCGAGCCGGTTTGCCCGATGCCGCGCGCTCGCGTCCCGACCATCAGTTTGCTTACGTGAATGGCCGTTTTGTGCGTGACAAAGTGGTCATGCACGGTGCGCGCAGCGCCTACGAAGACGTGCTGCACGGCCACAAGCAACCGGCCTATGCGCTGTTCATGCAGATTGACCCAACACTGGTGGATGTGAACGTGCACCCGACCAAGATCGAAGTGCGCTTTCGCGACAGCCGCGCCGTGCACCAGGCCGTGCGGCATGCCCTCGAAAACGCACTGGCCGCGCCACGCTCGCAAAACTTGAACGACGCCGCTGCGAACACCACCAGTGGCTTTGCGCTGAACAACGGTCCCGACCCCAAAGCCCTGCCCGAATCGGCCGCCTGGCAACAAGGCGGCATGGCCTTTGAGCGCCCTGGTCCCTCGACCTTTTCGGCCCCCAGCTACAAACCAGCCGACTTTGTGCGCCCCCGCGTGGACGGCGAACAAGCCATGGCCGACCTGAAGGCGCTGTGGAACCCCCCTGAGCGCAGTGAAGCGCTTGGTGCACAAGAAGCCCGTCCTGCCGATTGGCCAGCCCCTTTCGCGGTCGGAGACCGCTCCCACACAACGCCTCCCCCCGTAGGAGCGGTCTCTGACCGCGATCAGCCCTGGCCAAGCGCCAACGCCGCCGACAACCCCTGGCCTTTGGGCCGCGCCGTCGCGCAACTTCACGGCGTCTACATCCTGGCCGAAAACAAGCAAGGCCTGGTGGTGGTGGACATGCACGCCGCGCACGAGCGCATCGTCTACGAACGCCTTAAAAACCAGCTCAACACCACCGACGCCTCGCGCATCGCCAGCCAACCGCTGCTGATCCCGGCCACCTTTGCCGCCACCCCCAACGAAGTGGCCACCGCCGAAGCCTGCGCCGAAGCGCTGGAACAATTGGGGCTGGAGATCTCACCCCTGTCGGCCAAGACCCTGGCCGTGCGCGCCGTGCCCACCAGCTTGGCGCAAGGCGATGCGGTGGAGTTGGCGCGCAGCGTGTTGGCCGAGCTGGCCCAGCACGACGCCAGCACGGTGGTGCAACGCGCCCAAAATGAAATTTTGGCGACCATGGCCTGTCATGGCGCTGTGCGCGCCAACCGCCGCCTGACGCTCGATGAAATGAACGGCTTGCTGCGCCAGATGGAAGACACCGAACGCTCCGACCAGTGCAACCACGGCCGGCCCACTTGGCGGCAGATGACGCTGCGCGATCTGGATGCGCTGTTTTTGCGAGGCCGGTGATGGGTCAAAAACTCATCGTCCTCATCCTGGCCCTGCTGCTCGGACTGCAGCCCGTCACCAGCGACTTGTATTTGCCGGCCCTGCCCGTTATCACCGAAGGCTTTGGTGCCAGCATGGGCCAGGCCCAACTCACTCTCACGGCGCTGCTCCTGGCATTTGGTCTGTCCCAGCTCGTCTGGGGTCCCATGTCGGACCGCTTTGGACGCAGACCCATCCTGCTGTGGGGCATGGCTGCTTTCACACTCGCATCGGTGGCCTGTGCATTTGCCCCCAGCATGGCCTGGCTGATCGCAGGCCGCACCCTGCAAGGCATCGCCATGGGCGCGGGGGTCATGGCCGCACGCGCGGTGGTGCGCGACCTGTTTGCACCAAGCCAAGGTGCCACCGTCATGTCGCAAGCCCTGACCGGCCTGGGCATCATCGCTTGCGCATGCGCGCCGCTGGGCGGCCTGCTCACCGATTGGCTGGGCTGGCGCGTGGCCCTGATCGCCGTCGCGGTGTTTGGCGCCGGCACCCTCGCCTTGCTGGCCTGGCGCTTCGAAGAAACCCTGGCCCAACCCGATGCGCACGCCCTGCGCGCCGGTCCCCTGATTCGCGCCAACCTCGACATCCTGCGCCACCCCGTTTTCCTCACCTGGTGCGCTTTGGCTTCTGCGTCTTACCTAGGTCTGTTCACTTTTCTGGCCAGCTCGTCGTTTGTCTTCATTCAATTCATGGGTTACAGCAAAACGGCCTATGGTTTTCTGATGCTCAGCATGTCGCTGTCCTACATCGTGGGCACCTTCTTGTGCCGCTGGATGCTGCGCCGCACCAGCGTGCACCGCACCGTGGGCATGGCAGCGGTGCTGACCGTCACAGGCGGTGTCAGCATGGCCGCGCTGGCCCATGCCGGTGAAGGTCAGGACTGGTACGGTGCCTGGGCCGTCATGGTGCCCATGTACATCTTCATGCTGGGCCACGGCGTCCATCAGCCATGCGGTCAAAGCGGCGCCGTGGCGCCCTTTCCGCAACGGGCAGGCACGGCTTCGGCATTGAATGGGTTTTTGATGATGCTGGGCGCATTCTTCATGGGCGCCTGGCTCAGCACCCACATGGACCGCCCGGTGTTTGCGCTGGCGCACGGCGTCTTGCTCTGGGCCATCGTCATCACGCTGGTGGCCTGGACCGCCGTTCAGCGCCACGGCCGCCCAGTGCTCATGGCAACAGCAGCGGCATGATCAAACCCGACGCCATCGCCATCGTGGGCCCCACGGCCAGCGGCAAAACCGCAGCGGCACTGGCCTTGGCCCAAGCCCTGCAGCCTCAAGGCGGCGCAGAAATCATCAGCATCGACTCGGCCCTGGTTTACCGGGGCATGGACATCGGCACCGCCAAACCCAGCCGCGAAGAACTGGCCGCTGTGCAGCACCACCTGATTGACACGCTGGACCCGCTGCACAGCTACAGCGCAGCCGAATTCGCCAAAGACGCCACCCGACTGATCCGCGACATCCGTGCACGCGGCAAAACACCGCTGTTGGTGGGCGGCACCATGCTGTATTTGAAGGCGCTGCTGGAAGGCCTGAACGACATCCCCGCGGCCGACCCGCTGGTGCGGGCTCAAATTCACCAACAAGCCGAGCAGCTGGGCTGGCCCGCCCTGCACGCGCAGCTGGCCCAGGTGGACCCACAGACGGCCGCCCGCCTGACCCCGGGCGACAGCCAGCGCATTGGCCGCGCCTTGGAAGTCTGGACTGCCACCGGCCAAACCCTGAGCTCTTTTCACCAAAGCGCCAAGGCCAACGCCCCCGACTGGCACATCCCCGTCATCAGCCTGGAGCCGCTCGACCGCGCTTGGCTGCACCACCGCATCGCGCTGCGCTTTCAACAAATGCTGGCGGCGGGCTTTTTGGACGAGGTGAAGGCCCTGCGGGCACGCGGCGACCTGCACCCCGACCTGCCCTCGATGCGTTGCGTGGGCTACCGCCAAGCCTGGGAAGGGCTGGATGCCGGTTGGCACGAAACCGAGATCCTGGAGCGCGGCATCTTCGCGACCCGCCAACTGGCCAAGCGGCAAATCACCTGGCTGCGCAGCATGCCGGGGCGGCAGGTGATCGATGTCCAAGCGGGCGATGCGGCGCAGCAGGTCAAACAGTTTATTTCCGAAATTTACAGGCTATAAATCCGTAATTTACGTCGATTATTTCCGTAATTTACGGCACATTTTTCGGCGTGGAACCTCAACATTTTTATTTACGCCGAATGGAACTTCGCCAAACGGAGGCGTTGGAAGACACGCCTGTTGTCTTTCACGAAACCATGTCTCTCTGCGAAGGCATCTGGACAGCACCGATTTCAAGTTTGTGGAGCAACGAATAGGCGCGTCACGACGTGTGACTTGATGGCCATCAGTCCTGGCCCCGCCTTGAGGCCTTGATCTTGGACTGAATCGACTTGCCCTCCAGCCGCCTTTGCACCGAGCCATAAGTGGGTTTCGTGGCCTTGCGCGGCTTGGGGGGCTTGGCGTACAGGTCCAGGGTTTCATACAGCCTGGCCCAGGCGTCCACCCGGTTGGCTTCTTGGGTGCGGTGTTTCTGGGCTTTCAAAATGAAAACGCCCTCCAGCGTCAACCGACTGTCGCCCGACGCCAGCCAGCGCTGCTTGACGTCGTCTGGCAAGGCGGAGTTCGCCACATCAAAACGCAGTTGGATGGCGCTGGAGACCTTGTTGACGTTTTGCCCGCCCGGGCCTTGCGCCCGGATGGCGCTCAGCTCGACCTCGGCGTCGTCGATGTGCAGGGCGTGTTTCATTTGGCTCTGCACCTGCAGTCACTGCAGAGGCCCTTTAAGGTTTTCCGGCACGGGCAAAGCCATGACCTCGATGCCTTCGTCGATCAGGGCCTCGGTTTCTTCGCGCGTGGCTTGGCCGCGGATGTTGCGCTCTTCGCGCTCACCGTAATGGATCTTGCGGGCTTCTTCTGCAAATTGCGTTCCCACATCTTCGGTGTTGGCCATGACGTGGCGCACCATTTTCATCATGGCCGATTGCATCTGCTGCAAGGCATCGGGCGGCATGTCAGGCAGGGCTGGTGGAGCAGGTGGGGCGTCGGCAGCGGAGGATTGCGAACCACCCGCAGCGCTGCCCGCGCCCGCAGGTTCAGCGCCCTCCTGCCCCAGCTCCACTTTGGGGGCTGTGCCGTGGCCCAGGTTCAAGCGCGGTGCTGACAGCTTTTTGGTGATCTCGCTGTCGTTGCACACCGGGCAGGTCACCAGGCCCCGTTCGCGCTGAGCGTCGTAGTCGTCTTGAGAGCCAAACCAGCCTTCAAAGCTGTGGCCCAAGCGGCATTGCAGGTCGAGGACTTTCATGCCAGCGGTTCAGGCGACGGTTTGCCAATGCAAGGGCCACTGGCCCGATTGCACGTTTTGCAACCAGAGCAAGCCCGTCAAGGTCTTGGCATCGGTCAAGCGGCCTTGCTGGCAAGCGGCCATCAGCTCGGCGGGGCTGGCGGTGAAGACGTCCAGGAATTCGTCTTTATCCAGCTGACGCTCGCCCAAAGTCAGTTCTTTGGCAAACCAGATCTCGATCACCTCGGTCGAGTACGCGATGACCGGGTGCAACACCCCGGCGCGGGCCCACTGGCGGGCGGTGTAGCCGGTTTCTTCTTGCAGCTCGCGTTGAGCGCACAACCAGGGGTCTTCGCCGGCATCGAGCTTGCCGGCCGGGAACTCGGTCATGACCTGCCCGACGGGATAACGAAACTGACGCTCCATCACCAAGCGCAGACCGTCGGGCGTGTCGAGCATGGGAATCACCATGACGGCGCCGGGGTGCACCACGTATTCGCGGGTAGACAGGTTCTGATTGGGCAGCCGCACGGTGTCGCGGAAAGCATGCAGGAAGCGCCCGCGCAAGAGCTCTTCCTGGTGGACCCGGTGCTCGATCAGGTGGTCGTCAGACATGCAAACCAGTGTGAGAGCCGTGCTGCACTCAGTGTTTGCGGTGCATCAGGTAGCGGTAAACGAAACCCGGAAACGCCAGCGTGATGAACATGGTGCCGGTCACCGCATAAAACTCCCAGCCCTGCGGGGCCACCTGTCCGCCGTGGTTTTCCAGAGCCAGGCCCACACCGCCCACCACGAAGTACAAAACCACCAGCTCCATCAAGCGCCACAGCAAAGGCTTGGACAGGCGCTGTGGGCCCATCAGCATGATGCGCTGGTTAAAAAACGGCACGTTGGCGGCCAGCAATGCCAGCAGGATCAACAAACCGATTTGGGAGGACGTGCTCATGGTGCGGTGTTCAAAGCATCAAACCGCCAGCATGCGCACAATCGAATCGGCGCACAAAGCCATGAGTGCACCGGGGAAAATGCCCAACAACAAGACCAGCAGGCCATTGGTGGACAAGACCAAACGCACATCGAGCGAAGCCGATACGGTGGTGGCTGTGACCGGCTCGTCAAAGTACATGACCTTGACCACGCGCAGGTAATAGAAAGCGCCAATCAGCGACATGATGACTGCGAAAATCGCCAAGCCCAGATAAAAGCCCTGCCCTGATGCGAGCAAAGATTGCAGCACCGACAGCTTGGCGTAAAAGCCCACCATCGGCGGAATGCCGGCCATCGAAAACAAGCAGATCGCCATCACACCCGCATACAAGGGGCTGCGCTGGTTCAGGCCTGCCAGATCGGTGATCTCTTCGCTCTCAAAGCCCTGGCGGGCCAGCAACATGATCACGCCGAACGCGGCCAAGGTGGTCAACACATACGACACCATGTAGAACATGGCCGAGCTGTAGGCGTTGGCGGCCAGGGTGGTCTCGCCATTGATCACGCCCGCCACAAAACCCAGCAGCACAAAACCCATTTGCGAGATGGTCGAATAGGCCAGCATGCGTTTGAGGTTGGTCTGCGCGATGGCCGCCAAGTTACCAATGAGCAAGGAGCCAATGGCCAGCAGCGACAGCATTTGCTGCCAGTCAAACGCCAGGGGCAGCATGCCTTCCACCAACAAGCGGACAAGAATGGCAAACGCGGCCAGCTTGGGGGCGCCACCGATCATCAAGGTCGCCGCGGTTGGGGCACCTTGGTACACATCGGGAATCCACATGTGGAAAGGCACAGCGCCGATCTTGAAAGCCAGACCCGCCACAATGAAGACCAGGCCAAACACCAGCACTTGGTGGTTCACCTGACCCGAAGCAATGGCTTTGAGCACCGCAGACAACTCCAGGCTGCCGGTGGCGCCATACATCATGGACATGCCGTAGAGCAAGAAGCCCGAGGCCATGGCCCCCAGCACGAAGTACTTCATGGCCGCTTCACTCGCTTGCGCATGGTCGCGGCGCAGGGCCACGAGCGCATAGCTCGACAAGGTCAGCAGTTCCAGACCCAAATAGATCACGATGAAGTTCTGGCCCGAGATCATCATGCTCATGCCCAGCAAGGCGAACAGGCTGAGGCTGAAAATCTCACCGCCGCGCAGCATGTCGCGATCCGCGGCATAAGGGCGCGAGTACACCAAGGTGACCATCACGGCGATGGTGGCAAAGCACTTGAGCCAGTGGCCCATCGGGTCGCTGACCACCATGCGGCCAAAGCCGTACAGCGTCTGCCCGGCATCGGCGTACAAGGCGTGCAACAAGGCCACGCCGCCAAGAGACGCCAGCGTCAGCACATAAGTGCCTGTGCGCTTGGGGCTTTTCACGAAGAGGTCGGCCAGCGTCACGACGCAGGCCATGACCAGCAACACGATCTCCGGATACATCGTCATCCAGCTGGAGTTGTCCATCATCTGTGTTCTCTCAATTGTTCTATTCAGGCGAAACGTTCAGGTCCTGGCCGCTCAAGGCAGCTTGGACATGGCCACGTGCTTGAGCAAGTCCATCACCGAAGCATCCATCACATCGGTGAAAGGTTTGGGGTAAATGCCCATGTAGAGCACGGCCACGGCCAGGAGGCTCAGCATCAGGAATTCACGCGCGTTGATGTCGGCCAAGCCTTTGACGTCGTCATTGGTCACAGGGCCCAGGTACACGCGCTTGAACATCCACAAGGTGTAAGCCGCGCCAAAGATCAGAGCCGAAGCGGCCAGCAAGCCGATCCAGAAGTTGAACTTGACGGCGCCCAAAATGACCATCCACTCGCCCACAAAACCCGCAGTGCCTGGCAAGCCTGCATTGGCCATGGCAAACAACAAGGCAAAGGCGGCGAACTTGGGCATGGTGTTGACCACGCCGCCGTAGCTGGCGATTTCACGCGAATGCACACGGTCGTACAAAACCCCGATGCACAAGAACATGGCAGCCGACACAAAGCCGTGCGCGATCATTTGCACAATGCCGCCGGACACGCCCAGCGGGTTGAAGATGAAAAAGCCAAGCGTCACAAAACCCATGTGCGCCACAGACGAATAAGCCACGAGCTTTTTCATGTCTTGCTGGACCATGGCCACCAGGCCCACATAGACCACCGCCACCAGCGACAACACAAGGATCAGCATGCCCCACTCGCGGGCCGCATCGGGTGCGATGGGCATCGAGAAACGCAAGAAACCATAAGCGCCCAACTTGAGCATGATGGCCGCCAGCACAGCGGAGCCGCCCGTGGGTGCTTCAACGTGTACATCGGGCAGCCAGGTGTGCACCGGCCACATGGGCACCTTGACGGCAAAGGCCGCAAAGAAGGCAAAGAACAGCAAAGTCTGCACGGTGCCCGACAGGGGCAGCTGGTGCCAAGTCAGGATATCGAAGCTGCCGCCGGATGTGACGTACAAATAGATCAGCGCGATCAGCATCAACAGTGAGCCGAGCAAGGTGTACAAGAAGAACTTGAAAGCCGCGTAAATCTTGTTCGGTCCGCCCCAGATGCCGATGATCAGGTACATCGGGATCAAGGTGGCTTCAAAGAAAACGTAGAAAAGAATGCCGTCCAACGCACAGAACACGCCGATCATCAGGCCTGACAAAATCAGGAAGGCCGCCATGTACTGGTTGACCTTGCGGGTGATGACTTCCCAGCCCGCAATGACCACCACCACGTTGATGAAGGCCGTCAGTGGAATCAACCACAGCGAGATGCCATCCACGCCCAAGTGGTAGTGCACATTGAAGCGCTCAATCCAATTTAATTTTTCGACGAACTGCATCTCGGATGTGCCGAGCTGAAAGCCCGAAATCAGAGGCAGTGTGACCAGCAAACTGGCGATCGCGCCGACCAGCGCCAACCAGCGCACAGCGCCCGCTTGGCTGTCGCGACCGAAGGCCAGCAGGGTGACACCGAAAGCGATCGGCATCCAGATGGCAAGGCTTAACAATCCCATTTTTATTTTGTCCTCAAAACCGTTAAGCGAGCCAGACGAAATACGTCATCAGCACGAACACACCCAAAATCATGACCAGGGCGTAGTGGTACAGGAAACCCGACTGGAACCAGCGCACCACGCCAGACACCCAACCCACGACTTTCCAGGAACCGTTGACGAAGAAGCCGTCGATGATGGCGCGGTCGCCTACCTTCCACAGACCCATGCCCAGACCGCGAGCGCCTTTGGCCAGAATGTTTTCGTTGATCCAGTCCATGTAGTACTTGTTCTCCATGACCACGATCAGCGGACGCAGTGCGCGGGCAAAGAAGGCTGGCACTTTGGGGTTGACCAGGTACATGTACCAAGCGGTGAGCACACCGGCCAAAGCCAACCAGAACGGCGCCATGCTCAGGCCGTGAATTGCCATGGCCACTGGACCATGGAACAGTTCGCCCAGTTGTTGCATCGCGGGGTGCTTGGCCGCATCGATGAAGATGACATCCTTGAAGAAGTCCCCATACAACATGGGGCCGATCGTCATGTAGCCAATTACCACCGAAGGAATCGCCAGCAAGATGAGTGGCACCGTCACCACCCAAGGCGACTCGTGCGGTTTGTCGTGGCCATGGTCGCCTCCGTGATCGTCGTGACCGTGGTGGTCATCGTGGCCATGGTGCGCGTCCGGGTTCTGGTCGTAACGCTCCGGGCCATGGAAGACCAGGAAATACATGCGGAACGAATAGAAAGCCGTGACAAACACCCCCGCCAGCACCGCAAAGTTGGCAAAGCCAGCGGCAGGCAAGGTGCTCAGGTGCACGGCTTCGATGATGCTGTCCTTGGAGTAAAAACCCGAGAACAAGGGCGTGCCGATCAGCGCCAGCGAGCCCAGCAAGGAGGTGATCCAGGTGATGGGCATGTACTTGCGTAGACCGCCCATGTAGCGGATGTCCTGGTTGTGGTGCATGCCCATGATGACGGAACCTGCACCCAAAAACAGCAGCGCTTTGAAGAA
>CAMDFT010000031.1 GCA_945897795.1 Limnohabitans sp. Rim8 | reverse complement strand
TCATGCGCAGCACCGCACCCGGATTGGCCGCGATCTTGCGCGCCAGCGACAGCGCCTCGGGCATCAATTGATCGGGTGCGACCACCCTAGAGACCAGTCCGCAGGCCAGCGCCTGCTCTGCCGACAAAGCCTCGCCCGTGAACGCCATCTCGGCCGCTTTGGACGCACCCACCGCGCGCGGCAAGAGCCAGGCCCCACCGTCACCCGGCACGATGCCCACTTTCACAAAACTCTCGGCAAAGGTGGCCTTGTCCGAGGCGATGCGGATGTCGCACATGCAGGTCAAGTCCAGCCCCGCGCCAATCGCTGGGCCGTTGATGGCGGCGATCACGGGCACATCCAGGTTGTAAAGCGCCTTGGGCAGGCGCTGGATGCCGTTGCGGTATTCCTCGCGGATCACATCGGGCATGAGTTGTTGCGTCTGGTAGCGCAGCATGTCCTTGACGTTGCCGCCCGAGCTGAAGACCGGGCCTTCGGCCGTCAGGATCACCGCACGAATACTGGTGTCCTTGGTGATGTCGGCACAAGCCTGCACAAACTCCTCGACCGCCGTGTTGCCCGTCAGGGCGTTGCGGGTCTCGGGCTGGCTCATGGTGAGGATGGCGATGCTGCCCTCTCGGGTGATGTTGAGAAATGAACTCATGGCAATTCCTGAAATAAAAAGTCAGACAACAACATCGGTGAGTGTGCGCATCAGGTCCAGGCTGAGCGGCTCGGGGCTGTCCAGCAAGGCCTGGCCCAGCACGTCGTGCCAATAAGACTCTGACCCAGCCGCTTGCCGCCAAGCGTGCAGCCTGCGGGTGTACAGCTGCAAGTCAAACTCGCGTGTAAAACCAATTGCGCCGTGGATGGAATGGCTCAGCCCCGCGACTTCGAGTGCTGCCTCGCTGGTGCGCGCCTTGGCCATGGCCACGCGCAAACGGTCGGGCACTTGGCCAGCAGCCGACAGCCCCAACTGTGCGGCCATGCGGGCGGCAAAGGCGTGCTCGGACATGACGCTCAGCTGGTGCTGTATCGCTTGGAACTTGCCAATCGGTTTGCCAAACTGCTGGCGGTCGTTGGCGTATTGCAGTGTGCGGCTGAACACGGCCATCAAAGCACCCGCCAGCTGAGCCGCGTAAAGCGCCGCTTGCAAGGTCACCAGGTCATGCACGCCGGGCACCTGCTGCGCTTGCTCCCAAGCCGCTTGGGGCCAACTCATCTGTGCGTCCAAGCAAAATCCAGCCACCTGCATTTGGGCATCGGCCGCAGGCAAGAGACGGCAAGCACCGCCAAGCGACACCAGCACCCAGTCAGCTTGTGTACCGCAACGCACCTGCGCGCAATGCAAACGGCCATCACCGCCAAATTGCCCGGTGCCGAACACCACCGAACCTGTTGGCGCAGAAACGCCCGAATGGGCCAAGAGGCCGCGCGCTAGCAAAGTTTCGCCCAAAGGCACGGGGACGGCATAGCTGCCGCAGAGCTCCAGCACCGGGTACACATCGGCCAACGTCAGCCCTGATCCGCCCGCAGATTCGGGCACCAGCGCATCGGCAAAGCCTGATGCTTCCAATTGTTGCCACAAAGCAGCGCGCGACTGGCCCGCTTCAATGGCGCGCACCACGGCAGGTGTGCAGTGGTCCGTCAGCAATGCCTTGACGGCGTCAGAAAAAAGATCGTCCATGTTGTGTCCTTTTCAGCGCAAACCCAGGCCACGGGCGATCATGCCGCGCAGGATGTCGCGTGTGCCGCCGCGCAGCGAGTAGCTGGGCGCCACTTGCGTGATGTAGTTGAGGGTATTGAGCAACTCGGCCGGTACATCGGCCGCGTCCCGCGAGAACAAATCGTCGGAAATCGCCGCCGGAATCAGCTGCTCCACGCCTGTGCCCAGGTCTTTGACCAGGGCCGCCTCGACCACAGGGCTTTCACCCCGCGTGAGTTTTTCGGTGATGGCCACCGACATGGCGCGCAGCGGCGCCAGTTGGCTCAGGATCTTGCCGGCTAGGCGCTGGGCCTGTGGGGTGCGGCCTTGCGGCGTGCGCACATAGGCCAGCCACTCGTCAAACAAGGCGATGCTGGAGAACAAACGCTCAGGGCCGCTGCGCTCAAAAGCCAGCTCGGCCGTGACTTGGTCCCAGCCGCCGCCTTCGTCGCCCACCAAGGCGTCAGGGCCCAGCTGCACGTTTTCGAAAAAGACTTCACAAAAATGGCTGTCACCCGATTGGTCCACGATGGGCCGCACCCTGACGCCCGGCAAGGACAAGTCCACGATCACTTGCGACAAGCCTTTTTGGCGGTCGGTCGCCTCGCCGCTGGTGCGCACCAGCGCGATCATGAAGTGGCAGTTGTGGGCGTTGGTGGTCCAGATTTTTTGGCCGTTCAAGAGCCAGCCCGATTCATTGGGCACAGCGCGGGTGCGCACGCTGGCCAGGTCCGAGCCTGCACCGGGCTCGCTCATGCCAATGCAGTAAAAAGCCTCGCCCCTGCAGATGGGGGGAAGGTAGCGCTGCTTTTGCGCTTCGGTGCCGTACTTGAGCAGCAAGGGGCCGCTCTGGCGGTCGGCGATCCAGTGCGAGCCCACGGGCGCGCCAAAGTTCAAAAACTCTTCCACCAGCACATAACGCGCAAACGCGCTGCGCCCCGCACCGCCATAAGCTGGCGGAAACGTGATGCCCAACCAACCCCGGCGGCCCAGCTCGCGGCTGAACTCGGGGTCATAACCCATCCAGGAGCGAGCGCGCACATGGGCGGGCACGCCGCGCATGGCCTCCACCAGAAAGGCCCGCACTTCTTGGCGCAGGGCTTCGTCTTGCGCAGGAATGGCCGACGGGTTCAACGAATCGAGCTGACTCATGCCAACACCTCTTTATCCAACAAAGTCTTCATGGTCTCTCCATCCATAGCCCGCACATCGCCAATCGCCCAAATGCGGCCGATGTGCACGCATTATTTCGACGGTTCAGGTTTTCGTCTAATGGGGGCTTTGCTTTGGGCGACAGCAAGGGTCCGTCCAAGGTCCAGCACCAAGTGCGCGACGGGACAGCACTTGGCCTGCAGGCTCTGGAAAACCCTGATATCCACTGCGCGACAGCCTGCAGCAGGCAACTGCCTATAGTCCCAAAAATCGTTGGGCATGTCCCCCGCGCTCGACTTTCAAAGCAGCAAGGTTTTCGACAGATGCATGACTTGATCATCCGCAATGCGCAGGTTTATGACGGTACGGGCCAGCCCGCAAGACAAGCCGACGTGGCTGTCTCGCAAGGCCGCATCACCCACATCGGCCTGGTGGACGGCCCGGCCCGCGACAGCATCGATGCCCAGGGTTTGGCCCTGATGCCCGGCATCGTGGACCTGCACACCCACTACGACGCCCAAGTCACCTGGGACCGCACCATGTCCCCATCGCCCGCACTGGGCGTGACCACGGCGGTGATTGGCAATTGCGGTTTTGGCATCGCGCCCTGCCCTGCGCCGCTGCGCGAGACCATGCTGAAAAATCTGTCGGTGGTCGAAGGCATGGACTTGCAATCCTTGCTCACCGGCGTGGATTGGCAGTTTGAGTCCTTTGGCCAATACATGGACCAATTGCGCCGAATCGGCCCTTACATCAACACCGCCGTGTTCGCAGGCCACTCGGTCATCCGCACCGCCGTGATGGGTGCAGACGGCTCTGCCCAGGTCGATCCCACACCCGAACAACTGCAGACCATGCAAGCCCTGGTGCGCGACGCCATGGACCAAGGCGCCATTGGTTTTGCGTCTTCGTTTTCGCCCAACCACAGCGGCTTCGGCGGCATCCCCATGCCGTCCACCATCGCCTCCGAAAGCGAGTTGCGGGCTTTGGCCGGGGTACTGGGCGAGAAAAACAAGGGCGTCTTCATGATGGCCACCGGCAGCCGCGCCAGCCCCGACGTGATGGAGTCCATCGTGCAAGACACCGGCCGCCCCGGCTACATCTCGACCGTGCTCACCATGTACAACGAGGGCAACCCAGGTTTGGGGGCCACCTATTACGAGCGCTGTGCCCAAGCATTGGCCCGCGGCCACGAGTTGTATGTGCTGACCAGCTGCCAGCCGCTGTCGTTTGACTTCACCTTGACCGACCCCTATGTGCTGCTCAGCCATGCGGCGTTTGATGCGGTCAAAATCGCCAGCTTGGATGCACTGCCCGACGTGTACCGCTCGACCCAATTCCGCGAAGCCTTTCGCCAGAACCTGCGTCAGCCCAAGGCGGGCATTTTGTTTCTGGGCAACTGGCGGCACATCGAGGTGGGGCAAACCATGCGCCCAGAAAACCAGATGCTCGAGGGCGTGAGCATTCAGGCCCTGGCCGACCAGCGGGGCTTAGACCCCGTGGATGTGTTCTTTGACCTGGCCTTGTCTGAAGACCTGGGCACCCATTTTGTGGGCAAGTTTTTCAACAACAACGATGACGGTGTGGCCCCCTCGCTCAAACACCCCGCCAGTGTCATCACGCTGTCGGATGCGGGCGCGCACCTCACCTACATGTGCGACGCGGGCTTTGGCCTGTATTTTCTGGCGCACTGGGTGCGCGACACCGGCCACTTCACCCTGGCCGAAGGCGTGCGCCGCCTGACGAGTGAGCCCGCTGACCGATTCCGCATTCCCGACCGTGGCCGCCTGCATGTTGGCCTGCCCGCCGACTTGCTGCTGTTCGACCCGGCCACCGTCGGCATCTCCAAACCCTTGCCCCGCCAGGACTTGCCCGGCGGCGGAACGCGCATGGTGCGCGAAGCCACAGGCGTGCATGGCGTCTGGGTCAATGGTGTGAAAGTACACGACGGTCAGGACTATGTGGACCATCCCCACGGGCCCGGCCAAGTGCTCGACCAATTCAATTCATAAGGAGTTTGTTCATGACCATCCACCGTCGTTTCTTGACCGGCCTTTTGCTGGCTTTCATGGCCACCAGCGTGTGGGCGCAAAGCTGGCCCACGCGCCCGGTGCGCATGATCATCGCCTTCCCACCTGGCGGCCCCACCGATCTGGTGTCACGGGTGCTGGCGCAACGCCTGTCCGAGCAACTGGGCCAACAAGTGATCGTCGACAACAAGCCCGGCGCGGGGGGCAACCTGGCCGCCGAACTGGCCGCCAGAGCCACGCCCGATGGCTACACGATTTTTTACAACACATCGGCCATCGTGATTGGCCCAGCGCTTTACGGCAAGGTCAACTACGACACCCTGAAAGACTTCGCACCCGTGGCCCTGACGGCCAGCGTGCCCATGGTGTTAGTTGTCAACCCGCAGCTGCCCGCACGCAGCGTCAAAGAGTTTCTGGACCTGGCCAAGTCGCGACCCGGTGCGCTGAACTACAGCTCCTCGGGCACTGGCACCATCACGCATTTGGCCAGCGCCATGATGTCGGCGCAAACCGGCGTGCAGACCCAGCACATTCCCTACAAAGGCAGTGCGCCGGGCTTAGTCGATCTGGCAGCAGGCCAAACCCAGTTCATGATCGACACCATCAACACAGTCTTGCCTTATGTGCGCGACAACCGCCTGCGCGGTCTGGCGGTGACCAGCATCAAGCGCTCTACCCTGTTGCCTGACTTGCCCACGCTGGCCGAATCGGGCATGCCCGGTTTTGATGCCGCCGCTTGGCAAGGCATCGTGGTGCCAACCGGTACCTCGGCTGACATCGTGCAAAAGCTCAACGCTGAAGTGAACAAGGCCCTGGCTCACCCCGATTTGCGCGCCCGCCTGGCCGCACAAGGCGCTGAGATTTTGGGCGGCACACCGGCCGAATACGCGGCCCACCTGCGCACCGAAATGCCACGCTGGGCCAAGGCCGTCAAAGACTCGGGCGCCAAGGCTGAGTGAGGCGCTCGCGAACAGGGCTGGGCTTCCTCAACATCTCAAATTTGGGTCACGCCCAGCTGGTTCAGCGCTTGCACTTGTGCATCATTCAGGCCCGCTTCGCGCAACACCTCGGCGCTGTGCTGGCCCAAACGCGGTGCCGGTTTTTGCACCGGCAAACCCGGTGTGCCAGAAAAGCTGACGGGCACACCGATCTCGCGCAAATGGCCCTCGCTGGGGTGCTGCACCTCTTGCAGCATGCCCACCGCCAACAGGTGCGGGTCTTGCAACAAACTGTCGATGTCGTGCATGGGCATGCAGGGAATATCGGCCTCGTTCAGCCGTGCCATCCAAACTTCGGTGCTTTGCGTGGCCATGGCCTGCGCCACCAAGCGGTACAAGTCGTTGATGTGCCGGGTCCGCGCGCCAATGCTGGCAAAACGCGGGTCTTGTTCAAACAGCTGCCCTTGGCCAATCAGCCCCAGAAATTTCTCCCAGTGCCGGTCGGTGTAAATCAGCACGCACAAATGGCCATCTGTGGTCGGATAAGGCCGGCGCTCTTGCACCAGCAAGCGCGGGTAGCCGGTCTCGCCCATGGGTGGCTCGAAGGTGGCACCGGCCATGTGCTCGCCCAGCACGTATTGCGCCATGGTCTCGAACATGGGCACCTCCACCGCCTGGCCCACACCCGTCTGGTGGCGTGCAATCACCGCCGCCAAAATGGCATTGGACGCCATCAGCCCCACCGTGCGGTCGGCCAGGGTCAGGGGCACATAACGCGGCTCGCCACCACAGGCGCGGCTCATCAAACTGGGCACGGCCGCAGCGCCCTGAATCAGATCGTCGTAAGCCGGCTTGCCCGCGTAAGGCCCCTTCTCGCTGTAGCCATACAGGCCGGCATAAATGATGCGCGGGTTGATGGTTTGGAGCCGTTCGTAATCAATACCTAGGCGCAGCATGGCCTGCGGCCGGATGTTGTAGACCACCACATCGGCCGTCTCCACCAGCTTGAAAAAAGCAGCCAGGCCCTCTGGCGTTTTAAGGTCCAACACCAAACTGCGCTTGTTGCGGTTGACGTGCAAAAAAATCGACCCCATGCCCGCGTGCCGCATGGGACCAATCCCGCGCACCGTGTCCCCGGCGGGCGACTCGATCTTGATCACGTCCGCCCCCATGTCCGCCATCAGCTGCGTGGCAAAGGGCCCCATCAGGACACTGGTCAAATCCAGTACACGCAATCCACTCAACGCACCAGCCATGCTGTTCTCCTTCGCGGCTCAAGCTTGAATTATCGGCACCGCTTGCACGACCCGGTGTCGCCCACAGCGCCATAATCGACCAAGACTCGCCACAAAAATCACATCACCCCTTCGCAGACCAGCACCCATCCAGCTGCTTGCGCCAAACGCTCATTTCATGCACCGCACCATCTTCACCACCCCGGTCGTCAACACCTCGCTGCGCTGGTTTTCCATCGCTTTCTTGCGCCTCAAAGGCTGGCGCGTCGAAGGGGCCTTGCCCCCCGCCGCACACAAAAGCGTGCTGATTGCCGCACCGCACACCAGCAACTGGGACCTGCCCTACACCCTGATGGTGGCCTTTGCCCTGCAGCTGACGCCTTACTGGATGGGCAAGCAAAGCATTTTCAAATTCCCGTTTGGCCCCCTGATGCGGTGGCTGGGCGGCATTGCGGTCAACCGCGAACAATCGACCAACATGGTCGCGGCTTCTGCGCAAGCCCTGGCGCAAGCACAAGGACCGGTGCAATTGATCGTGCCCCCTGAGGGCACGCGCAGCAAAACGCGCTACTGGAAAACCGGGTTTTATTACATCGCCCAGCAAGCCCAAGTCCCCATCGTGATGGCCTACATGGACTACAGCACCCGCCGCAGCGGCTTGGGCCCGGTGTTCACGCCCACCGGCAATATAGACGCCGACATGGCCGCCATCAAAAGTTTTTACGCGCCCTTCAAAGGCAAAAACGCCGACCAATTTCAAACCACAGCGTGAACCCGCCTATCAGCAAGCACAAGGACTGGCCATGCATTTCAAACGATTCGGGGGCCGAGCCCTCATGTGCTGGGCCTTGCTGCTGACGGGTTTCCCCAGCTTGGCGCAACGCACCATTGACCTGCAAGGCCACCGGGGCGCACGCGGTCTGCTGGCCGAAAACACCCTGCCCTCCTTTGCCTTGGCGCTGCAAATGGGCGTGACCACGCTCGAGCTGGACGTGGTGGTGACCCAGGACGATGTGCTGGTGATCAGCCACGACCCGGCACTGAACCCCGACATCACCCGCGACGCCCAAGGCCGCTTTCTGGGCAGCAAAGGCCCTGACATCCGGCAACTGACGTTTGAACAACTGCAAAGCTACGATGTTGGACGCATCAACCCGACAACGCGCTACAGCCAGATTTTTCCAGCGCAAAAGGGCCAAGACGGCGTGCGCATTCCCCGTCTGAAAGACCTGTTTGATCTGGTTAAAACCCAAGGCCACACCCAAGTCAAATTTGCCATCGAAACCAAGATCACGCCACAGCGCCCAGACCAAACGCCTGAGCCCGAGCGGTTTGTGCAGCTGCTGCTGCAGGAGATCAAGGCCCACGGCATGAGCGAGCGGGTGCAAATTTTGTCTTTCGACTGGCGCACCCTGCAAGCCGTGCAAAAAACCGCTCCCGGCATGCCCACGGTTTACATCACGGCGCAACTGGCGGCTTTGGACAACCTGGGCATCAAGTCAGGCCAGCCCTCGGCCTGGACTGCGGGCTTTCAACATGCCCAACACGGCTCGGTGCCCAAAATGATCAAGGCTGCTGGCGGCACGCACTGGTCATCTTTCTGGCGCGAGCTCGATGCCCAAAAAGTGCGCGAGGCCCAAAGCCTGGGCCTCAAAGTGCTGGCCTGGACCGTGAACGACCGCCAGAGCATGGGCCAGATGCTGGACCTGGGCGTGGACGGCTTGGTGACGGACCGACCAGACATCGCCGCTGAACTGCTCAAAGAGCGCGGCATTCGCTGGAGCAGCCCGCGCTGAATGGCGGTCTGATGGGCCAGTGACTCACACAAGCCCAGCGCCGAACTTCTGCGCTGGGCAACAGACCTTGCGTCAACGGTCCCGGTGCATCCACTGGCGGACCAGCACCGGCAGCATCAACGCCAACCCCAGCAAACTGATTTTCAGGCCCGGCGCAATCAGGCACAGGGCACCGATGGCGCACAGCGCCCGTTCCCAACCCTTCATCAAGGTCAACATGTACCCACTGAGCGCCGCAGCCAGCGCCACGATGCCCAGCACACAGCCTGTGAAGGTGATGGCAAAGTCGGCCCAAGTGAAGCCCTTGGCCACCAGCAGCAAAGAGGGCGAGAAAACGAACACAAAGGGCACCAGCACTTTGGCCAGCCCCAGGCGGAACGCCATGTTGCCGGTCTTGAACGGGTCTCCCCCGGCCATGCCCGCCGCCGCATACGCGGCTAGCGCCACCGGTGGCGTGATGTCGGCAAGTACACCGTAATAAAACACAAAGAAGTGCGCCACCAGTGGCTCTACGCCCAGCTGCACCAAAGTGGGCGCGGCCACCGTGACCATGATGATGTAGTTGGCCGTGGTCGGGATGCCGCAGCCCATCAAGATGCAGACGATGCCGGTCATGAACAGCGCTGCCAAGAGCGTCAAGGACTTGCTGTCGGCCATAAAGGCGGGCAGCCAGTCCATCAAGAAAGCCGAGATCATCTGCGCCCAGCCGGTGATGATGAAGCTGATCTTGAAACCCACGCCCGTGAGCGTGACCACGCCAATCACAATGCCCACCGTAGCCGCTGCAGCGCCCACCGCCAGCGCATATTTGGCTCCGGTTTCAAAGGCCTCCAGCAGCACGGCGTTGTCAATGCGCCCCACCAGGCCCAGCCACTTTTGACTGGCCCAGATCAGGGCCACGCCCAGCGCCAAAAAGCCCAGCTTGATGGTCTCGCCGTCGCTGCCCCAGTCCACAAACGCCACCAGCGCCAGCAGCACATGCAACACCACCAGTAGCAGCCAGTTGGTGCTGCGATTGCCCCACACCGTGGTCGTCAGGCCCACAATCATGCAAGAGGTGATGCCGGTGAACGCCGCCAGATATGGCGTGCGGCCCGATACCAAAATAGCGATCAGCAAAACCAGAGGAATCAGGGTCGGCCAACGCTGCTTGAAGGACTCGCGCAGCTTGGGCATTTCTTCTTCGGTCAGGCCACGCAAGCCGTAACGCTTGGCCTCGAAATGCACCTGCATGAACACGCCAAAAAAATGCATGAAGGCCGGCACGATGGCCGCAGCAATGATGGTCTGGTACGACACATTCAAAAACTCAACCATCAAGAAAGCGGCTGCTCCCAACACCGGCGGCGTGATCTGCCCACCGGTCGATGACGCGGCTTCCACCGCACCCGCAAACTCGCGCTTGTAACCCACTTTGATCATGGCCGGGATGGTGAGCGAGCCCACCGTGACCGCATTGGCCACCGACGAACCGCTGAGCGTGCCGAACATGGCCGAGCCAAACACGCTGACCTTGGCCGGACCACCGGCGTAACGCCCGGCCACGGTGGAGGCGATGTCCAGAAACAACTGTCCCAAACCAATGCGCGTGGCCAACACACCAAACAGCACAAAGTGAAAAACATAGGTGGCCACCACGCCGACCGCCACGCCGTAAATGCCCTGGCTGGTCAGGTACTGGTGGTTGATCATCTGGCTCCAGCTCGCGCCTGCGTGCTTGAGCAAACCTGGGAAATACGGCCCGGTCAGGGCATAGGCCGTGAAGCCGAGCGCAATCAAAGGCAAGGGCCAGCCCATGGAGCGGCGTGTCGCTTCGAGCAAGGTGACGAACAGAACCGAGCCCATGACCACGTCCATCGTGTCCGGGTTGCCCACCCGAAAAGCCAAGTCGTCAAACACATAAGGGATGTACATGACACTGGCCGCGCAGGCCAGGCCCAGCAACCAGTCGATCAGCGGCACCCCGCCGATGCTCAGGCGGCTTTTGGACACGGTGGAGTCTGCGTCAGATTTAGTGGCCGCAAACACCAGAAAAATCAGCCCGAGCACAAAGGCCAGGTGCACACCCCGGTGGGTCGTCTCGCGCAGCAGACCAAAACCAGCCGTGTAGTAATGAAAACCCGACAGGATGATGAGCAGCCATTTCACGATCACCGTCGCGGGCGGAAGCGTGGGCCGAAAGCGCATTTCGGGGTCGAACTTTTCTTCCAGTTCCTGCAAATTTTGCACATTGCGCTCAATGGCTTCGGCCATAACTGTCCTTCACAACACAAGGCGCATGGGGCCTTGTTAACAACACACAGGGCGCCGTGGCGCCCTGTTTAAAAATCACCGCCCACGGGGTGGGCTCCTACAAGGGGTCGCTTGCGCCCCACATCACTTCAGAAGACCGGCTTCCTTGTAGAACTTTTCAGCACCGGGGTGAAAAGGAATGCCCACACCCTTGACCGCGTTCTCTTTGGTGATGAACTTGCCTTTGGCGTGGCCCGCAGCCAGGGTGTCCTGAGCGGCTTTGCCAAACAGCGCCTTGGTGATCTGGTAGACGGTCTCGGTGTCGGCCTTGGCACTGGTCACCCACTGGGCCCCCATGGCCATGGTCTGCACGGCGGGCACGTCTTTGTAAGTGCCTGCAGCGATCGTGTCCACGGCCAGATACGGATTGGTCCTGCGCAAGGCATCGGCCTGAGGGCCTGACAAAGGCACCAACTCGATGCCGGTGCCGCTGGAGGCCAATTCGGCAATCGCACCTGCCGGTGCACCGCCCACGAAGAAGAAGGCATCGAGTGCGCCGTCTTTGAGCTTGTCACCGGCCTGGTTGGGCTTGATGTACTCGGGCTTGATGTCGCTTTCCTTCACGCCATAAGCGGCCAGCACAATGCGGGCATTGACCAAGGTGCCAGAACCTGGCTCGTCCAGCGCCACGCGCTTGCCCTTGAGGTCAGACACCGACTTGATGCCCGAACCCTTTTTGACCACCAAGTGGATGCTCTCGGGGTACAGGTTGGCAATCATGCGCAGGTCGGTAACCTTGGGCTTGCCTTCATACACGCCGGTGCCGGTATAGGCCCAGGTGGCCACATCCGACTGAGAAAAACCCGACTCCAAAGCGCCACCGGCCACGCCGTTCACGTTGGCCACCGAACCGTTGGTCGCTTGCGCTGTGGCCACGATCTTGCCGGGCTGGCTCACGGCGTTGGCGATCATGCCGCCCACCGGGTAATACGTGCCCGCCGTGCCGCCCGTGCCGATGCGGAAAAATTGTTGCGCTTGCACAGGCGCAGCGATGGCCGCAGCCAGACCCAAAACCATAAACAGTTGACGACGCTTCATGATGAATCCTTTTTTTGCTGGTCTACAAGTTCTCAGCGGTTGAAAAAACACAGACGCATGTGTATCACATCTTGTCGCGATTGCCGCCCAAAAGCTGACGGCCTAAGGGTAGACTCTGATATCGATCCCCCTAAGCATCGCAGTGGGAAATGTCTTTCAGCCAAAGGGGCAGTCAATGCATGTGTGTGTCATGGGCGCGGGAATTGTGGGTCTGAGCACGGCCTACGCGCTCACACAAAGAGGTCACCGTGTCACGGTCATTGACCAAGCCGAAGCGGGCCAAGGCGCCAGTGGCGGCAACGGGGCTCAACTGAGCTACGCATACGTTCAACCCATGGCCGACCCCGGCATCTGGGCCCAACTGCCACAGTTGCTGCTCTCGCCTTCCTCAGCCCTCAAGATCCGGCCACAATGGGACCCGGCGCAATGGTCCTGGCTGCTGCAGTTTTTAAAAGCCTGCAACACCACGCAATCTCAGAGCACCACGGCGCAACTGCTGCGCCTGGCCGCCCAAAGCCGCGCCACCCTCGACCACTGGCGTGCGCATGAAGCGCTGGATTTTGATTTCTCCAGCAGCGGCAAACTGGTGATGTTCCGTTCAGCTGCCGCCTTTGCGGGGGCTCGTCAACAATTGGCCTTACAGCAAAGCTTGGGCGGGGCAGCGCAACAAGCGGTCTCAAGCGACGAAGCCTGCGCCATCGAACCGGCCTTGGCCCCGCGCCGTGAAGCCTTTGCAGGCGGCATCTACACCGACAGCGAATGCGCCGCAGACTGCCTCAAACTGTGCCAGTCATGGGTCAAGATTTTGTCTAATCGGGGCGTGCAATGGTCCATGAGCCAAGCCATTGAGCGGCTCGTCGTGCGTGAGAACCGACTGCAGGCGGTGCAACTGCGCAACGGCCAGGACATCGCGGCAGACGCCTTTGTGCTGAGCACCGGCCACAGCGCCCCGACACTGGCAGCGCAGGTGGGCATCCGCTTGCCCATTTACCCCCTCAAGGGCTACAGCATCACCGTCGACACCGACGGACCCAGCCTGGCCCCGCGAGTCAGCATCACCGACAGCGCTCGGAAAGTCGTCTTTGCCCGTTTGGGCAATCGCCTGCGCGTGGCGGGCATGGTCGAATTGGTCGGCCGCGACACCCGCGTGATTCAACAACGCATCGACAGTTTGCAGCACGACACACAGGACTTGTTTGGCGATTGCTCGCAGTGGCGCGATGTCCAGCCCTGGACCGGCATGCGCCCGGCCACCCCCACGGGCCTGCCCATCTTGGGGCGGCAGGCGCAAGGCCCCAGCAACCTGTGGCTCAACGCGGGCCACGGCGGCTTGGGTTTCACTTTGGCGGCCGGTTCGGCCGACATCGTGGCCCAAGCCATCACCGACGCCTGAAAGAACCACGCTCAAGTCGTTTTCGCGCAAGGCCCGGGCTCGTCACCGAGTCCCGATTTCGCAGCCATCGGATCTGAACGCGCGGCAGCTTCAACAGAGCGGGAACCGCGCACGGGCAGCCCCCAGGTTTAACTGCTCTTCGTTGTCAATCAAGCGAAAGGCAAAAAAGTCAGACCCGCTGCCCGCCCTACTTGTCGGCCACATCACTTAGCGCATGGCTCACCCTCAGCTCGAGAGACTGCAATAGGCCCCAAAAGACCTCAATGGACACGCTTTACAGGTGATAACCCCTAGGCAGCCTTGCCCCTAGAGTCTTGCGACAAAGCCTTGAAACCGTTAAGGTCTAAGCATACTTTGGGACTTCTTGATGTACCTCAATCTACCGGGCCTCCACTTCAACCCATTGAAGGCACACACCAGCGCACTGCTCACGCTCATGTCGTCCCTGGGCCAACAATTGAGCGCCTTTCGGTCGCAGACGAACAACGCTGACGCCTTGAAGGCACAGGAAGAGTGCAAAAGGTCTTTGACCGAGGCCATCGAGACCCAGATCATTCCGCGCTTGGTGCAAGCTCACCGGGTGTCGTTGCCCGAAGCTGACACAGCCGCACTGGGCCCTGGCATCTCGCCCAAACAGCTGGCCACATTTGTGGCCCTGAGCAAATCCAGTCAGGCCAGCGAGACCACTCAATTCATCGACGAGCTGCTGCACCAGGGCGTCACCACCGACCGGATTTTCCTGGATCTGATCGCCCCTGCTGCACGGCAGCTGGGCCAGATGTGGGATCAAGACCTGTGCGACTTCACCGAAGTCACTTGTGGCCTGGTGCGCATGCACGAGATCACTCACCGCCTGGGCTTCGAATACCAAAACGGTCCGCAACTGGGCGGCGACGTCAAGCGCATCATGTTGGCCTCGGCCCCAGGCTCGCAGCATTTTTTGGGCATGACCATCGTGTCCGACTTTTTCCGCAAAGCCGGCTGGGACGTGGTCATCGAAATCTCGGTCTCCGAAAAAGAGCTGTTGCATGCGGTCAACAACGAGTGGTTTGACGTGATTGGTATCTCGTGCGCCACCGAAACGCAACTCAAGACCCTGCCCGGCCTGATCCGCGCACTCAAGGCGGCATCGGGCAACCCCGAACCCGGCGTGCTGCTGGGTGGCCCCATCTTCACCGTGCAAAAACATGACGCCCGCAGCCTGGGCGCCGATGGCATTTGCGTGGACGTGAAAGAAGCCGTGGCCCTGGCGGCTTCGTTCCGCGAAGGCCCCAGCCCGGTGGCCAACGCCTGAGCGCTGGACTGCGAGCCCGCTCTTGCCCGCTCACCCTAGCACCGGCATGAGCGCGGCCGACGTGTCCGCCGTGATAGGCATGGCGTGGCAAGACGACACCCCCTTCGAAGCCATGGCCCTGCAGTTCGGTTTGAGCGAGGACCAGGTCATTGCCTTGATGCGCGCGCACCTCAAAGCCCGGTCTTTCCGGGTCTGGCGCATGCGGGTACGCGGCCGCGACACCAAACACCAAGCTTTGCAACATGCCCGAAGCCGTGCAACATCAGAGGATACGGCGCACACCCTTGTCCTGCTGGAACCCGAAAAACAGCCGTTTCAGAGCGAATTCGAACCCTTGACCTTGCCGCGCTCAGGCGTCACCGCGGCCTCTTTGCGCTGACCCTCAAGCCCTGCGGCGCGACCCTGACACCGGACTTTGGTGGGCCGCTGCCGTTTGCACCCCTTGGTGAAACTCGGCAGCCCCGGCCAGCACGGCCGACCCGCTCAACGTAACGCCCTGCGACTGCTCAAAGCCCGAAGCCTGCGGCAGCATGGACTGCAGCACCGACTGAACCTGTTGCAAACGCGGGTCCTGAGGGTGAGCATCGTCGGTGGTGTCGTTGATGCAAAAAAAGTCGATCGCCCCGAAATCGGCCGCCAAGGCCTGCAGCTGGGCCTGCTGATCGACGTCACCCGTGGACACATGGCGGTGACGGTAGGTGCGCATCTGTGCCAAGCCATGCGCCAGCGCCCAACGCAGCACAAAGTCCGACACGATGGTCGGCTTGTCCCAGCTGCGGAACACGGTCGAGCGCACCCCTGCAAACAGCTCGGGGGCAATGCCCTCCAGCGCCTGCAAAATCGAGCGCCGCATAGGCCGGGGCGAATGGGCAAAGGTGCGAAACGTGCTTTGGTACAGCGGGTCTTGCTGGCGGCTGGGCGGCAAGGCCTGACCCGTTAGCGCAGCGCCCGCTTGGGCCCGCAGCCACTCGATCGACAAACGGCAGGCGTTCTCCAAAGAAGTGGCGTCCATGCGCATGGCCTCGTCGGTGACGGGTGGCTCGTCCGACCAGGTCAGGTAAAAACCATCAGGCGTGAACCAGTCGGCCGGGTTCAAAGGTGCGCCCAAAAACACATCGTCGTTGAAATAAAAATAGCGCTCAGACAAACCCGCAATGTGGTGGATCCACGATTCAATGTGGCCCGAATCGAAGGTGGGTAAAGAAGCCTCGGGCATCAGCTCGCGGTGGTCCACCAACGTCAACCGGTCCGAGGGGCGCAGCCAGTCAGGCGCCTGCGCGTCGGTCACGATGTACACATGGCCGTGCTGCGGAAAAAACTTCTCCAGCGCCCTCAGGCTGTAGCGCAGCTCGTGGTTGTCGCGAAAGCGGCCCTCCACGTTGCTGTAACGCGCCATGGCCGCGCCCGTGTCACGGGGCAGTTGCGCCAAAGCCGCTTGGCGCTTGGCCCGCCAGCTCGAATCGTTGCCGTCCACCCACAGATACACCACATCAATGGGCTCGTCTTTGAGATGGTATTTGCCAGCTTGCGCGGGGTCTGCGGTCACTGGGGTCGTGGCGCGGCGGGTGGTGGGGCTGAGATTTTTCAAGCGGCAAGTCTATCAGCGGGCCATACGCGCATTTTCAATAACCACGCCGTTGCACGGGCCACTGACCCCAAGGGCCTGCAACAAGCCCATCACATCACTCCTCACACAGGGTGCACCTGCAACAACCACAGCAGCACACTGAGCGTGAAAAAAGACAGTACCGTGGTCACCAGCAAGGCAGCAGCGCTGACCGTGCCGTGGCCGTGGCGCTGGTTCAAGATGGTGAAAATACCCAGCATGGGCATGGCCCCGGTGAGCAAAGCAGCGGCCCGCAAAGCCGGGTCTTCAATCGGCACCAGCCACACCAGCACCGCCCACATGGCCAACGGGTGCAGCACCAACTTGCCCAGCGCAATCGGCAGCACCGTGCCCTGCAGCCCCCGCGCCTGCAAGCCCACCAAAGAGCCACCAATCACAAACAGCGCCAAAACAGCGCTGGATTGCGCAAACAAATCAACGGTGCGCCCCACAGGCGCAGGCATCTGCAGGCCCGACAGCGAAAACGCAAAACCCGCCACCACACCCCAAATCATGGGATTGCGCAGCACGTTTCTCACGGTCTGCAGCAACACGCTTTTCCACTGCCCGGGTCGGCCCTGCGCGTCGGCAATGGCCAGCAGCAAAGGCAAGATCAAGAAGTTTTCGACCACCATGTTCAAAGCCAGCGCCACCCCAGCCACCGGACCAAACGACAACAAAATGATGGGGTAACCCACAAAGCCGCTGTTCGGGCACGACATGCCCATGGCCATCATGCTGCTGTAGCTCAGGCTCTGGCCCAACACCTTGCGCGCCCACCACAGGCCTAGGCCCATCACCAGCAAAGAGCCCAAGGCATAGGCCAGCAAATAGTTCAGGTTCAGGATCTCGGCCACGCTGCGCTGCGACAGCGCGTTGAACAACAAGGCAGGCAAAGCCAGCTGCAGCGTGAAACGCCCGAACACCTGCATATCGGCCTTGGCAAACAGCCCCATGCGCGTGCACACGTAACCCAGGGCAATGGTCAGGTAGATCGGGACGGTGATGCCCAGAATATTCAGGGTCGTGGTCATGGTGGGGGGCAAATGTCTGTGTAAGAACGCGCTCAGCGCTTGACCACCCAGAGCGTCAAACCCGCCAGGCTCAGCAGCATGTAGGCCGACAGCCAGGCCATGTGCGTGCTGGCGCTCAAGGTGCTGACCCAAGGCAGGACCACGCACAGGGCGATGAAGCCCGCGTTCATGCCCACGCACAGCCAGGAGTGCTGTGCGGCCAGGCCTTTTTGGAAAGGCAGGTGCGCGTGCGCGGCCACAAAACAGGCGGCGGCTTGCCACAGCACCAGGGGCCAGACATAGGCCGACAGGCCTTGCCAACGCGCGTCGAGCCAGCCCATGGTCAGCGCCAGCTGGGCCAAGGCCCCCACACCCAACACCAGCGCGGCGGCGGCCCAGGCCACCTGGAGCGGCCGAAGCCGCACCTTGGTGTCGCTGCTGAGCACCACCTGCGCCCAAGCCGTGTGCACCAGCGCCGGGATGAAGCTCAGGACGCGCAGCAGCGCCAGCATCCAGCCCGCTTCTTGCACGCCGTAGTGGGCGGGCCAGCTGAGCGCCAGTGCCGTGGCGGCCAGGCCGTCGGTGAGGGTGTGCAGCATCTTGAGCCGGGCGCTGCGCGGGTCGGAAGAAATCGGCGCAGCGGGCTGGGCGGGCTGCAAGTCGCCCCCTGCAACGGCCACCAAAGCCAGGTCGGCCGATGACGCCGGTTGAAAAGCCAGCCGCATCCACACGGCCCCGGCCAGATAGCCCAAGCAGGCCGACACCAAGAGCACGGGCAGCTCGAGGCCCTGGCCTCGCACAGGAAAAAGCACAGCCCCCAACACCGCCGCCGCTGCCGCCAGCACAGGCGGCACCATGCGCACCAAGCCCATGGACCAGCGGCTGCCCACCCGCAAAGTCAAGCTTTGCGCCAACAGCCAGCTCAGCTGCGTCAGTGCCAAGGCGGCGGCCCACGCCCACACCTGCGCAGCTTGCCCCAAACCTGACCAAACCGCCCCCAGCGCCGCCACCGGTGCCAGCCACAGCATGCGCCAGGCGCTTTGCCGCCAAGCGCGGCGGGCGGCGGCGCGCGGCTCTTGGTAGCGCTCGGCCAGCAAGCTCAGTGGGCTTTGCGCCAATGCCAGGCTGGCCCAGAAAAAGGCCAGTTGGCTGGTGGCTGAAAACAGCCCCACCTCTTCGGGGCTGAACAGCCGAAACAACACCAGCGCCAAAAAGCCCTGCGCCGCCAGCGACACCAGGCTGCCCAGAGCTGCAGGGGCCGTGGCACGGGGCAAGGACTGCAAGAGCTTCCAGGGCTTCATCGGTCAGCCCCGAACAAGGCGGCCCAAACCGGCAGCCCTTGCAGCTGCTGCGACCAGCGCAAGGACTGCAGGTGTTGGCGATCGGTCTGGCGCGAGGGCAGGCCCTGCACCGCCGCTTGCCATTGCGCTGCACTGGCCTGCAGGCCCAGCAGCTGAACCCGCCCGGCATGGGCCAGCGCGGTGCGCTTTGCCCAGGCATAGGGGTTGCTGATAACGGGCAAACCCAGCGCCAAATATTCCAGCATCTTGGTGGACGTTTGCTCACTCAAAGGCAGCACATCGGGCATCAGGTTCAGGCCTGCGCGTGCCCGCAGCAATTGCGCAGGCACCTGGTCTTGCGGCACACGCCCGGTGCTTTGGATGTGGCCCAAAGTGGCCAGGCGTTCTTGCAAAGCCGCAGGCACATCGCCCACCAGCAGCAGCGACAGGCCCGCCTGCCCCAAGGTGTGCAGCAGGGGCACAAAGTACAGCAAACGGCGCATCTCGCCCAAATAGACCAAGTCAAACTCGGGCGCTTGCTGGGCTTTCGCCGTCAAAAAAGAATCGGGCACGCCCATGTCGCGCAGGGCATAGGGCACGGCGCCAGGCAAGGTGCCATCAAAGCCCATGCGCTGGCGCACCCAGTCGCTTTGGAACACCCGAAAGTCGGGCACCGGCTGCTGCCACTGCTTGACGCGGTCCTTGAGCCAAGCCAGCGGGGCCACGCTGGCCGAGGCATATTCGTGCACCTGCACCGCGCCACTCAAACGTCGAGCTTGGGCACTCGGCACGCGGCCGCAAATCCACCACACGGCCTGGGCGTCATCGGGCACGGTGTGGGCCTGGGTGTGCAGTTGCACCGCATGGCCCAAGCCTTCAATGTGGATCTGGTAGGCGGCCAGCTCGGGCAAATAAGAACGTGCGCCATGCACAAAATGAACAGTGATCACGGCCGGCCTCCCGAAGGCGGCTCATCGGGCGAAGCGTCCAGCTCCAAGGCCTGCTTTTTTGGCCCTTGCCCCGCTTTGTGCAGCAGCCGCGTGAGCAGCTCGTCCCAAGCCTGCACAAAGTTCTCCAGCCGGTGCTGGCCCTGCAAGCGGTTTATGGCCACGTGCCGATCGGACGGTGCTTGTGCCAGGCAGCGCTGCACCGCCTCGGCCAGCGCAGTTGGGCTGTCATCGCGCGCCAACCAGAGCGGGGCCTGCGTGGCCAGCATTTCCTGCATGGCGGGGATGGGCGTGCTCACGCAGGGCACGCCGCAGGCCAGCGACTCCAGCGCCGTCATGGGGTAACCCTCGTAGCGCGAGCACAGCACCGTGGCCCGCCAGGCCCGGTAGGTCTGCGCCGTCACAGTTTGTTGACCGTGCAGGTGCAAGCGGCCTTGGGCCAGCAGGTCCTGCCCGGCGCTGCGCATCGCGCCCATCAACTCACCGTCGCCCACGACATGAAGTTGGTAGGCAGCCGGCAAAAGGCGCAGCATGGACAGCAAGTGCAAGGGCTGTTTTTCGGGGGACAAGCGGCCGACAAAACCGAGCGCTGTGACCTCGGTGTCGGGCATGGCGGCGTCACCTTGGCCCGCACCGGGCAAGACCGCCGGGTTGCGAATCACGCTCAGGTTTTGAGGGGGTTCAAACCCGACGCCGGCCATCACGCGCAGCAGGCTGTCGCACGAGGTTTGTGAGGCGCACACCAGCTGGCTGGCCCTGCGGTACACCCTGCGCAGCCAGGTGGTTTTAAGGCTCGAAGCCCCGGCTTGCTGCAGCACCTCATGCAAAGGGCCATGCACCCAGACCACGCTGGGCCTGCGGGACAGCCAAGCCAGGGCCACCGCCGCATAGGCTGGCCTGAAGTTGTTGGAGGCCACCAGCACCTGCGCCCGCCGCGCCGCCTGCCAGCAGGTCCACAGCGAGGGCCGGCCGCGCCGCACCGGCAGCCGCGTGACTTGCCAGCCGCGCTCAGCCAAGCCCGATTCGAGCCAGTGCAGCGTGGTCTGCACCCCGCCCACGCCGGACTCTTCGGTCAACAACAGGACTTGGCGGGGAATGTGCAGGGGCATGGGTTCGGGCATGGTCAGCGCGCGCCTCGCCCGGACAGCACGGTCTGGATGGTTTTGAAGACGATCAGCAAGTCCATGGCCAGACTGTAGTGCGTGATGTAGTAGAGGTCGTAGCTGAGTTTGACGGCGGTTTCATCGGCGCTGGCCGCATAGCCTTGTTGCACCTGCGCCCAACCGGTCAGGCCGGGGCGCACCAGGTGGCGGTAGGGGTAGCTGGGCATTTGCTCGGCAAACTGCTGCACAAAACCGTCTTGCTCGGGGCGCGGGCCGATCAGGCTCATCTGGCCCATCAGCACGTTGAGCAGTTGCGGAATTTCATCGAACCGGGTGCGGCGAATCCAATGCCCGAAGCGGGTGATGCGCGGGTCGTTGGCCTGGGCAAACTGCGGGCTGAGTTGCGTTTCGTGGCGCATGCTGCGGAACTTCCAGATCCGAAAACTTTGGCCATGCATGCCGGTGCGCCGCTGGCTGAACAGGGCCGGACCGGGCGAGTCGATCTTGACACCGCAGGCCACCAGCAGCGCCAGCGGCAGCCACAGCGGCAACAAGGCCAGCACCACGCTCACATCAATGAGGCGTTTGACCAGGTCATAAGCCGGGTTGCCATCGGTTTGCCACAACTCGTTTTGCAGGGTCTCGGCTGCCATGCGTCCGGTCAGGCTTTGCTGCAGCGACTCGGGGCTGTAAAGGCGAATGTGCTGCAGCTTCAGAGTAGTCAGAAAACGCTGGCGCTCGGGGCTGGGGGACGCAGAGCCAGCGGGCAGCACGACCGCGCCGTCACACGCCAGCGCTGCGCCAGGCGGCATGCCCTGCTCAGGCCAGGGCAGCAAGCGGATGCGCGGCAGGCCCTGGCCGTCAGGCTGGGGCAGCCAAGGGGCCAGCAGGTCGGGTACACGCGGGTCCTGGTACACCAGCCGCCAAGGCCGGTGCCGCAAAAACCACTGGTCGGCCAGCCAAAACCAGAAGGTGCACAGCACATAGGTCAACAGCAAAGCACCGCGTGAATAGGGCTGCTGCAGCAAGGCAAAGGCCAGGGGCGTGAGCCAAAACGGCAAACCGGTGGTGACCAGCAGCAAGGGGCCGCGCTCGGCCGCAGGCATGTGGGCCCCCCGGTACAACAGGTGCGCCGCCAACGCATAGGGCACCAGGCTGGCCAGCACGGTGCGGCCAAAGTCCACCGTGGCATGGCCGCTGGCCATCAGGGCCTGGCTGATGGCGTAGGCCAGGCCGATCATCGCCAAACCCAACAAGCTCCAGACCAGGTGGGCGCTTTGGCGGTGCGCCTGCTGCGAGGCCAGTTGCTGGGTGTGGCGGCGCGGGCGCGTCATGGGCCAGCGGGCGGTGTGCATCAAGGGCGCTTGTTGGTAAATGGCCAGCACCGGCTCGGCCATGGCCTGCGGCTGAAACTGCGCCTCGTAGCGCGCGCGTGCAGCGCGGCCCAGGCGCTGGCGCAAGGGGGCATCGGCCAGCAGGGTCTGCAGCGCATCGGCCAGGGCCTGCGGGCTGTTGGGCACCAGCCAGGCGCTTTCCTCGTGCGTGAGCATTTCCTCGATGCCGGGCAAGCGCGTGGCCACGATCGCCATGCCCGCGCGCATGGCCTCCAAAATTGAAATGGGCAGGCCCTCGTGGTCGGACAAGAGCACAAAAATCTGGTGCTGCGCCAGGCGCTGGGCCACGTCGCTCACATCGCCCTCCAGCTGGATGTGCGGCATCGGGGCGGCGGCCTGTTGGTGGCGGGCCAGATCGGGCCCACCCCCCAAAATTCGGGTATCGGGCTGCAGACCAAGATGGGCCAGCAGGGCCAGGGCCTCGATCAAGACATCGGGCCGCTTGGGCGCGGCCATGCGGGCCACCATGACCAGGCGCGGCGGCTGGGCGTCCATGTCGCTGCGCCAGGGCACATCGGCCAACGCGTTGTGCACCACGCTCACCCGCTCGGGCGGCATGGGCAAACGCGCGGCCAATTGTTTTTCATGGGCCGACACGCAAACCATGCGCGTGGTCCAGGCGGCCAGCACGGCCTCGGCCAGCCAGGCGTTGGTGCGAATCAGCCAAGGCGCTTGCGGCTTGAAGCCAAAGCCATGCACCGTGTAGACCACCGGAATTTGCCGCAGCTTGCCCGCCAGGCGTGCGATCACCCCGGCCACGGCGCTGTGGGCGTGGATGACATCGGGCTGCAGCACGCGCATGTGCGCCAGCATGGCCCCCACCGAAGTGATCACCTTGAGGGGGTTGAGCGAGTTTTGCAGGCTTGGCAACGCCAGCACCGCGATGCCCAAATCACCCAGGGCTTGGCCCAGCACGCTGTGTGTGTCGTCGCCGCCAATCACCACCGTGAAGCGCACCCGGCCTTGCAGGGCGCGGCACAGCTCCAGCACATGCGTTTGCGCCCCACCGGCTTCGCCTTTGGTGATGACCAACACAACATGGGGAACGGGGGGGTGAACAGGGGCAGACATGCAGGGGCAACAGAAAGAGCCGGTATTGTCACCCTGATCGGGCTGCGCCTGGGGTCGGCCCGAAAAACCCAGGGCCGGTCGCAGTGCCGCTCAGTTATGCGGTCTGAGCCGAGCGGGACCGGATGGCCACCCACAAGCCCAGCAAGCCAAACAGCACAAAACAGACGAACGACCAATTGGCGATGGAGCCGCCCAAGAAAGTCCAGTCGATCTTGCTGCAGTCCCCGCTGCCTTTGAAGATCATGGGAATGGCGCGGTTGAGGGGAAAGTTTTCGACCATGCCGTAAAAATCGCGCCCGCAGTTGACCACCTCGGGCGGGTACCACTGCAGCCAGCTTTGACGGGCGGCCGTGAAGGCCCCAAAGCCCGCGCAGAGCGCCAGCAGCACGCCGGTCACCGCCAAGCCCCAGCCCTGCAAACGCCAGCCGAACAATGCCAGCAACACCACGCCGACCAAGGCATAGCGCTGAACGATGCACATGGGGCAGGGGTTCAGACCGACGACGTGCTGCAAATACAGGCCAAACACCAGCATGCCGATGCCCGAAAGGGCGATCATCAGCATCCAGCGCTGGGGAGAAATGGCGTTCAGATTCATAGCGTCTTTTCAAAAACAAGGGGGCATTGTGCCCACCTGTCTGCACCGGTGTGGGTGCAATGGTTCACTCATTCGTGCAGGACTCAGGCATCTGCAAAAGCCCGCTCGATCACAAACGCCCCGGGCTTGCTGGTGTTGCCTTCGGACAGACCGCTGTCTTCGCAGATGCGCTTGAGGTCTCTCAGCATTTCGGGCGAACCGCAAATCATGACGCGGTCGGTCTCGGGGTTGAGCTTGGGCAGACCCAAGTCGGCAAACAGCTTGCCGCTTTCCATCAGCTCGGTCACGCGGCCCTGGTTTTGGTAGGGCTCGCGGGTCACCGTGGGGTAGTACAACAATTGTTGGCTCACCATCTCGCCCAAAAACTCGTGGGCAGGCAACTCCTTCGTGATGTAGTCGTGATAAGCCAGTTCATTGACCTGGCGCACACCGTGCACCAAGATCACTTTTTCAAAGCGCTCATAGGTTTCGGGGTCGCGGATGATGCTCATGAACGGCGCTAGGCCGGTGCCTGTGCCCATGAGGTACAGGTTCTTGCCGGGCAGCAAATAATCGATGAGCAAGGTGCCGGTGGGCTTGCGGCCGACCACGATGGTATCGCCCACCTGGATGTGCTGCAGCCTGGAGGTCAGAGGGCCATCGGGCACCTTGATGCTCAAAAACTCCAAATGCTCTTCGTAGTTGGCACTGGCAATGGAATAGGCCCTTAACAGCGGTTTACCGGTCTCGCCGCGCAGGCCGATCATGGTGAAGTGCCCATTCGAAAAGCGCAGGGCCTGGTCACGGGTGGTGGTGAAGCTGAACAGGCGGTCGGTCCAGTGGTGAACGCTCAAAACGCGTTCTTCAAGAAATGCACTCATTTGATGTGTCTGGGTTTTGGCCGGGCGAGAGACCCAATGCCAATGGAGGATGCTGAAAGCTTGCTACAGTTACGGCCTGCAAGTCCACAAAAAATACGGCGCTGTTGCACCAACAACCCGTATTCTCGTGTGAACCGCTTCCAACTGGAACTACAGAAATTCTATATCCGTATAACCAGCGCTTCTTAAGATACATCAAGGCTGACAATCACCATGGCACGCAACGTTCAATGCATCAAACTCGGCAAAGAAGCAGAGGGTCTGGATTTTCCGCCCTACCCCGGCGAGCTGGGCAAGCGCATCTGGGAAGGCGTGAGCAAGCAGGCTTGGGCCGACTGGCTCAAGCACCAGACCATGCTGGTCAATGAAAACCGCCTGAACTTGGCCGATTTGCGCGCCCGCCAGTACCTGGCGCGCCAAATGGAAAATCATTTCTTTGGCGATGGCGCAGACGCGGCCCAAGGCTACGTGCCTCCTGCAGCAAGTTGAGCGTTGCGCGTTGGGGGTTGGGCCTTGCTCGCCGGGCCTTTGCATTTCACGCAAAACGCTCAGCACCAAACGCTGAACACCAAACCTCCCCTTCAGCGAGTCTTGCTTGCACCCTTTATCCGCTTCAAGCCAGAGTTCGTCACCCGCAACGCGCCAAGCCTTGGTGATCGGTGCCGGCTTGTCGGGTTCGGCCGTGGCTTACAGCCTGGCCGTGCGGGGCTGGTCGGTCACCGTGCTCGACCAAGCCGAGGGCGTGGGTGCTGGCGCATCGGGCCTGCCTGCGGGTTTGGCCGCGCCCCACGTTTCACCTGACGACAACGTGCTTTCGCGCATCACGCGTGCGGGGGTGCAGGCCACGCTGCAACGCGCCCAGACGCTGCTGCAAAGCGGCACCGATTGGGCACTGACCGGCGTTTTGGAACACAACCTGGAGGGCAAACGCCGCCTGCCCTCGGACACCGGCGATCAGCACAGCGCCCCAGCCAGCGCAGCGCAAATTGCCGCCGCAGGCCTGCCGCCCGGTACGCCCGCCCTCTGGCACGCGCAGGCGGGCTGGGTGCGGCCCCGGAAATTGGTGGCCGCGCAGTTGCAAACGCCTGGCGTGCAGGTGCGCTGGGGCCAACGGGTGCAGGGCATAGAGCGGCGCGGCGATGAATGGGCCGTGACCGATGCCCAAGGCCAAACGCTGGGCCAAGCCCCCTTTGTGGTGGTGGCCAGCGCCTTTGACAGCCTGGCTTTGTTGCGGCCGCTGCCCGGTTTTGCCGTGCCACTCAACCCTTTGCGCGGGCAAGTCAGTTTTGGGCACATGGCCGACCTGAACCAGGACCAGCGCCAGTTGCTGCCGCCGTTTCCGGTCAACGGCCATGGCAGCTTCATCAGCGGCGTGCCCACGCCCGAAGGGACGCCGGGCTGGTTCATCGGCTCCACCTTTGAGCGCCAGTGCGAGCAAGCCCCCGTTCGCGAAGAAGACCATGTAGCCAACCAAGTGCGACTGGCTACGCTGCTGCCTGCTTTGGGTCTGGCCATGGCCGGGCAATTTGAGCCGGACCGGGTGCAGGGCTGGGCCGGTTTGCGCTGCACCTTGCCCAACCGCTTGCCTGTGGTCGGGCCCATCGACCGCCTGCGCCTGCCGGGCATGTGTCTGAGCACGGGCATGGGTGCCCGCGGCATCAGCCTGGCCGTGTTGTGCGGTGAACTCACCGCCGCCGGGCTGAACAACGAACCCCCACCCCTGCCGGCCGCCTTGACCCAACATCTGGCGGCCGAGCGATTTGTGTTGGCTTGAAAGTCGGGTTTTCGCGCCACTGCGGCTGGGATCAGCCCGCCTTTGGCCTGCATCCTCGATCTCTTTGCGAGCCGCTTTCGAAACCTTTGCGAAACCTTTGCGAACCCGACTCACCCCTTTTGCGAACACTCAACTCAAATTACACATTTTTTTGAATAAAACGAAATTTTTTTATATGAAATGTCATTAGTAGCAATACCCTATACAAAATCATCCAATTCGTTCACTATGGCTGCACTTCCCTTCATTCATCAACCCGCGTCGCCCTGACCGGCGGGCAGCATTGCAGGAGTTCCCATGGCCCGTCCGACTTTTTCCAGGTATTTGCCTTGGCTGGTGACGGCCCCCGCCGCGCTGGTGGCGCTGCCCTATTCGATCTGGATCAGCGGCGGTTTTGGCCTGCTGTTTGTGCTCGGTTGGATGGACTATGTGCAAACCCGCCAAGCCGTGCGCCGCAACTACCCGCTCACAGGCCGCATCCGTTATGGCCTAGAGTACATCCGCCCAGAAATCCGGCAGTATTTTCTGGAAACCGACGAAGAAAAGCTGCCTTTCTCACGCAGCCAACGCGCCATGGTCTATGCCCGCTCCAAGGTGCAAAACGACAAGCGCGGCTTTGGCAGCATCAAGGACATGTACCACGCGCAATCCGATTGGATCACCCACTCGCTGCAACCGACACACCTGGACCCGGCCAGCTTCAGGGTCGCGGTAGGCGCACACCAATGCCAACAGCCTTATGCGCTGTCGCTGCTCAACATTTCTGGCATGAGCTTCGGGGCCTTGTCGCCCAATGCCGTCAAGGCCCTCAACAAGGGCGCAGCCATGGGGCAATTCGCGCACGACACTGGTGAAGGCAGCATCTCCCAGCACCACCGCGATCCCGGGGGCGATCTGATTTGGCAGATTGCGTCGGGTTATTTTGGTTGCCGCACACCGGAGGGCCGTTTTGACCCCGTGCGCTTTACCGAGCAAGCCCGCTCAGCCCAAGTCAAGATGATCGAGCTGAAACTCTCTCAAGGCGCCAAGCCCGGCCATGGCGGCGTCTTGCCCAAGGCCAAAGTCAGCGCAGAGATAGCCGAAGCGCGCGGCGTGCCCATGGGCCAGGACTGCGTGTCCCCGGCCCGGCACTCGGCCTTCAGCACGCCGGTGGAGATGCTGGCTTTCATCGCGCAACTGCGCGAACTCTCCGGCGGCAAGCCGGTGGGCATCAAGCTGTGCGTGGGGCATCCGGCCGAATGGTTTTCGGTGGTCAAAGCCATGGTGGAAACCGGCCAAACACCGGACTTCATCGTGGTCGATGGCGCCGAAGGCGGCACGGGCGCAGCGCCCATCGAGTTTGCCGACCATGTGGGCATGCCGCTGCGCGATGGGCTGCGCTTGGTGCACAACAGTTTGGTGGGGGCGGGTCTGCGCGATCGAATCAGGATTGGCGCATCGGGCAAAGTGATTTCAGCTTTTGACATCGCGCGTTGCCTGGCACTGGGGGCCGATTGGTGCAATTCGGCACGGGGGTTCATGTTTGCGCTGGGCTGCATCCAATCACGCAGCTGCCACACCGACCATTGCCCCACCGGCGTGGCCACGCAAGACCCGGTGCGTCAGCGCGCCATTGTGGTGACCGACAAGGCCGAGCGGGTGTATTACTTTCATGCCAACACCTTGCATGCGCTGGCTGACCTGGTGGGCGCAGCGGGTCTGCAAATGCCGGGCGACATCACGCCGCATCACCTCATGGTGCGCAGTGCCGATGGACAGTCTCGGACCCTGGCCTCCAGCATTGACACGCTGGCACCCGGTCAGCTCTTGCGAGAGCCGACTGAACCTCAAACGCTGCCCAGTCCCTTTGCCGAGTTCTGGCATGCCAGCCAAGCGTCGCATTGGGGCGTGCCCGCAGGCGCTGCCCCCCTGCCCGCCTGAACCAGCGCCCGGGCGCTCGGTGTGCGCCGTCTTGGGTGACAAGCCCACAACTTTGCCGATAAAACTGTGGGCTTGCTTGGTGTTTAATGAGCCACCGATTTCGCAACATGCAGTTCCCAATGCGCCCTGGTCCGTCTCACCCCAACCCACCAGCCACCTCCCAGCCGAAAGAACCAACGTCTGCATTGGAAGCTCTGGGCCAGGCCGTTTTAAAGGATGATCAAAACCTGATCATTTGGCGTCAAGACAGCGAGGCCCTGTTGCATGCAGCGCACGCCTTGCAAACCTTGTGGCGCACAGCGGCCCCGGCTGTTGCGGTAGAACACTTCACAGGTCAACAACGCTTGGCTTGGCTCACCCACATTAACCAAGGCATTGCCCAACTGGGGTTGGCACAGGCGATGCAAACGCCATCGCCAGCCGCTTTGCCGAGGCAAATTTCCATCGTCACCCATGCCGAACAGTTGTCCGCTTCGGATGTTCAGATGTTGCAGGATCTCACGCGGCACTTGCCCGGCCTGCGTTGGCGCTGGGTTCTGCTTGGCCTGGATCCTCAGTGGATGGCTGAGCCCCTCACGTCCGAAGCGGCCTCCAGCCCCGCATCCAAACAACCATCCAAGCGTCTGGCCTGGCTGAGCTTAGCGGCCCTGTTGGGCTTGGGCGCATGGGGCACGGTGCTCCTCTTGTCGGACCCCAACCCAGTCCCCTTGCGGGCAGACACGCAGTCTGCGGCTGCAACGCCAAGCCAACCCCAAGACCCTGTGGCGTCCACCGTTTTGGCAGAACCCGCGGCCCTGGCACAAGCGCCTGCTGCCGCTGACACCCGCAACGACGTGCCAGAAATCGCCCTGCGGGGCGTGCGGTGGCTGGCCCTGCAAACGCCCGAGTTCTTTGTCCTCGAGCATGGCGCGTTTCAAACCGCTGCGCAGGCCCAAAGCCTGATCCGCTCGAAAGACGAACTGGTCAATGCCCGCGTGCTCATGCTCAAAACCGCCAACCCGGTTGGCCGGTTTGTGGTGATCACAGGACCCTTCCGATCGCAGGAACGGGCGCAAAACTACAAGGCGCGGGAAAACCTGCCGCCCCAAATCCAGGTGCGCAGGGTCTCCGATGTCTTGGAGGACAGTGTGAGGACTGCCCCGTCCGGCTCTTGAAAAGCCCATGCCCCTCATGCAAGACCGCTGGATGAGAGGCCCCGCCCAAGACAGTCCCGGCTGATAATGGCCTCGCCATGAACGGACGCCAATTCACCCAACTCATTCTTTTGTCGGCCGTTTGGGGCGGCTCGTTTCCGCTCATCCGCGTGGCCGCCCCGGCCTTTGGCCCTGTGGCCATGGCTTGCCTGCGTTGCGCCCTGGCAGCACTGGTGCTCAGCGTCATCATGCGCTGGACGCGCCAAGCCTGGCCTGCACGAGCCCACTGGCGCTCGCTCACCGGATTGGGCATCCTGACGCTGGTGGTGCCTTTTGTTTTGTACAACTGGGCCGGACTGGTGTTGCCGGCCGGGTATTCGGCTGTACTCAACGCCACCGCCCCCATCTTCGGCGTCTTGGCTGGGGTGATGTTGGCCCAAGAACGCTTCACGCCCAGCAAAGGGGTCGGTTGTGTGCTCGGCTTTCTGGGCGTGACCTTGTTGCTGGGCTTGGGGCCCGTGAACCCGGACCTGAAGGTGCTGCTGGCCGCCTTGGCCTGCGTGGTGGCCGCTGGCTGTTATGGCTTTGGGGCCATCTTCATGAAGCGTGCCACCTTGGCCCACCACGCGCTGCCCGCCTCGGCGGTGGTGCACCTGACCAGCGCTTTGGTGCTGGTGCCCGCTGCCGCGGCCACTGCCCCCAGCCAAGCGGTGGGCCTGCCCGCGCTGCTGGCTTTGCTGGTGCTGGGCGCGGTCACCTCGGGCTTCACGTACTGGATCAGCATGCGCCTGATGCGCGAGATCCCGGCCAGCGCCTCCACCTCTTCGGCTTTTTTGATTCCCCTTTTCGGCGTGTCCTGGGGGGCCTTGTTCTTGGACGAACCCCTCACCCCCGGCCTGCTGCCGGGTGTGCTGCTCATCTTGATCGCCTCGGCATTGCTCACCGGGTTCAACCCCTTTCGAACCTTCCAACGCAGCAGGCACTGAGCCAGAGCCCGACACCCACTCTTATAAGCCAAAAGAATATATGCCCAACTAAAAAATCGTTTGTTTAAGCATAAAGACCCCTTACAGTCGCCCCCATGGTTGATTTGGCTTATGTCTTTGCAGGTTTCTTCGTGGGCACCATCGTGGGCTTGACGGGGGTGGGTGGCGGCTCGTTGATGACGCCACTCTTGATCTTTTTCTTTGGCGTCAAGCCCTACATGGCCGTGGGCACCGACTTGCTGTTTGCGGCTTTCACCAAGATGGGCGGCACCATCAGCTTTGCCCGACAGCGCATCGTGCCCTGGCGTGTGGTGGGCTTGCTGAGTGCGGGCAGCATTCCGGCCTGCTTGGTGACCCTGGGCTTTTTGCACTGGGTGGGCCCGGCCTCCCCAGAGGTGCAGTCGCTCATGACCACCACTTTGGGTGTGGCCTTGCTGCTGACGGCAGCCGCCATGCTCTACAAGGCCATTCGCGGCCAACAGCTGCCCCGCCACCTGGCCGCCGCCGACGAAGCCCGCGCCAGCACCCCCCGCCACTGGAGCCTGCCGGTGCTGTTTGGCGCGCTGATCGGTATTTTGGTCACCCTCACCTCGGTGGGTGCGGGCGCCATTGGCGTCACCGTGTTGCTCTTGCTCTACCCCCTGCTGCCCCTGCCACGCATCGTGGCGGCCGACATCGCTTATGCCGTGCCGCTCACGCTGCTGGCAGGCTTGGGCCACGCCTCCATGGGCTCGGTCGATTGGGCCTTGCTGGCCAAGTTGCTGCTGGGCTCTTTGCCTGGTATCTGGCTGGGTTCACGCCTGACCCAACACACGCCGGATCGCGTGATCCGCTCCTTGCTTTCCGTCTCGCTGGCCTGGGCTGGCACCAAACTGGTTTTGATCTGAGTGATTCCTATGTACCAATACACCGAATTTGACAAACAGTTCGTGCGCGCCCGCGCCGCACAGCACCGCGATCAACTCGAGCGCTTTCAAGCCGGGCAACTCACGGGCGATGAGTTCAAACCCCTGCGCCTGCAAAACGGCTGGTATGTGCAGCGCTACGCCCCCATGCTGCGCGTGGCCGTGCCTTACGGCGAAATCTCGGCCCCTCAGCTCAAAGTGCTGGCCCAAATCGCCCGCGAGTACGACACGCCCGACGCCGCCCTGTTGGCCGAGGCCCAGGCCACGCAAGACAAAATTGCGGGCTTGGCCCCCAAGCTGACCACCAATTACGGTCACTTCACCACCCGCCAAAACGTGCAGTTCAACTGGATTCCCCTGTCCCAATCGGCCGATGTGATGGACCTCTTGGCCACGGTGAACCTGCACGGCATCCAGACCAGCGGCAACTGCATCCGCAACACCACCACCGACGAGCTGGCCGGTGTGGCTGTGGACGAAGTGGTCGATCCCCGGCCGTATGCCGAGCTGATCCGCCAGTGGAGCACCTTGCACCCCGAGTTCGCCTTTTTGCCCCGCAAGTTCAAGATCGCCATCACCGGCGCAGCAGAAGACCGCGCCGCCATTGGCTGGCACGACGTGGGCCTGCAAATGGTCAAAAACGCCGCGGGCGAAGTGGGTTTCAAAGTGCTGGTGGGCGGCGGCATGGGCCGCACCCCGGTGGTGGGCACGCAGATCCGCGAGTTCCTGCCTTGGAACCAGATCATGAATTACCTCGAAGCCGTGATCCGCGTCTACAACCGCTGGGGCCGCCGCGACAACATCTACAAAGCCCGCATCAAGATTTTGGTCAAGGCCGAAGGCCAGCGTTACTTTGACGAAGTCGAATCCGAATACCAGGACATTCTGGTCAAGGACGGCGGCCTGCACACCATCCCGCAAGCCGAGTTCGACCGCGTGGCTGCCTGCTTTGCCGCGCCTGCGCTGAACCTGCCATCCAGCACCGCCGAATGGGCCGCCAAGGCCGAAGCCGATGTCAGCATCGAAGCGGCCAAAACACCCGCCTTTGCCCGCTGGATCGCGCAAAACGTCAAACCCCACCAAAACCCCGCACTGCGCGCCGTGAGCCTGTCGTTCAAACGCATGGGCCAGGCCCCCGGTGACGCCACGGCCGACCAGCTGGACGCCGCGGCTGCGCTGGTCGCCCAATATTCCGCAGGCGAAGCCCGCGTCACACACACCCAAAACCTGGTGCTGCCTTGGGTACGCCTGGACCAGCTGCACGCGCTGTGGCTCGAAGCCAAAGCCCTCGGCCTGGCCCAGCCCAACATCGGTTTGCTCACCGACATGATCGCCTGCCCCGGCGGCGACTATTGCGCCCTGGCCAATGCCCGTTCGCTGCCCTTGGCTGCCGCCATCACCGAGCGTTACCAGGACCTCGACGAGCTGAACGACCTGGGCCACATCGACTTTCATATCAGCGGCTGCATCAACTCCTGCGGTCATCACCACTCGGGCCACATCGGCATTCTGGGTGTGGACAAAGACGGCAAGGAGTGGTACCAGGTCACGCTGGGCGGCTCGGACGGCAAAGACCTGTCAGGCCCCACCACCCCCGGAAAAGTGGTCGGCCCTTCGTTCTCGTCGTTTGAAGTGCCCGACGTGATCGAGGCGATTTTGGACACCTACAAAGCCCTGCGCACCAGCCAAGGCCACAAGGCAGAAGCCTTCATCGACACCCTGCGCCGCGTCGGCCAAGACCCATTCAAGACAGCGGCCAACGCCGCCCGCCACCCCGCCGAGGAAACCACCGCCTGAAGCCATCTGTAGGAGCGACGTCCTCGTCGCGATCAACCCGCGCAAACCACCCAACATCGCCTCAAGGGCGGGGCTCCTCCAACTTGCACAGCATTCACCCGCGGGAGCCGCACCCTCACTGAGATGAATTGCAAATCGCGGCGAGGACGCCGCTCCTACAACAGAAAAAACGACCATGAAAATCATTTCTGCCCAAGAACACCAAGCTGTTGAGTGGCCTGCCCACATCACGCTGGCCAACGACGCCGACCCGCGCACGCTCGACCTGAGCGGCGTGACACGCATTGATCTGCAGTTCCCCAAATTCACCGATGGCCGCGCTTACAGCCAGGCCTTTTTGCTGCGCCGCCGTTTGGGCTTTGCGGGCGAATTGCGCGCCACCGGCGACGTGCTGATCGACCAATTGGTGCAAATGCAGCGCACCGGTTTTGACGTGGCCGTGCTGCGCGAAGGCGTAGACGCCTCTGCAGCGCAACGCCAGTTTGAGCGCTTTGCGGGCTTTTACCAAGGCTCGGCAGCGCAAACGCAACCTCATTT
>CAMDFT010000030.1 GCA_945897795.1 Limnohabitans sp. Rim8 | reverse complement strand
CGCATGAAGGCCAGCCGCCCTGGCGCTTTGTTGCTCGACGGTGGCGACACCTGGCAAGGCTCGGGCACCAGCTTGTGGACCAACGGCCAAGACATGGTCGACGCCTGCAAACTGCTGGGTGTGGACGTGATGACGGGCCACTGGGAATTCACCTTGGGCATGGAACGCGTCAAGGAAATCGTTGAAAAAGACTTTGCAGGCAAAGTCGATTTTGTGGCGCAAAACATCAAGACCAGTGACTTTGGTGATCCGGTCTTCAAGCCCTATGTGATTCGCGAGATCAATGGCGTGCCTTGCGCCATCATTGGTCAGGCCTTCCCCTACACCCCGATTGCCAACCCACGTTACATGGTGGCCGACTGGGAATTCGGCATCCAGGACGAGAACATGCAAAAGATGGTCGACGAGGCCCGTGGCAAAGGCGCGCAAGTCGTCGTCGTCATCAGCCACAACGGCATGGACGTGGACCTGAAGATGGCCAGCCGCGTCAGCGGCATCGACGCCATCATGGGCGGCCACACACACGACGGCATGCCCGTGGCCTCCATCGTGTCCAACAAAGGTGGAAAGACCTTGGTGACCAATGCGGGCTCGAACGGCAAGTTTTTGGGCGTGCTCGACTTCGATGTCAAAGACAAAAAGGTCAGCGACTTCCGCTACAAACTGCTGCCTGTGTTCTCCAACATGCTGCCCGCAGACAAAGAGATGGACGCACTGATCACCAAGATCCGTGCGCCTTATGAAAGCAAGCTGGCCGAAAAGCTGGCCGTGACCGACGGCTTGTTGTATCGCCGTGGCAACTTCAACGGCACGGGCGACCAGTTGCTTGTGGATGCTTTGCTTGATGTGCAAGGGGCTGAAATCGCCTTCTCGCCGGGCTTCCGCTGGGGCACCACACTGTTGCCAGGCCAGGCCATCACGCGTGAATGGCTGCTCGACATGACAGCCACCACATACTCGTATGCCACCGTGACCGAGATGACGGGCGAGACCATCAAGACCGTGCTCGAAGACGTGGCCGACAACCTGTTCAACCCTGACCCTTACTACCAGCAAGGTGGCGACATGGTGCGCGTGGGTGGCCTGAGCTACAGCTGCAATCCGGTGGCCAAAGCGGGTCAACGCATTGGTGATCTGCGCTTGAAAGGCCAGCTCATCGACGCGAGCAAGAAGTACAAGGTTGCTGGTTGGGCTCCTGTGGCCGAAGAAGCTCGCAACCAAGGCAACAAGCAGGTCTGGGACGTGGTCGAGACCTGGCTCAAGGCACAAGGCGGTCGCATCAAGCCACGACAACTCAACGCTCCCAAAATCATGGGTGCATTGCCCAACAAGGGCTACGTCGTTTGATGTCCGAGTGCAGCGCCAACTGACACTGTCTGGCGCTGCACCGTTAGAGGAGGGATCACCATGAAAAGAAGACAACTGTTGTGGGCCAGTGCAGCCATCGGTGGCGTGACCATGTGGCCCGAGGCGAGATTGCTGGCGCAGCAAGCGCAGGAATTCGTGGAAGGCCCGCCCGTTGCCGACATTCCGGCGCAAAAGCTGTCGCCCCATGTCTGGATGATCTACTCCCCCGACGGATTTCCCACCCCTGAGAACCGGGGCATGATGGCCAACGTCATCTTTGTGGTGACCTCGGCCGGAGTGGTGGTGATCGATTCGGGGGCTTCTCTGCAAATCGGCCAGATGGCCATCCGAATGATCCGCAAGGTAACCGACAAACCCGTGGTGGCCGTGTTCAACAGCCACTACCACGGTGACCATTGGCTGGGCAACCACGCCTTCGTCAAAACCTTCGGCGACAAGCTGCCCATTTACGCACTGCCCAGCACCATTGAAAAACTCAAAGGTGCAGAAGGCAACTTGTGGCGCAGCCTGATGGAGCGCTGGACCAACCAGTCCACCCTGGGCACGCAGGTGGTGTTGCCCAACACGCCCGTGCAACATGGCCAAGCGATTCAGATCGGCGATCTGACCTTTCGCATGCACCACTATGGCACGGCGCACACGCCATCGGACCTGTGTGTCGAGGTGGTGCAAGACAAGGTGACGGCAGTGGGCGATATCGCCATGACCAACCGCATTGCCAACATGGACGAAGGCTCCTACCCCGGCACCTTCAAATATTACAAAACCCTGCAGGCCGCCACGGGCGACCAGCTGTGGGTGCCCGGCCACGGCCAGGCCCGCCCGGACTTGCTCAAGACCTATGGCGAGTTCATGGCGGGTATTTGGGAGCCTAGCCTCAAAGCGGTCGAAGACGGCAAGTCTGAAGCCGAGGCCAAAGCCGCCGTGTTGAAAGACCCGCGTGTGGCGGCGCGTGCCAAGACCATGGACGGGTTCGATGGCAACATTGGCAAGTACATCAGCTTGGCTTACCTTGAGGCGGAAAAAATCGCGTTTTAAAAGCAAAAATCCGCACCGTTATGAACGTGTGCGGATTCAGCTTTGGTGCCCCCGACAGGAATCGAACCTGTATCACTCCCTTAGGAGGGGAGAGTTCTATCCATTGAACTACGGTGGCCAGGATGCGGATTGTAATGGCCGTGCGCGGCAGTTCAGTGGCCGCGTCAAAGCGGCTGGCTGTCCAGCAGCAGGTGCTGCACATCGGTCAGGGCGTCCACCACACGACGGCCCTGAAAGAACAACTTGAGGTTTTGCCAGTCTTGGCTGTGAACCAAAAACGGTGCAGAGCCGTAAACGCTTGTGGCCATGCCCGCTTTGAGTTGAACCATGGTTTTCTGGTTTTGGCTGTCGAGCACACACAGTTCGGTGTCGGCTTGGGCTTCCAAATAAACATAGTTGCCGGGTTTGAGTGGCTGGCTGGGTGTATGGATTTTGCTGTGGTCGCGGTGCTGCCAATCGCAGGCCGTTGAGATGGTGGGCGGAGAGGATTTGACCTCAGCTTTGGGCACTTCAACTGTTGCGGGGGCCAGGGCAGCGACCTTGGCTGGCGCAGCCGTAGGCAACGGCTCGGGTTGGTCTGGGGCAGACTGCGCAGGTCCGTTTGTCGACATGATCCGGGTGGACGTACCCTGCGCTGCCATTTGGTCAGAGCGTCGGTCGGTTGCAGGCCCATCCAACAAACCCCAGGGCTTGATGGCGGCCAGTGCCACCAGACTGAGCAAACTCAAAGTCCAAAACAAAGCTTGTTGAGTCAGCCTGCGTCGCGGAGACTCGGCATGAGGCTTTGCAGGGCTGGGAGACACTTGTGCCATCGCGGTGGCCATGGCAGCGGGCGACTCGTTCACGACGGGTTCAGCGGGCTCGGCGGCCACGATGATCAACTCTGGTGTGACGAGCTCATGCCCCAGCTTTTTCAGCAGCTTGACACCAGTGCTGCGCTTGATGGCCGGGCTGTAAAAACTGCGGTTGCCTCCCAGCTCAAGCTCTTTGAGTTGGGCCAAGGACAGCGTGTTGCTGCGCGCAAAAACCAGTTCATCGATACCAGCCTCTTCCCGCAAACTTCGCAAGAGTTGCCCATCTTCAGAACGCCATGAGGGATTGTTCATAAGTGAAAGTCAACTTCAGTCTGTGTCATGCCCCAAAAAGGGGCATTTCGTGATGATATTACAGTTTTGGTGAATTTGTAAATAAAGATAATTAGATCTGCGTATCTGGCAATGAGAGACTGACGATGGATAGTTCATCAGGCTGGGATGCGGCAATATGCAAGGCACATAATTTCAGGGGTTTCCAAAGTGCTGACAACAGCCACATCAGGGGTCAAGCCGTGGCTTTACTCGTCATTTGAAGGTTTGAAGCTGCCAGAATCAGAAAATCTCTGATTGTTAGAATTTTAGTATTTATTTTTAGGAGTGGTCTCATCGTTTTCACGGGGGTGTTGGGTGTTGACAAGCGGTTCAATCTCGCCGCACCGTGAAAATCAGATCCAGCGCGCTTTGTTCGCCAGCTTGCGCCCGCAGGGTCAGGCGGCGCGAGAGGTCGTAAAAAATGTACAAACTGCCGAAAGCGCCGCTCAGGCTGGTCTCGTAGACCAGGTAAAAGTCTTTGGACAAGCGTTTGCCCAGGGTCACCGCTGCGCCTGTGGCTGTGGCGTCCGAGCGGCTGCCGCTGGCGAGTGAAATTTCGTCCAGTCCCAAGCTGCTGGCCAACTCGCCGGTCAGGGTTTTGCCATTGCCGCTGAGCAGGGCCACCGCCGCTTGTTGCAGCACGGCCGATTCCGCACCGCCGTTGGCTGCTGAGCGGCCCAGCACCAGCCAGGCGAGTTTGTCGGCATCGGGCAGGTCCGGGTCGGCGTACAAACGGATGCGTGGCAGCAAAGCGGTGCCGCTGATTTGCACGCCCACTTTTTGTGGCAAGTTGGGTCGCAGGGCAATGATGTCCAGGCTGGGGTTGTCGTAAGGGCCACTGAAGCGCAGCACGCCGGTGTCGATGTTCAGTTGCTGGCCGTAGGCTTTGTAGCGCCCGCCTTCGGTGCGCACCTGTCCACTCAGGCGTGGCAGGCCCCGTGTGCTGGCGTTGCTGAGCAGTTCCACTTGGCCGGTCAGGCGTGTGTTGAGGCCTTGGCCTTGCAGCTGAAAATCTTGCCCCAAGTCGAGCATGACGCGCACATCGGGCACACCCAGCCAAGAGCCGGTGGGCGCGTTGGGGTCGGATGGGGCGGTCAGGGTGCTCAGGTTCAGTTCGCCCATGCCGGGGCGAATCACCACCACATCGTCGCCCAGGCTGGGGGTGCTGCCCTCGGGCAGGATGAACAGGGCTTGGTCGGCCTTGAGCCCGCCTCGCAGTTGCAATTGGCCTTGCGCCATGCGTGCCGTCACATCGCCTGACACGCTCAGTCGGCGATCGGCCCGGTTGCTCACGCGCAGGTTTTTGGCCTCGATCTGCAAAGCCATGTCGGCCGAGCGCAAAGGGTTGGCGCTGGGGCTGGCTTGGGTGTTGGCGTTGGCGTTGAACGTGACCTGGCCACGGGCCTCGAGCTCGCCCCCTTGTGCGCCAGCCCCGCGCAGGCTCAGGCTCTCCAGCACCAGGCTTTGGCCTTGCAGGCGTGCCTGCATTTGTCCTTGGCTGAACTCGATGCCTTGCACGGCAGATCGGGCCGCCAGTTGGTTCGCTTGCAAACGACCCAGCCACTGGGGTTGGCTGCGTGTGCCGCTCACAGTCAGGCTGGCGTCCAGCGTGCCTTGGACGCGCCAGCCCGGTGGGGCCAGCACCGACCAGGCCCCAATCTGGGGCAGGTTGGCCTGCACGCTGCCGATCAGAGGGGCCTGCTCGGCCCATTGCCAGCTGTCTGGGGTTCGGTTCAGCTGGCTTTGCAGTTTGGCCTGTGCTTGTCCCATTTGGGCGCTGTCCCATTTCAGATCGGCTTGCATCTGCTCGTTTTGCACGCGCAAGAACAACTGGGCCTGGCGCAAACCAGCAGCCGCGCGTTGCCCGGGCAGGTTGTCGGACTGGATGCGCAAATCACCCTGGGTGCGCTCTGCCGACAGGCTCAAGTCCAAGTCCTTGTCCATGCGCCACTGTGCCTGGCCTTTGAGTGTGATGTCGTTCAGGATGTCGGTGCCCAGCCAGGCTTGCGCCCAGGAGACGGGCAGGTCAGTCCAGCGCACCGCCCCATGGGTCTGCTGGGGCTGGCCTGGGCCGGGTGCTGTCCAGCCACCCGCTTCGACTTCCAAGCGGGGGCGGCCTGGGCCAGGGCCAGGGCCTTGCAGCATCCAGGTCGACGCATCCCAAGTCAAGGCCATCGAGTCAAGCCGGGCTTGCCAGGCGGGTGTGGATTGCAAAGCCAAACGCCAGGGCTCGGCCGACGGGCTTTGCGTGTTGGGGGTGCTGAGGGCCAACTGTTCGATACGGCCTTGCCAATTGGGGCTGTGGACATCGGTGCGGCTGCCACGCCAGGTGGTTTGCAGCTGGGCGCTGAGCGGGCCTTGGCCCAGGCGTGCTTGCAGCTCGGCCTGCACCGACAGGGGGGTGCCTTGCATCTTCAGCTGACCCGGGGCCAGGAGCCAGGGCGCTGGACGGGTGGTGGATTTGTGGGTGGGTGAGGCGCTGGGGTTGAGGTTGGGTTGGGCCCACTCAATGCGTGGCCATTGCAGGCTCAGGGACAGCGGGGCATCGGCTTGGGCAAAGCCGCCTTGCCATTGGGCTTGCAGTTGGGCTGGCCCGCTGGCCTTGAAATCACGGAGTGGCGTGCCCCAGACTGGCAGGCCCTGCAGCCAGGACTGGCTGAGGGCGGCGTCTTGCATTTGCACATCCAGGCGGCCTTGGCCGTTCAGGGGGGCGAGGTTCCCTTGTGCAGTGGCTTGCAGGCCGGGCAGTTGCAGCGTCATGCGGCCTTGCACCGATTCTTGAGCCGGTTGCCATTGAAACTGCGCCTCCAGCACGGCCTTGGCGGCTTGCAGGCGCAGGCTGTCGATGTCCCATCGGTCGGGGTGCCATTGGCCTGTGAGTTGCAATTGTTCCCATTGCAAAGCGGCTGGGCTGGTGGCGTTGCTGGGGGCCTGAGCCTTTTGCGCTTGCAGGTCGGCACTCAGCGCGATGGTGTCTGCGCCTGTGGCCTCGGCCTTCAGGCGTCCTTGCACAGCAGGCCCGGCCCAGGCGCTGTGCAGCAAGCTGGGCTGCAGGTTTTGGATGTCCAGCTGACCAGTCCAGCCCTGTGGGGTTTGCTGGCCTTGGCCTTGCAACTGGCCTGTGACCAGACGGGCCTGGGCTTGCTGCACCTGCCACAAACCTTGCGCATGGCGGGCTTTCAGGCTCAGCTGCGCCAGGGGCAGGCGCTGCAGATCCCAGGCTCCGGGCAGCAGGTTCTCTGTTTGCGCGTCGAGTTGCCAAGCCGCACCATCGGGCTGCAGCTGAGCCTGGCCCTGCAAGCGGGTTTGCGGGGCACCGGGCCAGAGGGGGGCCAGGTCCAGCGCTTGCCACTGGCCCTGTGCTTGCAGTACGGTTTGTTTTTGCCAGGGTTGGATCTGTGCTTGCAAGGACAGATGGACCTTGTCTTGTGCGCGCCCCAAAGCGCCTTGCCCGGGTGTGGGGGCCAGCTCGGCTTGCACCGAGAGTTGGGCTTGCGGGCCTGACAACGGGCCTTGCACCGTGGACTGCACCTGCAGCTGCAGGGCCGGTGTGCGGCCGCTGGCCGGGGTTTGCACTTGGCCTTGGGCCGCGATGTGCAAGGCCATGGGCGCTGCGCCCTGCAAACGCACTTGAAAGGTGTAGCGGCCTTGCGCCAGCGCGAGCGAGTCCACATCCAGGCGGTGTTCCTGTCCGTCATAGGCGTACTGGGCCCGGACATCGGACAGCGTCACTGCCGTGCTGCCTTGCCAGCTCAATTGCGCCACCTGCACGGCCAGTTTCAAGGGCAGAGGCAGGCGCAGTTCGGTCAGGGGCGTGAGGGGCTGGGGAGGGCGCTGGTCTTGCACGCGCAGGCTCTTGATCTGCACGCTCTTGAGGGGCCAGGCCTGACGCCACAGCTGCGACCAGTCCAGCACCAGCTGTGCATCCTGAGCCTGCACCTGCAAGCCACCGCTTTGCCAGCTGATCTGGCCAATGCGCCCGCCTTGCTGCAGGTTGCCTTGCACATCGGCGCTGCGCAGCTGCTGGCCCGAGGGCAAGGCCCAATGGACCATGTTCAGTGCGGTGACCAAAGACCCGGCGGTGCCCGTCCAGGCCCACAGTCCCCACAGCGCGGCGGCCAGCGCCAAGGGCCCCAGCAGGGCCGACAGGCTCACGGCCGACAAAGCGCCCAGAGCGGCCACCATGCGACGCAACAACGAACGCGCAGGAGCGGCTGCGTCCGACGTGGGGCGCACCGGCGAGGCCACGGCCTGAGCCGGGGGATCGGTGTCGTTGCGGGCTTCGGTGCGGGTGTTCATCGTCAAAATGTGAAACCCACACTCAGGTGCAGGCGCAGCTTTTGCAGCGCTTGCGCATAGGCCAGGTCGATGCGCACGGGCCCGACCGGGCTGCGCCAACGGGCGCCCAGGCCATAGCCGATTTTGGGTTTGAGTTGCCCAGGGTCATCGGCCACCGCACCGGCATCGACAAACACGGCGCTTTCCCAATCGGTGGCTTGCCCTTTGTAGCGGATGGGGCGTTGCCATTCCAGGCTGCCGGCCGCCAGGTAGCGGCCCGGAGTGGTGACGCCGGTTGCATCGGTCACGCCAATGCTGTTGGGGGCGTAACCGCGCACGCTGTTGTCGCCACCGGTCCAAAACAGCTGGGTGGCAGGCAGGTTGGCGCTGTCGCGGCTGACCACGCTGCCGATGTCGGCGCGTACGGCCAGGCGGCCCATGCTGGAGCCCAAAGGCACGAGCCCCAGGCCTTTGACCAGCCAGCGCACATACGGCTCGCTCTGGCTGCCGAGCGTCACGCCCGTACCCAACTCGATGCCTACGCCCAGGCCCCGGCTGGGAAAGGGCAGGCTGTCAAAGTGGCGTCGGGTCCAGCCGTAGTTGGCACTGATGGATTCGCGCTGGGCCTGGACGCCGCCTTGCAGCCGTGCCGAGTCGTATTGGGCGAAGTAGGAGCGGTCAATGTTTTCACCCAGTTTGGTGCGACCCGCACGCCAGCGTTGGCTTTGCAAGGGAAGGTCAAAGAGATTTTCTCGGTCAAATTTGATCGAAGTGTTCCAGCGCCAGAGGCTGGCGTCCGGCGGGGCCAGCAAGTCCAGGCTCGCGCTTTGCAAGTCTTTGTCCAGGGACAGTTTGCTGACCGAACGCCAATGCAAACCTGGCACGCTGTGGTGCGTGTGCTCGGCGCTCACGCGGGCACCGCTGTCACTGCGCACGCCCAGGCCCAGCACCCACTTCTGGCGCAGACTTTCCTTCAGTTCTATCTTGACCGGTGGCTGTGCCGGGTTGCCTTGTGCATCCAGGCTGACAAACACCGAATCGTAAAAACCGCTGGTGACCAGGCGCTGCTGCGCTTCGAGCAAATCGTTTTGGCGGTACATCTGGCCGACTGGCAAACGCGCCAAGCGCTCGACCTGGGTGACGCCGTATTTTTCGGCGCCTGAAATTTGCAAGGCCCCCAGCCTTACAGCCGGGCCGGATTCCAGCGTCAGCCACAGCCGCACCAGGTTGTTGGGTTCGTCCACCAGGGCCAGGCTGTGCAGGATGCGGCCCCACGGGTAACGCTGGGCCAACAGCTGGCGCAAGGCCTGGTTTTTGGCCTCGCCCCATGCGCTCTGGCGGAAGGTCTTGCCCACGGGCAAAGCCCATTGCTTTTCGATGGCTTGCCGCTGAGCAAGCGCCTCGGGGTCATCGGCCACATCGCCCAGCCACTGCCACTGTACTTCGGAGATGCGCGCGGCAGGGCCAGTGTCCACCTCCACCAGCACCTGGCCCAAGCTGCCGGCGCTGCCGCTTGGGTCCCTTTTGTCTTGCGACCAGCTCAGCGTGGGCTTGAAAAAGCCCAGCGTGCCCAGCAGTTCGCGGGCCTGCACATCGGCGTCACGCAGCAAGCGGGTCAGCTCCATCTGGTCCAGATCGGTCAGTTTGCGGTAGCGCTGCAAGTCCAGGTGTTGCGTCAAAAAGTCGCGGATGTCCTCGTCGCTGCTGCGTACTTCCAGACCGAAAGCTTGGGGGCTGGCGGGTGTGTGGTTTTGTGCAAGTGGTGCCGCAGTTTGTGCAGTTTGGGCCCGTGCCCAGGTGGGGGCCAGCGCCAGAGCTGCAAGCGCGGCCAAGAGCCAGGTCAGGGCCGTGCGCGGCAAGCCAACGAGCCGCTCTGGCTGCCTCATTTGCTCAGCAAACGCATCGCATCTTCCAGCCCTTTGAGGGTCAGCGGGAACATGCGGTTGCTCATCAGCTGCTGAACGATGGAAATGCTCTGGCGGTATTGCCAAACGCCTTGGGGCTCGGGGTTGATCCAGGCAAACTTGGGGAAGGTGTGCGTCAGGCGTTGCAGCCATTCGGCCCCGGCCTCTTCGTTGTTGTATTCGACGCTGCCGCCTTTTTGCAAAATCTCGTAGGGACTCATGGTCGCGTCGCCAATGAAGATCAGCTTGTAGTCCTTGTTGTATTTGCGCAAGATGTCCCAAGTCGGGAACTTCTCGGCGTAGCGGCGCTTGTTGTTCTTCCACATGAAGTCGTAGACGCAGTTGTGGAAGTAGTAAAAATCGAGGTGCTTGAACTCGGCTTTCACGGCAGAAAACATTTCTTCGACCCGCGTGATGTGCTCGTCCATGGTGCCGCCCACGTCCATCAGCAGCAGCACTTTGACATTGTTGTGGCGCTCGGGGCGCATCTGGATGTCCAGGTAACCGGCGTTGGCCGCGGTCTTGCGGATGGTGCTGTCCAGGTCAAATTCGTCTTGCGAGCCTTCACGCGCAAAGCGGCGCAGGCGGCGCAGCGCCACTTTGATGTTGCGCGTGCCCAGCTCCTGCTGGTCGTCGTAGTCCTTGTAGGCGCGTTGCTCCCAGACTTTGATGGCGCTTTTGTTGCCACCTTTGCCGCCAATGCGGATGCCCTGCGGGTTGTAGCCGCCGTTGCCAAAGGGCGATGTGCCGCCTGTGCCGATCCACTTGTTGCCGCCCTCGTGGCGCTCTTTCTGTTCCTCCAGGCGCTTCTTTAAAGTGTCCATCAACTCGTCCCAGCCCATCTTCTCGATGGCGGCTTTTTGCTCGGGGGTGAGTTCTTTTTGCAGGATTTTCTCGAGCCATTCGAGCGGCACTTCTTTGGTGAAGTCGGTCAGCATTTCCACGCCCTTGAAGTAAGCGCCGAAAGCCTTGTCGAACTTGTCGAAGTGCTTTTCGTCCTTGACCATCACGGTGCGGGCCAGGTGGTAGAAATCGTCGATGCTGCAGGCATCCGACGCCGGGCCGACCACGTTGGCCTGCAGGGCTTCGAGCAAGGTCAGGTATTCGCGCACCGACACCGGTAATTTGGCTGCACGCAAGGTGTAGAAAAAATCGATCAGCATGACGTCTTTCTGTCCTCAGGCCCGCACACGGGCGAGTTGGTAGTCCAAGTGTGTTCTGACATTGGGCCATTCACTGGCAATGATGCTGTAAACGCAGGTGTCTCTCAGTGCGCCACCGATCAATGGGTGGAGGTTGATTTGGTGGCTGCGCAGCACGCCGTCGAGTTTGGCACCCAGGCGCTCGATGGCGCGGCGGCTTTGCTGGTTGAAAAAATGCGTGCGGAACTCCACCGCGATGCAATGGAGTTGATCAAAAGCGTAGGCCAACAACAAGCGCTTGGCTTCGGTGTTGAGAGGGCTGCGCTGCACGCTTTGGCGGTACCAGGTCGAGCCGATTTCAACCCGGCGGTTGGCCGCGTCGATGTTCATGTAAGTGGTCATGCCCACGGCTTGGTTTGTGGCTGGGTCGATGACCGCAAACGGGCACATGCTGCCCTTGGCCTGCAAGTCCAGGCGTCGGGTGATTTCGGCCGCCATGCCTTCTGGCGTGGGGATGGCGGTGTACCAGTGGTTCCACAGTTCGCCATCTCGCACGGCCTGCACCAGCGCGTCATGGTGCTCAGCCCGCAAGGGCTCCAGCCGGACGTGTGCGCCGGTCAGGGTCACGGGCGGGGCGAAGGCGGTCATGGTTTCAACGGTTGCGCTGGTTCATGAACACCAGCTTTTCGAACAAGGTCACGTCTTGCTCGTTTTTCAGCAAAGCGCCCACCAGTGGGGGGACCGACAATTTTTGATCTGCACTTTGCAGGGCTTCGAGCGGGATGTCCTCGGCCACCAAGAGCTTCAGCCAATCGAGCAGCTCGCTGGTGGAGGGCTTTTTCTTCAGGCCCGGCAGGCCGCGCACGTCGTAAAAGGTCTTGAGCGCCAGGGCCAGCAGGTCTTTTTTGAGCGTTGGGAAGTGCACATCCACGATTTGGCGCATGGTGTCCGCTTCGGGGAACTTGATGTAGTGGAAAAAGCAGCGGCGCAAGAAAGCATCAGGCAGCTCTTTTTCGTTGTTGGACGTGATGAACACCAGCGGGCGGGTCTTGGCCTTGATCAGCTGGCGCGTCTCGTAGCAATAAAACTCCATGCGGTCGATCTCGCGCAGCAAGTCGTTGGGGAATTCGATGTCGGCCTTGTCGATCTCGTCGATCAGGATGGCCACGGGCGTCTCGGAGGTGAAGGCTTGCCAGAGCACGCCCTTGATGATGTAGTTTTCGATGTCCTTGACCTTTGCTTCGCCCAGCTGGCTGTCGCGCAGACGGCTCACGGCGTCGTATTCGTACAGGCCTTGTTGGGCTTTGGTGGTCGACTTGATGTGCCACTGCAGCAGGGGCAGGCCCAAAGCCTCGGCCACTTCTTCGGCCAGCATGGTTTTGCCGGTTCCGGGCTCACCTTTGACCAACAGGGGGCGTGTGAGGGTGATGGCGGCGTTCACGGCCAGCATCAGGTCGGGGGTGGCGACGTAGTTTTCGGTGCCTTGGAATTTGATCATGAACAGTTCTTTGAAACAGGAATAAAGCTTGTCAGGATTATGAGGGCCAGCCCGATATAATCCGCAGTTGATTTTTATTAATCGTTTGGATTGTGTGAGCAAAATGAATAAGCTGTTGACCTCGATGTTTGCCTTGGCTGTCGCCTCTGTGACCGCCATCTCCGCCCATGCCCAGGAAATCAAAGGCGATGCCAAAGCCGCTGAGCAAAAAATCGCCATGTGCATTGGTTGCCATGGCATCAAGGGCTACCAAGCCAGCTTCCCTGAGGTCTACCGCGTGCCGATGATCTCTGGCCAAAACGCCAAGTACATCGTGGCCTCTCTCAACGCCTACCAAAAAGGCGAACGCAAGCACCCCACCATGCGCGGCATTTCCGCCAGCCTGAGCGAGCAAGACATGGCTGATTTGGGCGCTTACTACGAGCAACATGGCAAAACCGAGCCCGTGACCAAGGCACCCAAGGCACCTGACGCCAAAGTCGCTGCCTTGCTGCAAAAAGGCGCATGCATTTCCTGCCACGGTGACAATTTCAGCAAGCCGATCGACCCGAGCTACCCCAAGCTGGCGGGTCAGCACAAAGACTTTTTGTATGTGGCGCTCAAGTCTTACAAAACCGAAAACCTGGCCACCTGGGGCCGCAACAATGGCGTCATGGGCGGCATTGCCAAGCAGTTTTCCAATGCCGAGTTGAAGGCCATGTCGGCTTACATTGCCTCATTGGATGGCGAGATGAAGGTCGTACCGCAGTCCCGCCTGCGTTGAAGCTTTGACTTCTCTCATCAAAAAACCCGCTTCAGCGGGTTTTTTGTGGTCTGTTCGCCTTTGTTCGGGGTCCCCCGCATCAGTCTTGGGTGGCGTTGCGCTGCACGCAGGCGATGTAGGACTCACCGTCGGGCATGCGGCCTGAGCGCTGGCTTTCAAAAATCATGCGTCCCAGGCATTCCATGGCGCGGTGGTGTGCGTCGTGCAGCGAGTTGAGCCGATGCGTCAGCAGTTCCACCGCCTGGCGGATGCCTCGGGGTTGGTCGATGCTGCATTGTTCGCTGATGGACAGGTGCATTGAAAGGTGCAAAAACGGATTGGTCCGGTTCGGGTCGTCGTTGAGCATGCTGGCCAGTGCAGCATCGACATCGGCCAATTCGGCGTGGTATTCGGGGTGTTCGTCGATCCATTGGCTGACGAGCATTTCCATGGGTTCGAGTGTTGCGGCTGTGCGGGCTTTGGCGTAGACACCACAAAAAAAGCGCCGAACATCGGCTTGTGAAGGTTGGATCAGCATGGTTCAAAAAAGCAGTAAAACCGACCGAGCGGTCGGTCAATGTCATAAAATCTGACGGTCAGCACACTGCTGCATGTTAAACGCAGACACTTTCATCACTTTCTTGAGACAACCATGAAACAAGCCTTTATTTGCGACGCGATCCGCACCCCCTTTGGCCGTTACGGCGGCGCCCTGTCCAGCGTGCGCACCGACGACTTGGGCGCTGTGCCCCTGCGCGCGCTGATGGCACGCAACCCCAATGTCGACTGGGCCGCTGTGACCGACGTGCTGTACGGTTGTGCCAACCAAGCCGGCGAAGACAACCGCAACGTGGCCCACATGGCAAGTTTGCTGGCCGGATTGCCCATCGATGTGCCCGGCGCCACCATCAACCGCCTGTGCGGCTCGGGTCTGGATGCCATCGGCACCGCAGCGCGCGCCATCAAGGCCGGTGAAGCCGGTTTGATGATCGCGGGCGGTGTGGAGAGCATGAGCCGCGCCCCGTTCGTGATGCCCAAGGCCGAAACCGCCTTCAGCCGCAACAACGCGGTGTACGACACCACCATTGGCTGGCGCTTCATCAACAAGTTGATGAAAGCCCAGTACGGCGTGGACTCCATGCCCGAGACCGCTGAAAACGTGGCCACTGACTACAAGATCGAGCGCGAGGCGCAAGACCTGATGGCCTACAACAGCCAGATGCGCGCCGTGGCTGCCATCAAGGCCGGCCACTTGGCGCGCGAAATTGTGGGCGTGAGCATCCCTCAGAAAAAGGGCGATCCGATCATGGTGGACACCGACGAGCACCCCCGCGAAACCAGCCTCGAAGCGCTGGCCAAGCTCAAAGGCGTGGTGCGCCCAGACGGCACCGTGACCGCGGGCAATGCCTCGGGTGTGAACGATGGCGCTTGTGCCTTGCTGCTCGCCGACGAAGCCACGGCCGCCAAAAACGGCCTGACCCCCAAAGCCCGCATCGTGGGCATGGCCACGGCGGGTGTGGCTCCGCGTGTCATGGGCATGGGCCCCGCGCCTGCGACCCTCAAAGTGTTGGCGCAGACCGGCTTGACGATTGACCACATGGACGTGATCGAGTTGAACGAAGCTTTTGCCGCGCAGGGCTTGGCGGTGATGCGCATGCTGGGCCTGAAAGACGACGACGCCCGCGTGAACGCCTGGGGCGGCGCAATTGCGCTGGGTCACCCGCTGGGTGCATCGGGGGCACGCCTGGCCACCACCGCCATCAACCGCCTGCAGCAGACCGCTGGCCGCTATGCGCTGTGCACCATGTGCATTGGCGTGGGCCAAGGCATTGCGCTGATCATCGAGCGGGTCTGAGTTTTGCCCAGCAGGCAGTGCACTGCTGCTGGGTCAATCTCGCATCAGGATTGCCCGATCGCGGCTCACTGGGCCTCGATCTTGCGATCGGCCACGATCCGGCTGAGTTGGCGGATCTCGCCGTCCACACGGGTGCGAAATTCCACGGGCGTGTTGGCCTGTGGGCGACCACCCCAGTCGATGAGGCGTTGTTTGACCGCAGCTTGGTCAAGCACAGCACGGAGTTCACGGTTGAGCCGATCGACGATCGCTTGCGGTGTGCCTTTGGTGCCCGCGATGCCCAGCCAAGAATCGAACACCACCCCCGGAAAACTGTCCGCCACAGAAGGCACGCCTGGCAGGGCGTTCTGACCTGCTGGCGCGGTGGTGGCGAGCACGCGTACCCGGTTTTCCTTGAACAGCGGCGCTGTGGTGGTCATGGTGTCGATCATCACGTCCACCCGACCGGCCAGCAATTCCATCATCGGCGCCGTGCCGCCTTTGAAGGGCACATGTGTGGCCACACCGCCGCTTTCGGCCATCAGCCATTCGCCAACCAAGTGCATCGCCGTGCCCACGCCCACCGAGGTGTAGGTGTAGCGGTTGGGTTCGCTTTTCACGCGCTGGATGAAATCATTGAACGAGGTGATGGGCGAGTTTGGCTTGACCGACAGCGTCAGCGGATAGGTGGTGACGGTGGAGACCCAAGCGAAGTCATTGACCGGATCGAAGGGCAGGTTCTTTTTCATTGCGGCATTGCTCGAATGCCCGCTGGGCAGCAGCACCAGCGTGTAGCCGTCGGGCGTGGCTTTGGCCACCGCATCGGCAGCGATGTTGCCGCCCGCACCCGCACGGTTTTCCACCACCACCGGCTGACCCAGCCGCTCGCCCAGCGGCGTGGCGATCAAGCGCGCCACCATGTCGCTGCTGCCGCCAGGCGCAAAGCCCACCAAAAGCTTGATGGGCCGCGTGGGCCATGCGTCTTGCGCGTGGGCCATGCCCAAGCCTGCCATCAGGCACAGAGGCAGAACCCATGCGCGGCCAAGCATGTGGCCAAGGCTGCGGACAGGGTGGTGAATCGTGGAACTGTTCATCGGGTGGTCTCCTGAAAATGGATGTGGGTCTGATGCGACAAGAACAAGTGACGTGTCATGGTAGCGAGGATCGTGGTTTGACAAAGGTGTAAAGGTGATCCTAAAAGACCGCTTGGCTCATGCGTCGTCGCGGATGCCGTTGCGCAGCGTCCCAATCGCATCCACCACGATCTCGCACACGTCACCGGGCTTCATGAAGATTTGTGGCGTGCGCTTGTTGCCCACGCCGCCCGGTGTGCCGGTCACGATCACGTCGCCGGGCGACAGCGGAATGAAGGTCGAGATGTAGGCGATCTGGCGCGGAATGCTGTGGATCATCTTGTCGGTGGTGGTGTCTTGCAGCACCTGGCCGTTGAGCACGGTTTGCAGGCGCATCACTTGCGCAGGCGCAATCTCGTCGCTGGTGACCATCCAGGGGCCAAAGCCGCCAGTTTTGTAGAAATTCTTGCCGGGTGTCCACTGCGAGGTGGCCACTTGCCAGTCGCGCACCGAGCCGTCGTTGTAGCAGCTGTAGCCCGCAATGTGATCCCAAGCGTCTTCTTCTTTGATGCGGCGGCCACCTTTGCCAATGATCAAGGCGATTTCGGCTTCGTAGTCCAGGCGGTGCGACTCGGGTGGGCGCATGATGTCCTGGCCGTGCGCGACTTGCGAGTCGGCCAGGCGCAAAAAGATGACCGGCGTTTCAGTCACTTCGCGGCCGGTTTCGAGCACGTGTTCGCCGTAGTTCAAGCCGATGCAAAAGATCTGACCCGGGTTGGGGATCACCGGCAGCAGCTGCAGTTGCGAGAACTTGAGCGTCGCCTTGTGCGCCTTGGCCGCATCGGCGGCTGCACCGAACAGGTTTTTGGCGATCAGGGTTTTCAGGTCGGGCGCTTGAGCGCCCAGGATGGGGGTCAGGTCGAGCACATCGTCGCCGTTCACGACACCGTAGGAGGGCACGCCCTCGTTCAAAAAGCTGATGAGTTTCATGGAGGATCTTTCAGTGAAAAGGAGAGGACAAGCATCAGTGCAGCCGCGCAGAAATTTCGCGTGCGGCGCGCTGGATGAGGGGGGTGAGTTTGGTCTGGTCGATCACCGCCATGCGTTGCACTGTGGTCACCAAAGAGAGTGCGCCGATAACGGTGCCGTCGGTCTGCTGTAAGGGCACCGCGATTGCAGCCAAAGTGGTTTCGAGTTCGCCGTTGGAGAAATAAAAACCGTCCTTGCGGATCTGGCTGTAGTAACGCCGAAAGCTGGGCCAATCGGTGGGCAGTCCGGCTGCAGCCACCGCCATGCTGTGGGTGTCCAGCAGCTTGTGCAGCTGTGGCGTGGGCAGCCCGGCCAAAATCACCTTGGGTGCGCCACCTTGAAACAGGGGGCGCGGGCGCCCACGGCCATAACTCAAATTGGCAGGCATGGTGCCGAACTCGCGGTGGGTGTCCAGCAACTGGTCGCCATGCAAGCAGGACACAACACAGTCAAAACCGGTCTGCGCCACCAGTTCTTTCATGAACGGCACGCCACACTGCAGCACCGGGTCGGCCTGGCGTATCAAGTGGTCCAGCACGACAATGCGTGGGCCCAGCGTGAATTGGGCATCGCTGCCGCGCCGCAGCAGGCCCGCATCGCTGAGGGTCTTGAGGTAACGGTAGCTGGTGGGCAAGGACACCCCCAGCGATTCGCTGATGTCTTCGGCGCTCCAATGCAGGCGCTGGTCGGAGAACAGGTCGAGCACGCTGAGCATGCGGGCGAGGCTGGTGTCTGCTTTATCGGTCATGGTGGGGTCTGTTCAAGATCCGTGGGCCAAGGCACCCGCAGCGGGCAACAAGGCGCTGATGCGATCAAGATCGGCACTGTTTTGGGCCACCCCCAGAATGTAGCGGTCCGGACGCAGCAGCACGGCGCGCACGCCTTGCTGGTCCAGCCAGGCTTTGACCTCGGGGTCGCGCGCAGGCACGGTGACCAGGCCTTGCGCCTGCCAGCGCTCACGGGTGTCTTCGCTGACTTCGGCCAACACGGTGTCCTCGCCCAAGACAGCAAAGTTCAAGCCCAGCAATGTGTCCAGCAGATCGCCATTGGCCAGCGTGGGTTGCGGGAAGACTTGGGCCACAGGTGCCTGCTCGCCCAACCAAACGCCAGGGCCCAGGCGCGGCATCGGAAACTGGAAGATCTCGGGCTGCCCTGCTTTGAACTTGGCATCGCGTTCGCGTGCCGCCTGCGGGTCGGTGGTCTGGATGATGTCGCCCAGCTTCACGGCCAGTTCGATGAAGGCCTGCACATGCGGTGAACGCTCGCTTTCATAGGTGTCCAGCAGCGCATCGTCTGCACGGCCGCGCAGCACGGCGTCGAGCTTCCAGGCCAAATTGGACACATCGCGGATGGCCGCGCACATGCCCTGGCCCAGGAAGGGCGGCGTTTGGTGCGCGGCGTCACCGGCCAGCATCAAGCGGCCTTGTCTCCAGCCTTCGGCCATCACCGAGTGGAAGGTGTAAATCACGGCGCGTTCGATGTCGGCTTGGCTTGGCGTGACCCATTTGCTCACCAGTTTCCACAATGTTTCGGGCTGGACCATTTGTTCGGCTTGGTCACCGGGCATGAGCATGATTTCCCAGCGCCTGCGGTTGCCGGTCACGTTGCAATACGTCATGGGGCGTGCCGGGTCGCAGTGCTGCACGGTATGGTCGGGCAGGGTGGGGACATTGGTTTTGAGCCGCACATCGAACACCAGCCAAGGCTGGTGCAGGCCCAGATCGCGCATGCGGGTGCCCAGCACTTTGCGCACCAGCGAGCGGGCGCCGTCGCAGCCGACCACGTAGCGGGCCTGCACGGCATGATTTTGTTGTGTGTGCAGGTCAGTGACTTGCAGTGTGGCCACGTCAGCACCGTCTTCGATGGCGGTGACTTCATGGTGGGTGCGCACTTGCACCTGAGGGTAGCGCTGCAAGCCAGACCGCAAAACGGCTTCGAGCTCGGGTTGGTGAAAGTAGTGGTTGGTGGCGCAGCCGTGTGGGCCACGTTCTTGGGTGCCGGCGCGGATCAGCAAGGTCTCGCCAGCGGCGTTGTTGAAGTACATGCCTTTGAGGCCCGGGCGCGAGATGCGCTCGACCTGTGGGCGCAAACCGGCGGTCTCGAACACGCGCATGGTTTCGCCGTCGAAATGGATGGCGCGGGGCAGGGGGTAGATTTCTGCCTCACGCTCGAGCACCAGCACCGACAAACCATAGGGCCCCAGCAAGTTGGCCAGCGTGGCACCTGCCGGGCCGAAGCCAATGATGGCGACGTCAAAAACCGTCTGGTTCATGCCTTGTAACCCATGAGTAGCTGCATTTCTTTCAACCACTCGGCGCGGCTGCGGAATTTGGGCCGGCTGCGCGCCAGTGCTTCAGCGGCGGCCATCACGGCTTCGTCGCTTTGGTCCAGGTCGATCGGTTCGCGCAGTGGCTGCTCGCAGTACCAAGGCATGTCCAGGAACACCTCCAGGCGGTTACCCTCGGGATCGCGAAAGTAGATCGACACCGCATTGCCATGGCTGGTGCAGACCAAGTCGCTCACATCGGGATCGGCCTGGACGCGGTCTCGCACCGAGCGCAGCGAGGCCAGATCGGGCACGCGCAGTGAAATCTGGTTGATCACGCTGAACGACAGGTCCGCAGGTCGGCCCGTGGCCAGCACGATTTGGTGGTGTTCAGACGGATCGCGACTAAGGAAGACCAGCTGCACAGGCCCCAGGTCGCCACGATCGGTTTCGAAGAAGCACATCGCGTCTTTGTAAAAGCGGGCCATGCGTTCGAGGTCGCGCACATAAATGCCCATGTGGCTGAAGACCAGCGAATTGGACTGGGCAAGTGGCTGGGTCATGATGGCTCCTTTTGCAAAAATTGCATCCATTCTATTTTGAATGCTCCATAAAAAACTAATGGTTTATCCCATGGTGATAATTTAGATGATTTGAAAGAATGCGGGCAGACCTCAAGGTCGTGACCATCCACCCACAGGAGACCCCCGCATGAACCGCACCACCCGCCGCATGAGCCTGGCCACTTTGGCCTTGGCTTTGTTCAGTGCCTTGCCCGCCTTGGCCCAGGACTATCCGAACAAGCCGATCAAGATCATTGCCCCTTTCCCCGTGGGCACAGGCCCCGACGCCAACACCCGTGAAATTGCGCTGGAGTTGTCCAAGGCGCTGGGGCAGTCGGTCGTGGTGGAAAACCGTCCGGGCGCCTCTACCATGATCGGCATGGAAGCCGGTGCCAAAGCCACACCCGATGGCTATACCTTGGTGATGGGGTCGACCACCTCGATGTCGGTGTTGCCCTACACCTATGGTGCCAAAGTGCCTTACAAGGTGGAGCGGGACTTTGTGCCCATCAGCGTTGTGGGTCTGCTGAACACCGCTTTGACCGCCCACCCGAGCTTGCCCGAGAAAAATGCGAAGGAACTGATCGAGCGTCTTAAAAAACAGCCCGGCTCCTTGACCTCGGCGACATCGGGTGTGGGCAGCTACTCCCATCTGGCCGGTGAGTGGTTTGCCTCGAACGCTGGGGTCAAGATCAATTTTGTCCCCTACAACACCTCGAGTCCTTATGCGGATTTGGTGGCGGGTCAGGTGAATGTGATTTTTGATGCATTGCCCGCAGCCATCGGCAACGTCAAGGCAGGCAGGCTCAAAATTCTGGCGCTGACGGGCAAGACGCGACACCCCAACTTTCCCGATGTGCCCACTTTTGCCGAGTCGGGTTTGCCAGACTTCAGTCCCACCGCCTGGATTGGCTTGTTTGCGCCTGCAGGCACACCTGCCGCTGTGGTGACCAAACTGGGCGAGGCCATGCAAAAGGCCACAGCCCAAAACCCCGAGCTGATCGCCAAATGGCGCTCCTATGGCGGTGATCTGAAGGCGCAGACCCCGGCCGAATTTGCAGCCTTCCTCAAACAAGACGACGCCCTGTGGGGCCCTGCCATTCGCAAGGCTGGCGTGAAGCTGGACTGAACGATGAAGACCCGTCGTCAACTCATTCAAACGATCGGGGCGGCGAGTCTGGCGTCCCTGACTTCTGTCGGCCGCGCCCAGGCTTGGCCCGCCAAACCGGTGCGCATCGTAGTGGCATCGGCTGCAGGCAGCCCTTGGGACCCCATGGCCAGGCATTTGGCAGACCGTTTGTCCAAAGTTTTTGGACAGCCCTTCATTGTGGAAAACCGGTCCGGGGGCACCGGGCTCATTGGTATGGACCAGGTGGCCAAAAGCAGCGACGCCCACACCTTGGGCATCATGTTCATGCCGCACACGGTATTGCCCGCGTTGGTCGCCAAGATGCCTTACGACACCTTGAAGGACATCGTGCCCATCAGCCAGACGCAGTGGACCTATAACGTGCTTGTGGTCCGCAGCAATATGCCTGTGCGGGATGTGAGCGGTTTGATGGCTTTGGCCCGCAAAAGCCCAGGCAAGCTGATTTACAGCTCTGGTGGTGCAGGCTCGCCCGCACATTTGATGGGCGAGTATTTCAAGCAGTTGACCGGCACCTTCATCTTGCATGTGCCCTACCGGGGACCGGTGGCGGCTTTGCAAGACCTGATGGGCGAGCAGGTGGACATGATGTTCGCTTCGCTGGCTGCGGCGCTGCCCCACATCAAAAGCGGTCGTTTGCGGGCCATCGCGGTCACGGCGGCAGAACCGTTGGAAGCGCTGCCCGGTGTCCCGACTTTTGCCCAAGCTGGATTCCCCCAGTTTGATGTCCGTGATTGGGCGGGTCTGGTGGGGCCTGTTGCGTTGCCGCCAGCGGTGGTCGAGCGGCTCAATGCCGAGGTGGGCAAAGCGCTCACTGAAGCGGGTCTTGAGCAAAGATTCTCGCAAATGGGGGTGTATCTGCAGACCAGCACTGTGGCTGGATTTGGCGAGTTGGTGAAAAAAGAAATCCCCAAGTGGGCGGACGTGGCGCGCCGCTCGAACATCAAAATGGAATGACAAACATGAGTGCATTGATGGCAGAAGAACAACGCCGCCAAGCCATGCTGGGCGGGGACATTGCGGCACTCGAAGCCTTGCTGTCGGAGGGGCTGGTTTATGTGCATTCCACAGGGGGGCGCGATAGCAAGACCACCTATCTGGACAAATTGGCCAGCGGCAGCCTGAAGTACCTGACTTTGTCTTTTGAAGACTTGCAAGTGCATGCGGCAGGCCCGGGCGAAATGGTGACTGGACGCATGTCGGCCGAGGTGGTCATCGGTGGGCAGTCCAAAGCGATCCGCAGCTTGTTTCTGACAGTGTGGATGCCCGAGCCTGGTGCCGATGGGCAGCAAGGCCTGCGCATGCTGGCGTACCAAGGCGCGCCCTGTCCCGTCTGATGTTCGTGGGCCTATGACCCACTTCATTTTCATCGTCGCCGACGATCTGGGCTACGCTGACTTGGGCTGTTATGGCGGGCGCGAGGCCGGTTTCGGACCCGTGTCACCGGTGCTGGACCGTCTGGCGGCGCGCGGTCTGAAGTATGTGAATGGGTATTCGAACTCGCCCGTGTGCTCCCCCACACGTTTTGCATTGATGACCGGTCGCTACCAGTATTGGGTCCGGGGGGCCAGTGAAGAGCCCTTGCTGGGGACCACGCGTGGCCATCCAGAAATGGGGCTTCACGCCGACTTGCCGACCTTGCCGTCCATGCTCAAGGCAAAGGGGTACCACACGGCCTTGATTGGCAAGTGGCATCTTGGATTTCGGCCTCATTTTGGTCCTGAAAAATCGGGTTACATGCACCACTTCGGCCCCATGTCGGGTGGCGTGAGTTATTACGGCCACAACGCGCGTGGGACTGATTCGGATCTGGAGCTGGATGGCCAGCCTTTCGATGAGCCCGGCTACCTGACCGACCTGATCTCCAGCCGAGCCGCGCAGTATGTGCGCGACCGTGCAGCCGATGGCCAAAAATTCTTTCTGAGCTTGCATTACACCGCGCCCGATTGGCCCTGGGAGACACGCGCTCAGGGCCAGATCAACCCCGAAATCGTCAAAGACATCATGCACCTCGACGGTGGCAATGTGGAGACCTACCGCACGATGATCCGAGAAATGGACGAGGGCATCGGCTGGGTGGTGGAGGCCTTGCGCGAGACCGGGCAGCTGAACGATACGCTGATCATTTTCACCAGCGACAACGGCGGCGAGCGCTTCTCAGACAACTGGCCCTTGGTGGGCGGCAAGATGGACTTGACGGAAGGGGGCATCCGTGTCCCCTACATCGTGCATTGGCCCAAGGGAATTGCCCAGCCTGGCAGCGTCTGCACACAACACTGCATGACCATGGACTGGACCGCCACCGTGCTGGACATCGCTCAAGCGCAGCCGCCTGCAGGTCATGTGCTGGATGGTTTGTCGATGAGACCGACCATGCAGGATGCTCAAAAGACCTTTGAGCGACCGATGTTCTGGCGGATGAAATACAAGCAACAGCGTGCGCACCGGGAGGGTGACTGGAAATACCTCCAGGTCGACGACCACGAGTACCTGTTCAACCTGTCAGAAGATGCCCGGGAGCGGGCCAATCAGGCACACCGTCAGCCAGACAAGTTCAAGGCCATGCAAGCGGCCTGGGCCCAATGGAATGCCCAGGTGCCCCCCGTGCCAGAAGACGCCCGGGTGCATGTGGTCTATACCTTGCGCGACATGCCGACCAGGTAACCCGCTATGAGGTGCTCGTCGATGGGATGCCGCTTGGCCACCAGCCCCTTCGGGGGCTTTTTTGCGCCTGCTCGAGTTCTTCTGCAGTGACTGCAATTTCCAAGCGCAGCAGTGCTGCGCCCATGGTTTTGCCTAGGTTGTCCAGGCGCAGGTTGCGTGCGCCGCCGCCTTGCAGCGCGCCGTGCAACACGAACTTCAGGGCCAGGATGTTGGGCAGTGGCCAGGCATCCACCTGCCCTGGCAGCCAGGGCGCAAAGTGCGCTTGCACTTTGGCGGCGGTGACTTCGCGTTCGAGGATGCGGTAGCCCGCTTCGTTCCAAGCGAAAAGGCCAAAGTCCACCCAGTCGGCCTTGTCGCCGCTGCGGGCGTGGGCCAGTTGTACCAGCGGAATGCGCAGGGTTTTGTTCATGATTGCACCTCCAGCATCGCCAAGCGGGCTTGCACCCGGTCGCGTGGAATCAGCGTGGGCCAGATCCCCAATAACTCGCTGGTGTGGTTCAGGCCTTGAAAGCCGCAGGTGTAGGCCGGGCCACTCAGCGCCATCCAAGGGAAAAGCCGACCGAAGCCATCGGCCACCGCTTTGACCTGTGTGCGCAGCACCATGCGCACCCAGATTTCGGCGCGTTCGTTCAGTTCGGTCGCAGGGGGCAGTGGGGCCAGCGGTCCGTGTGCCGAGTTCAGGCCGGGGTATTCGACAAACAGCTCGTCAAAGGGCATTTTTCGCTCGCGCAGTTGGCTGCGGATCATGGCTTCGGCCGCCTGCACTTTGTCCCAGGCGTCGGGCCAGGAAAAGCCCCAAGTGATCTCGGCTTTGAAGCCGTCCCGAAAGCCCGCCACCACTTTGAGCTGATCGGTCGGCGCGTGGCCTTGTGCGCCGGTCAAGCGCACGCGGTTTTGGCCTTCGTCGGTCAGTTGGATCTGGCCCATGTCGAGCACCACATCGGGCGAAAAGTAGGCGTGCGGGTTGTGCACCTCGTACAGCAGTTGCTGGCGCACGGTGTCGAAGTTGACCAGCCCGCCGGTGTCGGGCGCCTTGGTGATGAAGGCCGTGCCGTCTTGCCAGACCTCGGCAATGGGGTAACCGATGTGCGCCAGATCCGGGATGTTTTTCCAATCACCCTGGCTGCCGAAATTGCCGCCGCTCCCCTGGCCCGAGCATTCGAGCAAATGCCCCACCGTGAGGCCTTGGGCCAGGCGGTTGAAGTCTTCGGCCGTGGCCGCATCGCTGAGCTTCCAGCCCAGGCCATGCACCAGCGGCCCTAGAAACAGCGCCGCGTCGGCCACCCGCCCGGTGATCACGATGTCGGCCCCTTGGTCCAGTGCCTGCACGATGGGTTGCGCGCCCAAGTAGGCATTGCCAAACACCAGCCGCTCGCGCACGGGGGTCACATCGGCACCGCTCATCAGGTGCTCAAAGCGGGTGTCGGGTGTTTGCAGTTGCATCAGCACATCGTCGCCACTGACCACCGCGATGCGCGGGTGCCAGCCTTTGGCCGCGAGCGCCGTTTGCACCGCCTGCGCCGCGCCCATGGGGTTGAGCCCGCCCGCGTTGCAAACGAACCGGACCCCACGCGGCTGCATCAGTGGCCACAGGCGCATCAGCATGGGCACCACATCGCGGGCATAACCCAGAGCAGGGTCACGTTGCCGGTCTTTTTGCAAAATGGCCAAGGTCAGTTCGGCCAGGTGGTCGCTGGCGATGTATTGGACTTGGCCGCGCTCAATGCTGGCCACCACGGGTTCCCAGTTGTCGCCATAAAAGCCCAGGCCCGAACCGATGCGAATGGATTGCGTCATGAGGCGATATTGAAGCCTTGTGTATTGACCGTAATGGGGGACAACCCCTAGGGAAAGTCTCGCGTAAGACAGCCATAATCGCACGGTCGTTCGCAAATGCTTTGCCGTGTAACGGAACAGTGCCCCGCCAAGTCCAGCGAACTCGGTTAGACAGATCAAAGAGGAGATAGGTGTGCAATTGCTGCAACTGCTGATCAGCGGTGTGGCCCAGGGGTGTATTTACGGACTCATTGCCCTGGGTTTCGTGCTGATTTACAAGGCCACCGAAACGGTGAGCTTTGCCCAGGGCGACCTGATGATGGTGGGGGCTTTTTCAGGTTTGGCCGCCATGACGTTGCTGGGCTTTCCGTTCTGGATCGCGGTGCCTGCGGCCATCGTGGCCATGGGCATTTTTGGGGTGCTGCTTGAGCGCCTGGTCATTCGCCCCATCTTGGGGCAACCGGCTTTCTCCATCGTCATGCTCACGATTGGCGTGGGCTATTTGCTGCGCGGCCTGATCACCATGATCCCCGATGTGGGCACCGACACCCACACCCTGCCCGTGCCTTACGCGGGCGAGGTGCTGCGCCTGGGCGGTCTGGTGATTGCAGCCGAGCAGATGGTGGTGATCGGCGCCACCGTTATTTTGTGCTTGGGTCTGTTTGCCATGTTCAAGTACAGCAAGCTGGGCATTGCCATGCAGGCGGCCTCGCAAAACCAGCTGGCCGCTTATTACATGGGTATCCCCGTCAAGCAGATCAACGGATTGGTTTGGGGCCTGGCCGCAGCGGTGGCGGCGGTGGCGGGCTTGCTGTTGGCCCCCATCACCTTCGTACACGCCAACATGGGCTTCATCGGCCTGAAGGCCTTTCCCGCAGCGGTGGTGGGCGGCTTTGGCAGCTTGCCCGGCGCGATTGTGGGTGGGTTGGTGATCGGCATCGTTGAGTCGCTTTCGGGCTTTTATCTGCCCGAAGGCTTCAAGGACATTGCGCCCTACATCGTGGTGTTGCTCATGCTGGTGCTCAAGCCCAACGGCTTGTTCGGCGAGCAACTGCGCAAGAAAGTCTGAGGCCCGGCATGCGTTTTATTTTCAAAACTGAATACAACCAGGACATCACCCTGGCCAAACATGGCGGCCATGTGTTCTGGTACAGCTTGCTGGGCTTGTTCCTGGTGGCCGCCCCTTGGGTGGTGGCCGAGTACTGGCTGGCGCAGCTGACCTTTGTGCTGATCTACGCGGTGGTGGGCCTGGGCCTGATGCTGCTGGCAGGCTTTACCGGGCTGTTCTCGCTGGGCCACGCGGCATTCTTGGGCGTGGGGGCTTATACCCAGGCGGTCATGGTCAATGCCGGGGTGCCGTTTCCGTTGGCGCTGGTGTGCGCGGGCTTGTTCTCGGCCATCGTGGGCATCATCGTGGGTTTGCCCGCTTTGCGCGTCAAAGGCATTTACCTGGGCATGGCCACGCTGGCCTTTGGCTTCATCGTTGAAGAAGGCATGGCCCGCTGGGAGAGGGTGACGGGCGGCAACGCCGGTTTGTCGGTGGGTTATCCCGCCATCGGCAGCTGGACGCTGGACAGCACCGAAGAGTTTTATTTCCTGTGCTTGCTGGTCACCGTGGGGGCCACGCTGGCCATCGTGAACCTGCTGCGCTCGTCCACCGGGCGTGCCTTTGTGGCCATCCGCGATTCCGAAATTTCGGCGCAAAGCATGGGCATCCATTTGGCGCGTTACAAGACCTTGTCTTTCGCTTTGTCGGCCGCCTTGGCGGGCATTGGCGGTGCCTTGTACGCGCACAAAATCCAGTTCCTCTCGCCCGAGCAGTTCAGCATCATCCAGTCGATCGACTTGTTGCTGATGGTGGTGATTGGCGGCTTGGGCTCGATCCACGGGGCTTTCCTGGGCGCCATTTTCCTGATCGTCATGCCGCAGCTGATTTCGATGGGCAAAGACTTTTTGCCAGCTGCCATTGGTGGTGCCGCTGGTTTGCAGGGCACGGTCTATGGCATGGTGCTGATTGGCTTTGTGCTGTTTGAGCCCATGGGCCTGTATGGCCGCTGGCTCAAGGTGCGCACCTGGTTCCAGCTGTTCCCGTTTTACCGCCGTGGCCTGTTCAAGCGCCAAAAATCGTTCCAGAAGTCGGACCGCCTGAAATGAACGCAGACATCCTTTTATCCGCTCAAGACCTGAGCGTGCGCTTTGGTGGCGTGCTGGCCGTCAACAAGGTCAGCTTCGACGTCAAGCGCGGCGAGGTCTTTACCCTGATCGGCCCCAACGGCGCTGGCAAGACCACCGTGTTCAACCTGATCAGCCGCATCTACACCCCCACCACGGGCGTGATCGACTATGCCGGGCCGCAAGGCACGCTGCGCCTGACCGACCAACCCGCGCACCAAATTGCCGGGTTGGGCATTGCCCGCACCTTCCAGAACATCGAGCTGTTCGAGCACGCCACCGTGCTGCAAAACCTCTTGATCGGCCGCCACACGCACCGCAAGACGGGGCTGTGGAGTGAAATGTTCTTCACCCGCAAAACCCGTGCGGGCGAGATCGAAGCGCGAGAAAAAGTCGAGGAAGTGATTGACTTTCTGGACCTGCAACACCACCGCGATTCGATGGTGGCGGGCTTGCCTTATGGCGTGCGCAAAGTGGTCGAGCTGGCCCGCGCCCTGTGCACCGAGCCCAAGCTGCTGCTGCTCGACGAGCCCTCTTCTGGCCTGAACGTCGAGGAAACCGAAGACATGGCCTTTTGGATCTCGGACATCAAAAACGAGTTGGGCATCACCGTGCTCATGGTGGAGCACGACATGAGTTTGGTCTCCAAAGTGTCGGACCGCGTGCTGGCCATGAGCCAGGGCGAAGAAATCGCCACCGGCACGCCCAGCCAGGTGCAAAGTGACCCCGGCGTCATCGAAGCCTATTTGGGCTCGGTGGACGATGTGTCTGCCTTGCGTCGCGAAAATTACGTGCCCGGAGGTGCCGCATGAGCGCAGCCACCCAGACCCTGAACACCACGACCGAGGCAGCCGATGACAAGGTCATGCTCAAGCTGCTCAACGTCGAGAGTGCCTACGGCCCGATCAAGGCGATTCGCGGCGTGAGCCTGCAGGTGCGCCATGGCGAAATCGCCACCGTGCTCGGCTCCAACGGCGCGGGCAAGACCACCATCCTCAAAACCATCAGCGGCATCATCGACCCGCGCAAGGGCTCGATCGAGTTCAAGGGCCAGAGCATCACCGCGCTGGACCCGGCCATCATTGTGCAGCGCGGCCTGATGCACGTGCCCGAAGGCCGTGAAGTATTCCCGCTGCTGTCGATTCGCGACAACTTGCTCATGGGCGCCTACACCCGCAAGGACCGCGATGGCGTGGCGCGCGACATGGAAGCGGTGTACAACTATTTCCCGATCCTGCGCGAGCGCGCCGCGCAAGACGCGGGCTTGCTCTCGGGTGGGCAGCAGCAAATGCTGGCGATCAGCCGGGCGCTCATGGCCAACCCCGACCTGATTCTGCTTGACGAGCCCAGCTTGGGCCTGAGTCCCAAGTTGACCAAGGAAATCTTCGAAATCGTGGTGCGCATCAACCGCGAACGCGGCACCACCATCTTGTTGGTCGAGCAAAACGCCAACATGGCGCTCAACGCCTCGGACTACGGTTATGTGCTGGAAAACGGCCGCATCGTGATGGAAGACACCTGCGCCCGCTTGCGTGAAAAAGAGGACATCAAGGAGTTCTACTTGGGCATGAAAGAAGAGGGCGTGCGCGCCGACCGCCGTTGGAAAAAGAAGAAAACCTGGAGATAAAACATGAGCCAACTCTGGGACACCTCCGGCATTGCGCCGCAAAAAAATGTCGTCATGGCGGGCGAGACCATCCCCGCCATCTTCTGGAACGCGGTCGCCGCACGCGGCCCGAATGTCTGGATGCGCCAAAAGGACTTGGGCATCTGGCGCAGTTGGACCTGGAACGAGACCGCCCAAGCCGTGCGCGAGATCGGTCACGGCCTGTTGGCGCTGGGCTTTGAGGCCCGGCACACCGCGTCCATCCTGGCCAACACCAACATCGAATGGGTGCTGTGCGACCTGGCTGTTCTGAGTGCCGGTGGCGTGTCCAACGGCATCTACCCGACCGACGCGGCAGAGCAAGTGCATTACCTGTGCGAAGACTCGAGCACCCGCGTGCTGTTTGTCGAGGACGACGAGCAGCTCGACAAGGCCCTGGCCGTGCGTGACACCTTGCCCTTGTTGCAAAAAATCGTGGTGTTCGACATGGAGGGTCTGCGCGACTTCCATGACCCGCAGGTCATCAGCCTCCAACAATTGCAAGCCCTGGGCCGCGAGCACGCCCAGCAACACCCCGATTTGCTCGCGCAGCGCAGCGCCGCTTGCAAGCCCGAAGAGCTGGCCATTTTGGTCTACACCTCGGGCACCACCGGCAAACCCAAAGGCGGCATGCACAGCCACCACGGCCTGGTCTACACCGTGCGCGGCTACAACACCCTGATTGCCCGCGACGAGCGCGACGAGTGCATGTGCTTTTTGCCGCTGTGCCACATCGCCGAGCGCATGGGGGGTGAGTATTTCTCGATGTACACCGGGGCCAAACTCAACTTTGTCGAGAATCCCGAAACCGTGCCCGAAAACGTGCGCGAAATCGCACCCACCGTGTTCACGGCGGTGCCCCGCGTGTGGGAGAAGTTTTACTCAGGCGTGATGATCGCGCTGAAAGAAGCGGGTGGCCTGCAGCAAGCCGTTTATGGCTGGTCCATTGGCGTGGGCCATCAGGTGGCCGAATTGGTGCTGGCCCATCAGCCGGTACCCGGCAGCCTCAAGCTGCGCTTTCATGTGGCCCGCTTGCTGGCGCTGAACAACGTGCGCAAGATGATCGGCATCCACCGCGCCCGTTTTTTGGTGACCGGGGCAGCCCCCATTTCCCCCGATTTGGTACGCTGGTATTTGGCGCTGGGCTTGCCCATGCTCGAAGTCTGGGGCATGACCGAGACCTGCGGTGCCTCGTCGGGCGTGCCTGCCGACCGCATCAAGCCCGGATCCATTGGCCCGGCGGCCGAGTTCAACGAAATGCGTCTGGACCCGGTGACCAGCGAGATTTTGGTGCGCGGCCCCAATGTGTTCATGGGTTACCTGAACCTGCCCGAAAAAACGGCTGAGACCATCGATGCCGACGGCTGGCTGCACACGGGCGACGTGGGCGTGGTGGACGAGGAAGGGTTTTTCCGCATCACCGATCGCATGAAAGACATCATCATCACGGCTGGTGGCAAAAACATCACCCCCAGCGAGTTGGAAAACGAATTGAAATTCTCGCCCTATGTCACCGATGCGGTGGTCATTGGCGACAAACGGCCTTATTTGACGGTGATCATCATGATTGACCAGGAAAACGTCGAGAAATACGCGCAGGACAACGACGTGCCCTTCTCCAACTACGCCAGCCTCACGCACAGCGCCGAGGTGCAGGAACTGATCCAGGCCGAAGTGGACCGCGTCAACAAGAAGTTTGCCCGTGTCGAGCAGATCAAGAAATTCTGGCTGCTGGACACCCAACTGAGTGCCGAAGACGAAGAGCTGACCCCCACCATGAAGCTCAAGCGTAAACTGGTCGAGAAAAAATACACGCCCCAAATCGAGGCGATGTACCGTTGATTCGATTCCCTAGTCACTTTTATCCATCACCACAACAGGAGACCTGCAACATGAAAATCAAACTCAGCCTCGTCGCCGCTGCGATGGCCCTGACCGCTGGCGCGGCCATGGCCCAAACGCAGGGCGTTTCCAAAAACGAAATCACCCTGGGCTCGATCCAGGATTTGTCGGGCCCGTTGGCCGGCTTTGGCAAGCAAGTGCGCCTGGGCATGATGCTGCGTGTGGACGAAGCCAACGAGCAAGGCGGCATCAATGGCCGAAAGTTCAAGCTGCTGGTCGAAGACTCGGCCTATGACCCGCGCCGCGCTGTGCTGGCCGCACAAAAGCTGGTCAACCAGGACAAGATTTTCGCCATGATCGGCCACATCGGTACGGCGCAAAACATGGCCGCCATGCCGGTGCAATTCCAGAAGAATGTGATCAACTTTTTCCCGGTCACGGCTGCCCGAGAAATGTACGAGCCCTTCCACAAGCTCAAGTACTCGTTTGCCGCCACCTACTACGACCAGATGCGCCTGGGCCTGCCGATTTTGGTGAAAGAAAAGAACGCCAAACAAATCTGCGCCATGCACCAGGACGATGAATTCGGTCTGGAAGTGTTCCGTGGTGCCGAAGAAGGCCTCAAAACCATGGGCATGAAATTTGCCGAAGTCACCACCTACAAGCGCGGCGCGACCGACTTTGCATCGCAGATGCAAAAACTGGCCTCCTCCAAGTGTGACTTCGTGGTCATGGGCACCATCATTCGCGAGACCATTGGCGGCATCGCCACCGCGCGTCGTTTGGGCTTCAACCCCACTTTCCTGGGTTCGAGCGCGTCTTACACCGACCTGATCCACAAATTGGGTGGCCCCGCCATGAATGGCTTTTATTCCACCATGTCGACCCAGCACCCCTACCTGGACGAGGCCGCGCAACCCATCCGTTTCTGGGCCAACAAGTACAAGACCAAGTTCAACGAAGATCCCACCGTGTTCTCGGTCTACGGCTACAACGCCATTGACTCGTTCTTGCGCGCGGTGGAGAAATCCGGCAAAAACGTGACCACCGAAAGCATCATCAAGGCCATGGACACCATGGTGATCCCGCCCGATATTTTCGGCACTGGCGAAATGACCTTCACCGCCACCAAGCGTTTGGGCAGCAACGCCTCGCGCATGTCGCAAATCACCGATGGTCGCTGGAAAGTGACCTCGGGCTACTTCAGCGACAAGAAGTAAAGCCTGCAGCGCCCGCTGCATGACAAAAACCGCCAGTGCCCGCAAGGGCCTGGCGGTTTTTTCATGGGGGCTTCAAAAAACATTTCAGCAGAATAATTCAGCCAAACACTCCATTTTTTACGAACTATAAAGCCATCTGACTCAGAAAAAAATTGCTCCTTCTGCCCTAGACTTCAAACCTTTGAACAGATGGTTGTTGACATGTGTGTCGAACCGGTGCTTTGAATAAGTCTTGTCGGATTTGAAAGGTCTTTATGGATACCGTTGCCCCCCTTTGGTTATGGGCCACTTTTGTGGCCATTGTGTTGGTGTCACTGTTCGTCGATTTTGTGGTGCTCAAAAAGCAAGGTGCCCATGACATCGGCGTCAAGGAGGCGCTCAACTGGTCGCTGATCTGGATCGCGCTGAGCTTCTTGTTCAACGGCTTGTTCTGGTGGGCCATCAAAGACACGACAGGATCCGTGGAGTTGGCTAACACTAAATCGCTGGAATTCCTCACCGGTTACTTGATCGAGAAATCATTGGCGGTGGACAACATCTTTGTCTTCCTGATGATCTTCACTTACTTCGCTGTACCGAGCGAGTTCCAAAAGCGCGTGCTGATGATCGGCATCATTGGGGCCATCGTGTTGCGCACCATCATGATTTTGGTGGGCGGTTGGTTGCTGGCCGAGTTCCACTGGGTGCTCTATGTGTTCGGAGCTTTCCTAATCCTCACAGGCGTGAAGATGTGGTGGGCTGCAGGCAAGGAACCTGATCTGGACGACAACCCGGCGCTCAAGTTGCTGCGCAAGGTCTTGCCTGTGAGTCAAAACTATGACAGTGAAAATTTCTGGACTATCGAAAACGGCAAGAAAATCGCCACGCCCTTGTTCATGGTGATCTGCTTGATCGCCTTGACCGATGTGATCTTTGCGGTGGATTCGATCCCGGCGATTTTTGCGATCACCTCGGACCCCTTCATCGTGCTGACCAGCAACGTGTTCGCGATCCTGGGTTTGCGTGCCATGTATTTCTTGCTGGCGGCAGTGGCCAACAAGTTCCACCTGCTCAACTACGGCTTGGCCGTGATCCTGGTGTTCATCGGCACCAAGATGTGCTTGATCGATATTTTCAAGATCCCGGTGGGCATCTCGCTGGGTGTGGTGGTCGGTATCCTGGCCGTGACCATGTTGTTGAGTGTGCGCTCATCCAAAGCCTGACGCACTGCCCTTCAGGGCAAGCCTCTGAACAAGCCTCCAGGGCCACCAGCCTTGGGGGCTTTTTCACGTTTGAAGCTGCGGTGCCTGCGTGTTTCAATGGGCCGCGACGCTGGCCTGCAAAAGCCGCTGCACCAGGGGGTGTTGCACCTTCTTTTCGGTGCCGATCGCGAAAAAGTTTTCCTTCACGCCTTCGCAGGGCCCCAAGCGCTGCACGTCGTAGTGCGCCAGCAACTCGTCGTGCATCCACTCAGCGGCTGGGAACACCCCCATGCCGCTTTCACCAAAGGTCTTGAGCAAAGCGCTGTCTTCGAACTCGCCCACGATACGCGGGCGGATGCCGCGCTGTTCAAACCAGTGGTCCAGTCGGGCGCGCACAGCGGTGTGGCCCGTGGGCAGCAGCACCGGCACTTCGGCCAGGCTGGCCGG
>CAMDFT010000029.1 GCA_945897795.1 Limnohabitans sp. Rim8 | reverse complement strand
TCGTCGATCTCGGGGTACACAAACAACGATGCGAACGAGGTGTGGCGGCCACCCGACGAGTCGAAGGGGCTTTTGCGCACCAAGCGGTGCACGCCGGTTTCGGTGCGCAGCAGGCCAAAAGCGTATTCGCCTTCGATCTTGATGGTCGCGCCCTTGATGCCTGCGGTGTCGCCCGGGGTTTCTTCTTCCACGGTGGCCTTGAAGCCTTTGCGTTCGGCGTACTTGATGTACTGGCGCAGCAGCATGCTGGCCCAGTCGCAAGCTTCTGTGCCGCCCGCGCCGGCCTGAATGTCAACGAAGCAGTTGAGTGGATCGGCCTCGTGGCGGAACATGCGGCGGAACTCAAGGTCTGCGACCAGCGCAGCCAGTTTGGCGGCTTCGGCTTCGATGGTGATCAGGCCATCGTCATCGCCTTCTTCCTTACTCATTTCAAAGAGTTCAAGGTTGTCGGCCAATTCGCTGGTCAGGTTGGTGATGGTCACCACCACGCCGTCCAGGGCTTTTTTCTCTTTGCCCAGTTCTTGGGCTTTTTTCGGGTCGTTCCAGACTGCAGGGTCTTCGAGGGATGCGTTGACGGTTCTTAGCCGTTCAGATTTGGCATCGTAGTCAAAGATACCCCCGTAACTCGTGGGTACGAGCGGTCAGGTCTGTGAGGGATGCGCCGATTTGGTTGATGCGTTCTGCGTCCATGGGGAAAGTGTCCGGTTCGGTAAACCGGACATTTTCTCATGAGTTGGTTTGAAGCAGGTCCCCAGCAGTCCTTAAAACTGCCGCCCGTAAGAGAACATCAGGCCGGCGCTGCCCAGAAACTTGACTTGTACCGAGTCGTGCGGGGTCAACTTGTAGCCCAAGGAAGGGATGATGGCCGGATTGAACCCCTTGTAATTGAGGGGCACCTTGCCCTCGTAAGGGGCTACGTAGCCATACATCAGGCCGCCCGTGACTTTGGCGAACAGTTCGGGCATGCCCAACAGGTTGTTGTACTGCAGACCCGCATAAATATAGGCTGAAGGCTGGCCAAAAGAGTTGCTGAAAAAGCTGACACCGCACAAGCGGTCGCCAGGCAGTTGTTCGTCTATCGCCACCAAGACCACTTGTTTGTGCTCCGAGCTTTGACTCCAGTGGTGGGTGTAAGGAGAAAACGTGAACTCTCCCCGGTGTTTGGGCTCTGGAGCACCTTTGACAGCCAAAAAGTCAGGACAGTAGCGGCCGGCAGAATCTGCATGCGCCGAAGTGAACAGCGCAGACAAGGCCACGGCCAAGCTGAAGCGGGAAAAGCAAGAAAAGGTCATGGCCATCCGTCGTCAAAATAAAACCGTGGTGATTCTAGATCCTCTCAGGCCATGAACTTTTCGAGCACAGCCGCCAGCGCCTGTGGTTGGTCGTGGTGCAGCATATGACCAGCGTCTTGGATCACGGCTTTTTCCAGTTGGGGCACGGACTTCAGGCGTTCGTGGAATTCGGCCAATGTGTACCGACCTTTCCACCACTGGCTGAGCGAGTCGTCTGAGGCTTCCACCACCAGCACGGGGGCGCTGATGCGGCCGTACATGGCCAGCGCTTCTTCGACATGGAACAGATACGGGTTGATCACCTTGTGCGCCGAATCGCCCAGGATGCGCCACTGGCCATCTGGGCCCGGGTGAGCCCAATGCTGGGCCAGCCAGTTGGCTTTGTCCGGGTCTAGGCGGGCATTGGTCTTCATCAGGCGGGCCGCCACGCCTTCGGCATCGGGATAGGGTTTGAGTGCGTTGTCGCCCGCGCGTTGCGCTTGGAGTTCGTCCAGCCACTGGGCCATCCGGCTGGGCGCTTGCGCCGACTTGGTGGCCGCCATGCCAAAGCCTTCGAGGTTGACCAAGCGGCGGATGCGCTCGGGGCGGGTGCCTGCATACATCATGACCACGTTGCCCCCCATGCTGTGGCCGACCAGGTCAATCGCTTGGCTGGGGTAGAGCGCATCGATCAGCGCATCCAAGTCGGCCAGGTAGTCGGGGAACCAATAACTGTCGGTGGCGGGTGCCTCGGTCAGGCCGTAGCCGCGCCAGTCCATGGCAATGATGGGGCGCTGGTTGACAAAAGCCTCGCTGAAAGCATCGACCATGAACTGGTACGAGGCGGCCACGTCCATCCAGCCGTGTGCCAAAACAAGGGGTGTGGCGCCAGCTTGGGCCTTGCCCCATTGTCGGACGTGGTAACGACAGCCGCGCAGCGGCACCCAGAGACTTTGTGAGGGGCGTAAAACTTGGTACATACTTTCGATCATAAGGAGACACACCATGAGCGTCAGTCGCAACCAGGACCGCCCAGCCCCAAAACCAAACCAAGGCACTGCCGATCGTTACCAGACCCTTCACCAGGGTTTTGGCTGGAAAGTGCCCAAGCGCTTCAACATGGCACAAGCCTGTTGCGGGCAATGGGCAGCGCAAGCGGGCACCGCCAAACAACACGCCGTGCGCGAGCACGTGGCGGGGCAGGGCCTGGGGCGCAGCTGGACCTTCGGGCAGCTCCAGCAAGACGCCAATCGGCTGAGCCGGGTGCTGCGTTCTCACGGCGTGCAGCGTGGTGACCGCGTGGCCATCGTCATGCCCCAGCGCTATGAAACAGCGGTGGCCTACATGGCTGTGTTGCAGATGGGCGCGGTGGCCATGCCGCTGTCGATGCTGTTTGGCCCTGAGGCCTTGTCATTTCGCATCAACGACAGCCAAGCGCGCGTGGCGGTGTGCGATGAATCCACTGTGCAGGCCTTGCTGCAGGCCAGAGCCGATTGCCCAGGTTTGCAGACGCTGCTGGGGGTGGGTGAGGCGGGCGCCTTGGCCGACCTGGACCTGACCCCAGCCATGGCGGCCAGCGCGAGCACGTTCAAACCCGTGGCCACTTGGGCGGAAGATCCGGCGGTGCTGATCTACACCAGCGGCACCACCGGCAACCCCAAGGGGGCCTTGATTCCGCACCGGGCACTGATCGGTAACCTCACGGGCTTTGTGTGCAGCCAAAATTGGTTTGGCTTTGACCCTTTCAAGGCAGAAAAGCCCTCGAAAGCCGTGTTCTGGTCGCCTGCCGACTGGGCCTGGACGGGCGGGCTGATGGACGCCTTGCTGCCCAGCCTCTACTTTGGCCGTCCCATCGTGGCCTTCAATGGACGGTTTTCGCCCGAAGCGGCCTTCGAGATTTTGCAAAGCCACGGCGTGACGCACACCTTTTTGTTTCCCACCGCGCTCAAAGCCATGATGAAGGCCGTGCCCGAGGTGAAGGGGCATTACCGCCTGAAACTGCAAGCCATGATGAGCGCGGGTGAAGCGGTGGGTGACGCGGTGTTTGCGTATGTCCAGCAGCAGATGGGCGTCACGGTCAACGAGATGTTTGGCCAGACCGAGATCAACTACGTGGTGGGCAACTGCACCCGCCTGTGGCCGGCCAAACCTGGCAGCATGGGCAAAGGGTATCCAGGGCACCAGGTGGCGATCATCGACGAGGCGGGTCAGCTGTGCCCGCCCGGCACGCCCGGCGAAGTGGCGGTGAACCGCTTCGATGTGCACGGCCAGCCCGACCCGGTGTTCTTTTTGGGCTACTGGAACAACGACAAAGCCACGAAGGCCAAATACACAGGTGACTGGTGCCGCACGGGCGACATGGCCGTGGCCGACGAGGACGGCTACCTTTGGTACCAGGGCCGCACCGACGACATGTTCAAGGCGGCGGGCTACCGCATCGGCCCGGGAGAAATTGAAAACTGCTTGGTCAAGCACCCCGCTGTGGCCAACGCCGCTGTGGTGCCCAAGCCCGACAAGGACCGGGGGGCGCTGGTCAAAGCCTATGTGGTCATGTCGCCCGACTGGCAAAGCCGCAGGCCTGCAGGGCCAGGGCAGACGGCTTTTGACGACGAGGTGCGCCGCGAACTGCAAGCCCATGTGCGCGGTTTGCTCGCCCCTTACGAATACCCCAAAGAGATCGAATTCATCGACCAGTTGCCGATGACCACCACCGGCAAGGTGCAGCGCCGCCTGCTGCGCCTGCAAGAGGAGGCGCGTGCTGAAAAGCGCATGGAGCCTTGAGCGTGCGGCCGAGCCAGTGGACCTTCAACGCCCAAGCCCAAACGCTCAACATGCCAAAATCAGGCCTTTAAGACGCAGCCAAAGACAAGCCCATGAACAAAGTACAACTTGGTCAATCCGACCTGCACGTCACACCCATTTGCCTGGGCACCATGACCTTTGGCCAGCAAGTGAGCGAAGAGGGGGCTCACGCCATCCTTGACCACTCTTTGGCTGCTGGCATCAATTTCATTGACACCGCCGAGATGTACGCGGTGCCCGCCACGGCCGACACCTGTGGCCTGACCGAAACCTACATTGGCAACTGGTTTGCCAAAAACCCTGGTGCGCGCCAGAAGTTGGTGCTGGCGACCAAGGTGGCAGGCCCCTCGCGCAGCATGCCCTGGGTCCGCGAGGGCGCGGGCATGACGGCACAAGACATCCTGACCTCCTGCGAAGGCAGTTTGCGCCGTTTGCAGACCGATGTGATTGACCTCTACCAGATCCATTGGCCCGAGCGCCATGTGCTGGCCCTGGGTTTTCATTATTTCGACCCGAGCAAGGACAAATCGGCGACCTCCATTCATGAACAACTCGAAGCCCTGGCCCAACTGGTCAAGGCGGGCAAGGTGCGCCACATCGGCCTGTCCAACGAAACGCCCTACGGCGTGCACGAGTTTGTGCGCCTGGCCGAGCAGCACGGCCTGCCCCGTGTGGCCACCGTGCAAAACCCCTATGCACTGGTCAACCGGGTTTACGACAACGGCCTCGATGAGACTTGCCACCGCCTGAATGTGTCCCTGCTGGCGTATTCGCCGCTGGGCTTTGGCTTGCTCACGGGCAAATACGACGACACCGGCTTTGAAGGCCCCGGCGTGCCTGAGGGACGCGTGTCGCGTTACGAGTCGGTGCGCAAACAGCGCTGGTCTCGTCCGGAAGCCTTGGCCGCAGCGCGCCGTTACAACCAGCTGGCGCGTGACCATGGACTGACACCGACCGAAATGGCGCTGGCCTTTTGCTACCACCGCTGGAATGTGACCAGCACCATCATCGGCGTGACCTCGGTGGCGCAGCTGGATGAAGACCTGGCCGCTTGGTCGGTGCAGCTCTCGCCCGAGGTGCTCAAGTCGATTGACCAGATCCGTTGGGAAATCCGCGACCCTGCTTTGTGATGCAGGCCCATGGCCAAAAAAGACAAAGTCAGTGAAACCCCCGCCACGGCGCTCTTGCGCCAGCACGGGGTGGCCTTCACGGAGCACCCTTACGATTACCTGGAGCACGGCGGTGCGCAGCACAGCGCCAAGGTGCTGGGCATGGACCCGTTTGCCGTGGTCAAAACCCTGATCATGCAGGACCAGGACGCCAAGCCTTTGGTGGTGCTGATGCACGGCAACCGCAAGGTGTCCACCAAAAACCTGGCGCGGCAAGTGGGTCTCAAATCCATCGAGCCGTGTGCACCCGAAGTGGCCAACCGCCACAGTGGCTACTTGGTGGGCGGCACCTCGCCCTTTGCCACACGCAGGTCAATGCCCGTGTTCATCGAGGAGACCATCCTCGCGTTGCCGCGCATTTGCATCAATGGCGGCAGGCGCGGATATCTGATCGGCATCGATCCGCAGGTGTGTGTGCAGCTGCTGGACGCCAAGGCGGTGAACTGCGCGCTGGCAGAATAGCGCCCGAACAAGAACAAGGGAAATTTCGATGGACATGTGGATTCAAGTGGGCGTCGTGCTGGCCAGCTATCTGCTGGGCTCGCTCAGCTTTGCGGTGATCGTCAGCCGCCTGATGGGCCTGAACGACCCGCGCAGCTATGGCAGCAAAAACCCGGGGGCCACCAATGTGCTGCGTTCGGGCAGCAAAAAGGCGGCCATCCTGACCTTGCTGCTGGACGCCTTCAAAGGCTGGTTGCCGGTGGCGCTGGTGCTGGCCTATGGCCCCGAACACGGGGTTGGCGCTGGTTTGGCCGCGCTGGCCGGGTTGGCCGCCTTTTTGGGGCATCTGTACCCGGTATTTTTTGGCTTTGCCGGTGGCAAGGGCGTGGCCACGGCGGTGGGCGTGGTGGTGGGTGTCAACGGCAGCTTGGCGCTGGCGGTGGTGCTCAGCTTTGCCATCGTGCTGTTTTTCTCGCGCTACGTGTCCTTGGCCTCGATGGTGGCCGCGGTATTTGCGCCTGTTTTTTACCTTTTCGGCGGTGGGGTGGCCTGGCAAGCGTCTCTGCCCGAAGTGTTGAGCCTGGCGGGCATGGCCTTGCTGCTGGTCTGGCGGCACCGAGAAAACATCCACCGCTTGATGGCGGGCACCGAGTCACAACTGGGAAAGAAAAAAGCATGAGCCAAGAGATTCAACGCATGCATGTGGGGGCTCGCTTAAGCGAGGCGGCTGTTTTTAACGGCGTGGTGTACCTCGCGGGCATGGTGCCCGAGTGCGAAGCCACCGACATCCGCAGCCAAACGGCCGATGTGTTGCAGCAGATCGAGCTGCGCCTGGCCGAGGCGGGCAGCGACAAAACCCGCATCTTGCGCACGCAGATTTACCTCAAACACATCGCCGACATCGCCGCCATGAACGAGGTATGGGATGCGTGGGTGGTGGCAGGCAGTGCGCCACCGCGAGCCACGGTTCAGGCAGCACTGGCCAATCCGGTTTATTTGATCGAGGTGGTGGTCACGGCGGCGGTCAAGCCCTGACACATCAAGCTTTTTTAAGACTAAAAAAAGGGCATCAACTGATGCCCTTTTTTCATTTTGGTCAGCCCAAAAACATCACATGCGCTCAAAAATCGCCGCGATGCCCTGACCACCGCCGATGCACATGGTCACCAGTGCGTAGCGGCCGTTCACACGCTCCAGCTCGTACAGGGCTTTCACGGTGATCAGCGCGCCGGTGGCGCCAATCGGGTGGCCCAGCGAAATGCCCGAGCCGTTGGGGTTGACTTTGGCCGGGTTCAGACCCAACTCGCGCGTCACGGCGCAGGCCTGCGCAGCAAAGGCTTCGTTGGCTTCGATGACATCCAGGTCGTTCACGGTGAGGCCGGTTTTCTTGAGCACAGCATGTGTGGCCGAGATCGGGCCCACGCCCATGATCTTGGGGTCCAGACCGGTGTGGGCGTAACCCACCAGACGGGCCATGGGCTTGGCACCACGGGCCTTGGCGGCGCCGGCTTCCATCAGCACCACGGCAGCGGCCGCGTCGTTGATGCCCGAGGCGTTGCCCGCGGTCACGGTGCCGTTTTCCTTGACGAAGACGGGCTTGAGTTTGGCCATGTCTTCGAGCTTGCAACCGGGGCGGAAGTGCTCGTCGGTGGCGTAGGCCACGTCGCCTTTTCTGCTTTTCAGCATGACCGGCATGATCTGTTCCTTGAAGCGGCCTTCCAAAGTGGCGCGTTCGGCGCGGTTGTGGCTTTCCAGCGCCAGCGCGTCTTGCATTTCGCGGGTGATGCCGTATTGGGCGGCCACGTTTTCTGCCGTCACGCCCATGTGGATGTTGTGGAAGGGGTCGTGCAGGGCGCCGACCATCATGTCGATCATCTTGGTGTCGCCCATGCGTGCGCCAAAGCGGGTGGCCAGACTGGCGTAAGGCGCGCGGCTCATGTTTTCTGCGCCGCCGCCAATGGCGATGTCGCAGTCACCCAGCAAGATGGACTGGCTGGCGTTCACGATGGCTTGAAGGCCCGAGCCGCACAGGCGGTTCACGTTGTACGCGGGGGTGGCTTCGCCGCAGCCGCCGTTGATGGCCGCCACGCGCGACAAATACATGTCTTTGGGTTCGGTGTTGACCACATGGCCAAACACGACGTGGCCGACGTCTTTGCCGTCAGTGCCTGCGCGTGACAGGGCTTCGCGCACGACTTGCGCGGCCAGCTCGGTGGGGGCAATGTCTTTGAGGCTGCCACCAAAGGTACCAATGGCGGTGCGCACACCGCTGACAACAACAACTTCACGGCTCATGGGAGGTCTCCAGATTTAAAAAAATTGACAAATGGGGATGGGGTACAACGCCAACCAGTGTCAGTCGCAATGGCTACAGCGGCCTGACAAGTGTGGCTTCGCGAAGAACTGAAACGTCGGCCCCTCAAGGTCCGAAATACGCGTCAACTGCATTTTTGGGGATGAGGGCTTAGCCTCGCACGTCGGCCACGGGTTCACGTCCGAAATCGGGCCGTGCCAGAAAGCGCAGCACCTGTTCGGCCGCCTGTGCCGGTGAGCTGAGCTGGCCCTGGGCTTTGAGTTGTAAAAACTTCGACTGGTCCGGAAACGATTCGCCAGCTGCGCCGCGCAACTGCACCTGCATGTCGGTGTCGATCACGCCGGGGGCGAGCGAGCAGACTTTGGCACCGTTGGCGTGCAGGGCTTCGTCCAGCGCCAGGCAGCGGGTGAAGTGGTCCATGCCCGCTTTGGCCGCGCAGTAGCCCGCTTGCGAGGCCATGGGGTAGCGGCCCAGGCCCGATGAAATGTTGAGCACTTTGCGGGGCATGGACCAGCTTTCTGTGGCCCCCAAAAATGCCGCGCTCAAGGCCATGGGCGCTTCCAGGCCCACGCGAAGGGCCAAGGCCAGGTCGGCGGGCTGGGACTGGCGCAGCGGGGCGATGGGCGGGATGACGCCCGCGTTGTTGATCAGGCTGACGCTGGCGAAATGGGCTGGGTTCTGGCTTTGCAGCCACTCGCGCAGTCGTTCGCTGGCACCTTGGCCATCGGCCAAATCGTGCGTCCACTGCGTGAGCGGGACATTCGCCTTTAGTGCGGCCGAGGCCAGATCGGGGTTGGCATGGCGCGAGATGCACAGCAGAGCGTTGCCCTTTTGCAGCAGTTGCTCGGCCATGGACAGACCCATGCCGCGCGAAGCGCCGGTGAGGATGTAAAGCGATGTGTTCATGCGTCAATGCTAGCCGGATCCCCCCGTTCATCGGTTCGCACAGATGACAGCGCACGATGGCATTCTTTGCCTGTGGGAGCGGTCTTTGACCGCGATGGGCCTTTCTGCCTTCGTGTTTCGCGGCCGGAGACCGCTTCTACAGGGCCGTCATTGGCCTTGTGCGGCACGGATGCGGTTGACCTGCAAGGGTGTGACTTCGCTCGCCTGGTTGCCCCATTGGGTGCGCAAGTGCGTGAGCACGGAGGCGATGTCCCGGTCGTCCAACTCCAACACGGCTGGCGGCATGCCAAAGGGTCGGGGTTGGCCTGTGGTCGCCGGGCCGTAGCCACCATAAAGCACCAGTTGCACCAAGTTGGTGGGGTCTTTAAGCAGCACGGCGCGGTTGCTCACCAGAGCGGGGTAAGCCACTTCGCCCGATGCGGTTTTGACGCCTTCGCCTTGTTCGCCGTGGCATTGCAGGCATTGGCGTTCGTAGACTTTGGCACCCTGGGTGGCCACTTGCAGGCTGATGCGGCTGGGCTTGGCCGCCGCTGGCGCGGGCTGGGGTGTGCTTTGGGCGCGTGACTGCAGGTACACCGCCATGGCCTGCAGGTCGGCCTCTTTCAGGTGCTGCAGGCTGTGCTGCACCACTTCGCCCATGGGGCCACTGGTTTGCGCCGTGGCCGAGCCGCCGGTGCGCAGCAGGCGAACGATCTCGGGCAAGGGGGTGCTGGCCAGACCCGATTCGGCATCGCGCGTCAGGTCGGGGGCGTACCAGTTAACCACCGGCATCAGGCCGCCGGACAAATCGCTGACCGCGCCGCTGGCACCCAGCGCGTTGCGTGGGCTGTGGCAGGCGGCGCAGTGACCCAGGCCTTGCACCAGGTAAGCGCCCCGGTTCCATTCAGCGGTTTGCGACTTGTCGGCCTGAAAAGGGCTGGGCTCAAAAAACAGGCTGCGCCACACGGCCAGTGCGGGCTGCGTGCCCACGGGCCAGACCAGGGTGTGGGACGGCGGGGCCTGCACCACCGGGGGCAGGGTCTTGAGCCAAGCCAAGATGGCATCGCTGTCCTGGCGCGTGATGACGCTGGTGTGGTTGTAGGGGAAAGCCGGGGCCAGCAAGCGAGCGTCTTTGGAGCGGCCACGGTGCATGGCTTGCCAGAAGTCTTGCGCAGTCCATTGCCCCAAGCCCGTGGCCGGGTCGGGCGTGAGGTTGCTGCTGTACACGCCGCCAAAGGGCGTGTCGATGCGCCGCCCGCCCGCAAAAGGTGTGCCGCCCCGGGTGGTGTGGCAGGCCATGCAATTGCCCGTCAGGGCCAGGTAGCGGCCTTGTTCGATTTGGGCTGCGCTGGCCTGTGGGGTTTGCGCTGTTTCGTTGGTCGTGGTTGGGGTGGGCAGAGCCAAGTCGCCCCAGTTGTCCCAGACGACCCCCATGGCCAGCACCAGCAGGCTGATCAGTGTGATCCAGCCCAGGCGTTTGACCGGGTGCATGCCTTGCCATGGGCGCTTCATGGTTTGCCTCCGTTCAGGGGCTTGGCGGCGGTGACCGACAACTCGGGTGCACTGCCGCAGCGCAAGGCTTCAGGCAGTGCAGGCCCAGCGGGGGCGCGTTCGGCAGGGCGTGTGTCGGCCGGCAGCGGCTGGCGCGCGAGCCAGCTCGACACGGCGATCAAGTCTTCGGCAGGCAAACGCTTGACGATCTCGGCCATGCAGTCAGGGGCGTGGGCGCGGCGCTGCGCGGTTTGCCAGGCACCCAGCTGCGCGTTCAGGTAATCGAGCGGCAAGCCCAGCAGCCCCGGTACGTTGGGCTGCACGCCCGTCAGGCGCACGCCGTGGCACTGGGTGCATGCGGGCAGGCCGCGTGCGGCGTCGCCTTGCGTCACGAGTTGCTGACCCTTGAATAAGCGCTCGGGCGTGATGGCGTTGTTGGCGGTGGGGGCGGGGTAGGGCAACTGAAGGCTTGCAAAGTATTGCGCCATCTCGCCAAGGTAGGCATCCGTCAAGGGGTCGACCAAACGGGCCATCAGCTCGTAATGGCGGCGCCCTTGCGCGAAATTGCGAAGCTGGTTGTGCAGGTAACCCGCAGGTTTGCCCGCCAAGCGCGGGTAATAACCGTCGGGGCCGGCGCGGCCCTGCGCGCCATGGCAGGCGGTGCAGGCGCGGGTGCGCTCGGCCATGTCATCGGCAAAACGTTTTGTGGTCGGGGCTTGGGCGCTCAAGGGGCCTGCACACAAGGCGACTGCGGCCAAAAAAAGGCCTTTGATAAACCATGCGCTGGGCTGACGCAAACGGGCTGGGGTGGGTTGATCCAGGGGGGCTGGCGGCCTGGAAGCGGTGAAATTCTGACTGCTTGAAAACGTCCTCATCCGTTGAAGATAACCGATGCGGCGACAATGACGGGTTTTGCGCTGAAAGCCCTGTGGCTCCAGTGCGTTGTTTCCCCCTTATCTGTTCAAGCCATGTCCGATATCCAAGTCCGATTTGCCACCCTCCAAGACGCCACTGCCGTGGCCGCCTTGCATGTCAGCGCCTGCCGCGCCGCCTACGCCGGCCAGGTGCCCGATGCCCACTGGGACGCCACGCCCATGCCCAAACGCGTGTCGTTCTGGAAAGAGGCCATCGAATACGGCGAGCCGCAAGTCATGGTGGCGGTGGATGGCCGTGAGATCGTGGGCTTTGTGGGCTTTGACCGCTCGCGTGACCCCAAAAGCAAAAACACCACGGGCGAGGTCTGGGCCATTTATGCTGCGCCGGACCGCATTGGCCAAGGCGTTGGCCTGGCCCTGTGGGACGCAGCCCTTGAAGGCTTGGAAGAAGAGGGCTGCACCGATGTGACCGTCTGGCTGCCACTTCTGCACGAGCGCACCTTGCGCTTTCACGACCTGGCCGGCTTCAAGCGAGAGATGAACACCGCCCGCACCGTGCCCCTGGGCGGCGTGAAGGTCGAAGAAGTGCGCCTCAAACGCAAGCTCGGCTGAACCGACGGGCCCACACTCAGGCACCCCATGCACATCATGCTGGCCCCGATGGAGGGGCTGCTCGACCACACCCTGCGCGATGTGCTTACGCGCGTGGGTGGGGTGCACGAGTGCGTGTCCGAATTCATCCGCGTGACCAACACGGTCTTGCCACGCCGCGCTTTCATTCGGGTCGCACCGGAGTTGCTCAACCGCAGCCGCACCAAGGCCGGTGTCCCGGTCAAGGTGCAGCTGCTGGGTTCGGACCCGGTGTGCCTGGCCGACAACGCGGCGGCTTTGGCCGAGCTGCAACCGCATGGCATTGACCTGAACTTTGGATGCCCTGCCAAAACCGTGAACCAGCACCGGGGCGGGGCCGTGCTGCTGGACGAGCCCGAGCTGGTGGGGCAGATCGTGGCGGCGGTGCGCCGGGCGGTGCCTTCGCACATCCCGGTTTCGGCCAAGATGCGCCTGGGCTTCAACGACGACAGCCGCGCTGAAGACTGCGCCCAGGCCATCGAGGCGGCCGGGGCCAGCGAGCTGGTGGTGCACGCCCGCACCAAGGCGCACGGTTACCGCCCACCCGCCTATTGGGACCGCATTGCCGACTTGCGCCAGCATGTGCATTTGCCCATCGTGGCCAATGGCGAAATCTGGACAGTGGCCGACGCGCTGCGTTGCCGCGAGGTGACGGGCTGCGACCGCCTGATGATCGGGCGCGGCATGGTCACCGACCCGGGGCTGGCGCTGGCCATTGCGCACCAATTGGCCACAGGGCAAGGGCGCGCGCCGGGGCAGGGTGTGCCGTGGTCCACCTTGGTGGCTTTGATGCAGGTGTTTTGGCTGGGGGTGAGCGCCCGTGTGGCCGCGCGGCACCGCGCGGGGCGGCTCAAGCAGTGGCTCAACTACATGCGCCGCGTTTACCCCGAGGCGCAGCAGGCCTTTGACGAGCTGCGCTTGGTGCACGACGCGGGGCAGGTCGATCGCTGGCTGGCGCTGCACACCACACCAGCACGGGACCTAGCACCGGCGCTTTAGGTCTGCGCGGCGCTGTGGTTAGACAGCCGCAGACGCGCTTTGTCGGCCCACATCTGCAGGCTGGCGAGCAAATCTTTTTGGCTGAACGAGCAACTTTCTTCGCTGAACAAGACGCTGGCCTCGATGCGGTCGAGCAAGGGTTGCAACACCTCGTCAAAGCGTGCGGGCAGCGCCAACGTGGCCGCTTGGGTGCGCCACAGGCGAATCATCTCGCTTTGCGGCAGCTGGCCATTTTGGCTTTGGGCCAGGGCGGCGTTCATGCGATCGAGCGTTTCAAGGGCAGCACTCATGGGCCGGGTCTCCTGCAAGCGATGGGGGTCTGTTTCGAGGCGACAATCATGCCCCATGAAAGCCAAACCTCTCAAACCCATGCGCCTGGAAGACATCTTGTTCAGCCAGGGCTTTGGCACCCGCCGCGTGTGCGCAGGCCTGGTCCAGCAAGGCCATGTGCAAGTGCAGGGCCAAACCGTCACCGATGCGGGCGAATTTTTCGATCTGGAGGGTCTGCAATTCACGGTGCAAGGCACCGTGTGGCCCTACCTGGACAAAGCCTATGTGCTGCTGCACAAGCCCGCAGGCACCGAGTGCTCGCAAAAGCCTTCGACCTGGCCGAGCATCTACACCTTGCTGCCCGCGCCTTTGCGCCAGCGCCCGCAAAAAGCAGCGGTGCAGGGCGTCCAAGCCGTGGGCCGGCTCGACCAGGACACCACCGGCTTGCTGCTGCTGACCGATGACGGCCAATTCATCCACAAGATGAGCTCGCCCAAGCACCATGTGCCCAAGGTCTACGAGGTGTCCACCAAGCACCCCATCACGCCCGAGATGGTGGAAAAACTGCTGAGTGGGGTGGTGCTGGACGACGACCCCCAGCCGGTCAAGGCGGCGGCCTGCGAGGCGGTGAGCGAGCTGCACCTGAAACTGACCCTGACCGAGGGCAAATACCACCAGGTCAAGCGCATGGTGGCGGCGGTGGGCAACCGGGTGGAGGGCTTGCACCGCTCGCAAATCGGCGGTTTGGTGCTGGCCGACTTGGCTCCCGGGCAATGGCGTTTTTTGACGCCATTGGATTTGGCGGCGCTCAAGCCCTGAAATGTCGCTCCGCGAAGGGATGGCTGTCGGACCGTAAAGGCCCGACCTACGAGGGACCGGTCTTCGTAGGTCGCCTTCAGGTCCGACGACTTGCCAAACTGGCCATGAAGTCTTGAACCGCATGTTCCACGGCTTGCGGTTGGTCGCGGTGGGGTGAATGGCCGCAGGTGGGCAGGGTGAGCAAACGGGTGTGTGGCACGGCTTGGGTGATGTCCTCAATCTGTGCCAGGGTGCCGTAAGGGTCGTCCACGCCCTGGATGGCCAGCAGTGGGGCCTGGATGGTGGCCAAGTCGGCGCGGATGTCAAAACTGGCAAAAGCAGGACTCAGCCACACCTCGTTCCATTGCCAAAAAGCGCAGTCCACATCGGCGTGGTAGGCGGCCAAGCGTTCGCGCAATGCGCCTTGCTCAAAGGCTTGGCGGGCTTGCTGGATGGCCTGCAGGGAGATGGGCTCCACCATGACGTGGGGGGCCATGACGATGCAGCCATGCACCTCAAAACGGCTGGCGTGCAGCAAGGCGATGGTGCCCCCGTCCGAGTGCCCAAGCAGCACGGGCCGTTCGATGCCCAAGGCCAATAGCAAGGCGGGCAAGACCTCAAACGCTTCGCGGTGCATGTAGTCGGGCAGCAAACGGCCATGCCGGCGCCCATCCGTCTGGCCAGAGGGGCCGCGCACATCGGGCACAGGGTCGGATTGGCCGTAGCCTTGTCGCGAGTACACCACGCCCGCGCAGCCGAGTTGCGTGCACAGGCGTGCTGGCCAGTCGCGCCACATGTGCACGCTGCCCAGGCCTTCGTGCAAAAACACAAGGGTCGGGCCATCGGCAGCGGCGGGTGGGGCGATGCTCATGGTTTCAAGCCCGATACCGCGAATCTTTATTTTTTGAGAGCACTGCGTCTGCATCTGAAATCCTGTGGGTGGGCCGTTTACACTCGAACGCGATTTAGAAAGCCCCCAAGTGATTTGTTTTAGTGCATTTTCCAGAATTTTGTTCTTGTTTTTGGGGGTGGGTTTGGCCTGTACCGTGCTGGCCAAGCCGCCCGCACCTGTTTTTGTCCTCAATTCACTCGAGGGCAACGTGAGTGTCATCGATCCAACCACCTGGACCGAGAAAAAACGCATCCCGACCGGCAAAGAGCCGCACCACTTGTATTTGACGCCCGACGAAAAATCGCTCATTGTGGCCAATGCCATGAGCGATTCCCTCACCTTCATCGACCCGCGCACCGCGCAAGTGCAGCGCACGGTGACCGGCATTTTGGACCCTTACCACCTGCGTTTTTCGCCAGACATGAAGTGGTTTGTCACAGCCGCCAACCGCTTGAACCATGTGGACATTTACCGTTGGGACGGCCAAAACGCGCATTTGTCCAAACGCATTGCCACCGGCAAAACGCCCAGCCATTTGTGGATCGACAGCCGCAGCCAGACCGTTTGGGCCTCGATGCAGGACAGCGACGAAATCGTCTCGATTGACCTGAACACCCAAACCTTGAGCTCGCGCACCCCGGTCGGTGCGGTGCCCGCCGATGTGTACGGCACGCCAGACGACAAGTACCTTTTGGTGGGCCTGACGGGTGGCGATGGGGTAGAGGTCTACGACATCAGTGGGCCTAAGCCCAAATTTTTCAAAAAAATCCCCACGGGCAAAGGGGCACATGCCTTCCGGGCACTGGGGGACAAACGCCATGTGTTTGTGAGCAACCGCGTGGCCAACACGATCAGCCAAATTGACTTCATCGACTGGAAAGTGGTGGCGCAATTGCCGGGCCCTTCTGGCCCTGACTGCATGGACATCACCGCAGATGGAAAGCTGATTTTGGTGGCCTCACGTTGGTCGCGCAAATTGAGCGTGGTTGACATCGCCTCGCAAAAGTTGCTGCGGCAAGTGCCTGTGGGCAAGTCGCCTCACGGGGTTTGGACCTTGGACCATGCGCCGCGCAACTGAGCTCCGACCCAGCCCGTGGCTGGCAATAAGCTGGCCGGCGCTGTGCGCCTTCGTCTGCGGTTCGGCACTGGCACAGCCCCAAGCGCAAGCCCAAGCCCAAGCCCAAGCCCAAGCCCAAGCCCAAGCCCAAGCCCAAGCAGAACCCGCCGCCTGCAGCCGCCCGGTTTACCTGACTTTCGACACAGGCCACATGGGCACAGCCCCGCTGATTGCCGAAGTGCTGCAGCGCCACAAGGTGCAGGTCACTTTTTTTGCGGCGCACGAAAAAACCCAGCAAGGCGATGGCTCCATGGGTGATCACTGGGCCCCCTGGTGGCGTGCTCGCGGGGCCGAGGGCCATGCCTTTGCCTCGCACACCTGGGACCACGCTTATTGGCGCGCCGACCTCGATGGCCCGGGTGATGTGCGCTTTCGCATCCGCCCGAGTGCCGGTCAGCAGGTCGGGCAAAACTTGCAGTGGAGCACCCAGCAGTACTGTGACAACTTGCACCAAGCCGCCAGCCGCTTGCAGACCCTGACTGGGCAAACGCCCTTGCCTTTGTTTCGCGCACCCGGTGGCAAAACTTCGGCCCGGCTGCTGCAAGCGGCCCGGCAATGCGGCTATGCGCATGTGGGCTGGGCGGATGCTGGCTTTTTGGGCGACGAGCTGCCCAGCGAGCGCTTCAGCAACGCCCATTTGCTGCAAAAAGCCCTGCAAAACATCCGGCCCGGCGACATCCTGATGGCCCACTTGGGCATTTGGTCGCGCCAGGACCCCTGGGCCCCGGCGGTGCTGGAGCCCTTGATCGTGGGCCTGAAGGCCCGCGGCCTGTGCTTTGCCACCTTGCGCGAGCACCCCCAATACCGCGACTGGGTGCGCCAACAGCCCCTGCAGTTGGCGCAGCCCAAGCCACAAACCGTGACCCCGCTCGCTCTAAGACCCTGACCCACCATGGACAGCCTGATCGACGCCTTTTCGTTGATGCAACAAAGCCTGTTCGAGGGTGTGGTCCAGCCCTTGATGTATGCCTTGGGCCTGGCCCAATTGTTGGACAAAGCCTATGAAGGCACAGGCTGGCTGGTGGTGGGTCTGCTGCAAATAGCGGTCTTGCTCACGGTGCTGGGCCCGATGCAGCGGCGCTGGCCGGCTGAGCCCGTGCAAGACACCCGCGCCGTGCGGGTGGACGTGGTTTACACCCTGGTCCAGCGCTTGGGCCTGTTCAAGTTGGCCATGTTCTTTTCCTTTGACTGGCTCTTTGAGCAAGCCTGGGGCAGCTTGCGCGGCCTGGGCGCACCCACTTGGCACCTCGACCAGTTCTGGCCCGGTGTCAGCGATGTGGCCTGGGTCAGCTTTTTGATTTACCTGGTGGTGTTTGATTTTGTGAACTACTGGCTGCACCGGGGTCAGCACCAACTGCCGCGTTGGTGGGCCTTGCACAGCCTGCACCATTCGCAGCGCCAGATGACCATGTGGTCGGACAACCGCAACCACCTGCTCGACGATGTGCTGACCAGTTTGGCCTTGTCGGTGTTGGCGGTGCTGGTCGGGGTGGGGCCGGGGCAATTTGTGGCTCTGGTGGCGCTGGGCCAGTTGAGCGAAAACTTCCAGCACGCCAATGTGCGCTTCTGGTTTGGCCGCATCGGCGATCGGCTGTGGGTCAGCCCGCGATTTCACCGTCGGCACCACAGCATCGGCATCGGCCACGAGACCGAGCGCCAAGGCCAGCGGCACTTGGGCGGCTGCAACTACGGGGTGCTGCTGCCTTGGTGGGACATGCTGTTTGGCACCGCCGATTTCACCTTGCGCTACGACCCGACCGGCATCCGTGACCAGGTGGAAAAAGGGCGCGACTACGGGCAGGGCTTTTGGGCGCAGCAGTGGCTGGGCGTGCTGCGGCTGTTTGGGCGTGCTTGAGTTAAGCTTTCCCGCATGAAACTCCTGATCGATTCCTTTTGGCGCGCGGCCGTGTATTGCCTGTACCCCCGGGTGATCGGGCTGTCGGTCTTGCCCTTGGTGCTGATCGTGGCCCTGTCCTGGTTGCTGGGGTATTTGTATTGGGACACGGCCGTCACCTTTGTGCGGGGCTGGCTCGATGCCAGCGCCTGGCTGGACATGGTCTGGCGCTGGTTCGAAGGCGTGGGTTTGGCCAGTCTGAAAACCGTGGTGGCCCCCCTGCTGGTTATTTTTGCTTTCACGCCTTTGGTGGTGGTGGCGTCCTTGCTGGCAGTGTCGTTCATGATGACCCCATCCCTTACGCGCATGGTGGCCGAGCGGCGCTTTGCGGGTTTGCAGCGCAAGCACGGCGGCAGTTTGCTTTTGAGCTTGTGGTGGACTTTTTTCTCGCTGGTGCTGGCGCTGGGGGCGCTGGTGTTGACCTTGCCGATGTGGCTGGTGCCCCCACTGGCCCTGGTGCTGCCCGCATTCATCTGGGGGTGGCTGACCTACCGGGTCATGGCGTTTGACGTGCTGGCCGAATTTGCCAGTGCCGACGAGCGCCACACCCTCATGGCGCGCCACCGCATGAGCTTTTTGGGCATGGGCGTGGTCACCGGCCTCATGGGTGCAGCGCCCAGCCTGGTGTGGGCCTCGGGGGCCTTGTTTGCAGCGGCCTTTGTCATTTTGGTGCCCGTGGCCATCTGGATTTACACCCTGGTGTTCGCTTTTTCTTCGCTGTGGTTCGCGCATTTCGGCCTAGCCGCCTTGCAGGCCCTGCGGGACGAACCCCGACAAGCGGCCGTGGACGAGGTCTTGCCCGCTGCGTCTGCAGTGGTGGACGTATCGCCGCATGCCGCGGCCCGCTTGGGTGGCGACGAGCCGGGCCAGATCGAGGGCATCACCGACGTTGTGCCGCGCCTGAAACCCTGATGCCGGACGATTCCTTTCACTTGACCCATGAGTTTTTCCATGACCCCCACCTTTGGCCTGATCATCATTGGCGACGAAATCATGTCCGGCAAGCGCCAGGACAAGCACATGCCCAAAGTCATCGAATTGATGAATGAGCGTGGCCTGACTTTGAGTTGGGCCGAGTACATCGGCGATTCGCCAGAGCGCATCACGGCCACCTTGCAGCGCGCTTTGGCGTCGTCCGACGTGGTGTTCAGCTGCGGCGGCATCGGTGCCACCCCCGACGACCACACCCGCCAATGCGCGGGCAAAGCTCTGGGTGTGCCGTTGGCCTTGCACCCCGAGGCCAAGCGCTTGATTCAAGAGCGCATGCAAGACACCGCCAAAGAGCAGGGCGTGGCTTACGAGCCAGACCGGCCAGACAACATTCACCGCCTGAACATGGGCACATTTCCCGCGGGCGCAGACATCATTCGCAACCCCTACAACAAGATTCCCGGCTTCAGTTGTCGTGGCCCAGCTGGCGGCGCAGTGCACTTTGTGCCGGGTTTTCCGGTCATGGCTTGGCCCATGATCGCCTCGGTGCTGGACGCCCAGTACAGCGCCTATTTTCGCCAAAACGCTTATGTTGAGAAGTCGGTGATCGTTTTGGGTGCGATGGAAGCCACCTTGACCCCACTCATGGAGACCATCGAAGCTGCGCACCCAGGCGTTAAGGTGTTCAGCCTGCCCAGCGTGGACCACCCGCAATGGGGTCGTCACATTGAGCTGGGCGTCAAAGGTGAGCCCGCCCAAGCGGATGCGGCCTACCTCGATTTGCGCCAAGGCCTGAAGGCGTTCGCGCTCGAATATGGCCCCGAATTGGTGCGAGAAGCCTGATTGCACCAAAATAAGGCAAAATTGCACAATATTGGTGCAATTCAGGATGATCCAAAAGCCCGCAAATCCAGGCCATTGCCCTCAGGTTTCAGCACAATGGCACGCCATCTTGGGTGATGACCACGACAGACTCTTTTTTTGTTCAGCGCCAAGGCCCATTCAGGGCTGCTCAGGGCACAATCTAAGGTTGTTCGGTGGCGTGGTCAAGGCCTAGTTGGCACAGAAACTGCAAGACCTGTGAGCAAGCTTTTTAAACCCTTTCCATTCAGGAGAATTTGATGGCCAAGACCGTCGCAGACGTGATGAAGATGGTGAAAGAGAACGAAGTCAAGTTTATTGACTTTCGTTTCACCGATACCCGTGGCAAATGGCAGCACATCACTGCGCCCGTGTCGCAGTTTGACGAAAGCAAGTTCGAAGACGGTCAAGCGTTTGACGGTTCTTCCATTGCTGGCTGGAAAGGCATTGAAGCTTCGGACATGTTGTTGATCCCTGATGCCAACAGCGCCATCATTGACCCCTTCTTCGAAGAAGTCACACTGGTTCTGATCTGCGACGTGATCGAGCCCACAGACGGCAAGGCCTACGAGCGTGACCCACGTTCGATCGCCAAGCGCGCCGAGACTTACCTCAAGCAATCGGGCCTGGGCGACACCGCCTACTTCGGTCCCGAGCCAGAATTCTTCTTGTTCGACGAAGTGCGTTGGAGCACCGAGCCAAACAACACTTTCTACGCCATCGACGAAGCTGAAGCCCCATGGAACAGCGGCACCAAAATGGACGGCGGCAACAAAGGCCACCGCAACCGCGTCAAGGGAGGCTACTTCCCCGTGCCTCCAGTCGACAGCACACACGACATGCGCAGCGAAATGTCGCTGATCCTCGAATCCGTGGGCATCCCGGTCGAAGTGCACCACCACGAAGTGGCGGGCGCTGGTCAGTGCGAAATCGGCACCAAGTTCTCCACATTGGTTGAGCGCGCTGACTGGACACTGCTGCAAAAGTACGTGATCCACAACGTGGCCAACGCTTACGGCAAAACCGCTACTTTCATGCCCAAGCCTTACGCTGGCGACAACGGTTCCGGCATGCACGTTCACCAGTCCATCTGGAAAGACGGCAAGAACCTGTTTGCAGGCAATGGCTACGCTGGTTTGTCTGAATTCGCTTTGTTCTACATCGGCGGCATCATCAAGCACGCCCGTGCCCTGAACGCGATCACCAACCCCGGCACCAACAGCTACAAGCGTTTGGTTCCTCACTACGAAGCCCCTGTGAAATTGGCCTACTCGGCCAAGAACCGCTCGGCTTCGATCCGTATCCCCAACGTCGCCAGCGACAAGGGCCGCCGCGTGGAAGCCCGCTTCCCAGATCCATTGATGAACCCCTACCTGGGCTTCGCGGCATTGTTGATGGCGGGCTTGGACGGTATCGAGAACAAGATCCACCCCGGCGAAGCCGCGACCAAGGACCTGTACCACCTGCCGCCGGAAGAAGACAAGTTGGTGCCCACCGTGTGTTCCAGCCTTGACCAGGCTTTGGACTGCCTGAATGCCGACCGCGCTTTCCTGACCAAGGGCGGCGTGTTCACCGACTCGTGGATCGACGCTTACATCGAATTGAAGATGCAAGAAGTCAACCGCAGCCGCGTGGAAGTGTCGCCGGTTGAGTACGACATGTACTACTCGCTGTAAGCGAACATGCACGGCATTGCACTCTCCCGTGCAATCCCCCAAAGGACGGCTTCGGCCGTCCTTTTTTTGCTTTTGCTCAACGCAGGCATGGCCGCACAAGCCCAGCAAGCGGTTTACCGCTGCGGCCAGGAGTACACCAATGCCCCGCGTGAGCCTGGCTTGTGCGAACCCTTGGCCCAACAGGCCATCACGGTGATCAACGGAACCCGCCCCGCGCCTTCACCTGCTGCTGCTCCGACGGCCGTGCCAGCCCGCAGCACCAAGTCCGATCCCGGTTCCGCTGAACCTGCCTCTGCCCGCCCGCCCGGTACCCCTGCAGCGGCCGCCCGCACCCCGGATGTGCAGCAGAGCGAGCGCGATGCTCAAGCGCGCACCATCTTGACGCAAGAGCTGGACAAGGCCCGTGCACAACGGGTGCAGTTGGTGCAAAGCTACAACCTGGGCGAGCCCGAGAAGTGGGCCACCGAAACCCGAAACCACCAGAAGTACCTGGACCGTGTGGCCGAGATGAAGGCGGCCATCGAGCGGACCGAACGCGACATTGACAGCCTGCAACGCGAGCTGACGCGTCGCCCTGTACAGACCAGCCGCCGCACGCCATGAACACCCCCCCCCGTTTCCAGGCCTTTGATTTGCTGGCCACGCCTGTGGCCGTGATGCAGGGGCAAGGCCGTGTGCGCTTTGTCAACGCCGCACTCGAAGATGCTTTGGGCCTGTCCAGGCGCACGCTTTACGACACACATTTGCCAGACTATTTTGTGGACCCGCAGCCTCTGATCATGGCCTTGGCGGGGGCGCAGTCCAATGAGTTTGCCGCGCTGCGCTACGAGGCCCAACTTCGCCGCCTGAACCACGACGAGCCTTTGCCCGTGCATGTGATCGTGGCGCTGACCGATTTGCCCGACGAGGTGATCGTGGAGTTGCTGCCGGTAGAGCAGCAAACCCGGCAAGAGCGCGAGGAGCGCCTGCTCGACCAGGCCCAAGCCAACAAGGAGCTGATCCGCAACCTGGCCCACGAGATCAAGAACCCGCTGGGCGGCATTCGCGGCTCAGCGCAGTTGCTGGAGATGGAGCTCGATGACAAGGATCTGACTGAGTACACGCAAGTCATCATCCGCGAGGCCGATCGGCTGCAGACCCTGGTAGACCGCTTGCTGGCGCCGCACCGCAGGCCGCATGTGGTGGGTGATGTGAACATTCACGAAGTGTGTGAGCGCGTGCGGGCGCTGATCTTGGCCGAGTTCCCCCGGGGCCTGAAGGTGGTGCGCGACTACGACATCTCGATCCCCGAGTTTCGCGGCGACCGCGAGCAGCTGATTCAGGCGGTGCTCAACATCGCGCACAACGCAGCGCAGGCTTTGCAAGAGCGCCTTGCACAGGGCGACGCGCAGATCACGCTCAAGACCCGGGTCTTGAGGCAAGTCACGTTTGGCAAGCAGCGTTATCGCCTGGCACTGGAATTGCATGTGATGGACAACGGGCCTGGTGTTCCAGACTCGATCAAGGACCGCATTTTCTTCCCGTTGATTTCGGGGCGCGAAGGCGGCTCTGGCCTGGGGCTCACATTGGCGCAAACCTTTGTGCAACAACACCATGGCCTGATTGAGTGTGAGAGCGAGCCGGGCCGTACGGTCTTCAAGATTCTGATTCCTTTGCCTTGAAGTACACCAGTTTGACCACAGAAAGTGCCCCTTTGATGAAGCCGATCTGGATCGTAGACGATGACCAATCCATCCGCTTTGTGCTCGAAAAAGCACTGCTGCGCGAAGGCCTGCCGACCCGCAGCTTCACCAACCCACGCGAGGTGATGAAAGCGCTGGAGGCCGAGGGCGAAAGTGATGGCCCGCAGGTGTTGGTCAGCGACATCCGCATGCCCGGCGGCTCGGGCCTGGATTTGCTCACGGCCATCAAGCAGCGCATGCCCGGTTTGCCGGTCATCATCATGACGGCGTTTTCCGATCTGGACAGCGCCGTGTCGGCCTTCCAAAGCGGGGCTTTCGAGTACCTGCCCAAGCCCTTTGATTTGCCCAAGGCCGTGGAGCTGATCCGACGCGCCGTGGGTGAGAGCCAGCGCGAAGACGTGGCCGAAGAAAAAATGGCCGACGCCCCAGAAATGCTGGGCCAGGCCCCCGCCATGCAGGATGTGTTTCGCGGCATCGGCCGCTTGGCGCAAAGCCACGTCACGGTGCTGATCACAGGCGAGTCGGGTTCGGGCAAGGAGCTGGTGGCGCACGCGCTGCACAAACACTCGCCACGCGCCAACCAGCCTTTTGTGGCGATCAACACGGCGGCCATCCCGAAAGACCTGCTCGAGAGCGAACTCTTTGGCCACGAGCGCGGTGCCTTCACGGGCGCACAAGCTTCGCGCCGGGGCCGCTTTGAACAGGCCGATGGCGGCACCTTGTTTCTGGACGAAATTGGCGACATGCCTTTTGATTTGCAAACCCGTTTGCTGCGCGTGTTGTCGGATGGCAACTTCTACCGCGTGGGCGGGCACAGCGCCGTCAAGGCCAATGTGCGCGTGATCGCAGCCACCCACCAGGACCTGGAGCAGCGCGTCAAGGAAGGCGTGTTCCGCGAAGACTTGTACCACCGCCTGAACGTGATTCGCCTGCGCCTGCCCGCACTGCGCGAGCGGCATGAAGACGTGCCCGTGCTGGCGCGTTATTTCTTGCAGCGCAGCGCCCAGCAGCTGGGTGTGGAGCCCAAACGCATGGCCGACGCCGCGCTCGAGCGCCTGGGCCAATTCCAGTTTCCTGGCAATGTGCGTCAGCTTGAGAACATCTGCCACTGGCTCACGGTGATGGCGCCGACGCAAACAATTGAAGTCAAAGACCTGCCGCCTGAGGTGTTGGGGTCCACACGCGGGGCTGTGTCTGCTGCATTCACGGCCTTGTCTTCTGGCGGTGGAGAGGGAGGCTTGGCCGAGACCCCACTTGGTCTGTCAGAGCCAGGCCACCTTGCCGGTGATGAACGGTCCTTGCGCGCACAGAACTTGGCGACAACTTTTGACACCCCCGTGGTCAACACAGCGGCCATGGGCTGGGAGCCCGGCCTTGAGCAAGAGGCCCTGGCCTTGCTCAAATCAGGCCGCACCGATGTGTGGGACGCGCTCACCCGTCGTTTTGAAACCAGCCTGATTCAGGCGGCGCTGGCGACCACACGGGGCCGACGCATCGAGGCGGCGCAAAAACTGGGCATCGGCCGCAACACCATCACCCGAAAAATCCAGGAATTGGGTCTGGACGAGGCCTGACGCAAGCTGATACCCGGGTTAAGCAAAGGGGTCTTGCAGCACCACATCGCCCAGAGGCCTGGCCACGCAGGGCAACACGCAGCCCTCGGCTTTTTCTTCGGCCGTGAGGCCGGGCCAGGCCATCTCGTAATGCACCTGGCCCGAAACCAGTTGCCCGATGCAGGTGCGACAAGTGCCCGATCGGCAGGAGCTGGGCCACTGCAGGCCGCCTTGCTCCAGCGAGTCGAGCAGGCTCTGAGATTTCCAGGCGTCAAAACTGCCGCCGCCGGGGGCGATGCGGGCATTGAAAAAAGGGATTTCTTGGGACATGGTTGGCGAGTGTAGTGGCTCTGGCCCGCATGGCGCGAGGCGGTTGCAACGGGTTTGCCTTGCGTGACAGCGCTGAGCGACAGCGTGTGCCAAGATGACGCCCCAAAGAACTATTGGCGACTCGTGAATCACCCACCGCACCCGCCCCGAACGTCTGCCCAAGCCAGCTGGGCAGGGCCCGGCATCCTCTTTGCCGTGCTGGCCATGGCCAGCCTGAGCTTCAGCGACGCCACCAGCAAATGGGTCATGCTCAGCGTCACGCCCGTGATGGTGCTGTGGTTTCGCTATGCGGTGCAGGCCGTGGGCACCGCGCTGGTGCTGGCCCAGCTGCGGGGCTGGGCCATGTGGCGCACGCAGAGCCTGCGCTGGCAGTTGCTGCGCGGCCTGCTCATGGTCTCGTGCAGCTTGCTGGCTTTTTACTGCCTGCAGCGCATGCCGGTGGCCGAGTTCACCGCCACCGTCATGCTCACACCCTTGGTGCTCACAGCGCTGGCCCGCTTTGTCATGAAAGAACATGTCTCGCCGCTGCGCTGGCTCATGGTGCTGGGCGGTCTGCTTGGGGCCATGCTGGTCATCCGCCCGGGTGGGCAGGTGGACAGCTCGGTCGGCTGGATGGCGCTCACGGTGGTGCTGACTTACGCCGTGTTCCAGGCCGTGACCAGCCACATGACGCGTACCGAAGACCCGGCCGTGATGCAGCTGTATACGGGTTGGGTGGGCTGGGCGTTGAGCACGCTGCTGGTGCTCAACGCTTGGGTCACGCCGCAAACTCTGCAGGAATGGGCACTGCTGCTCTTGGTGGGCCTGGCCGCCACGCTGGGCCAGTACCTGTTGATCGTGGCCTTTTCCAAAGCCCCGGCCTCGGTGGTGTCGCCTTTTCTCTACACCGGGGTGGGCTTTTCAACGCTGATGGGCTGGTGGTTGTTTGACCACATCCCCGACGCGCTGGCTTTCACGGGCATGGGCTTGGTGGTGTTGTGCGGTGTGGTGGCGGGCCGCATCAAGGGCGCAGCCAAGGCCTGATCGCTCAGGGCTGGGGGGTGATGAAGGGTGCCGTGGCCGACCACTGCACCGGAGCCTTGAAGGCCATAGCTTGTTCGGTGAAGGGGTGCACAAAGGCCAACTCTTGCGCATGCAGCAGCAAGCGAGGGCTCAAAGCCTTGATTTCAGGCGTTGCATACAGCGAGTCGCCCAGCATCGGGTGGCCAATGCTTTGCAGGTGCACGCGCAGCTGGTGCGTGCGGCCTGTGACGGGTTCCAGTTCAATCAAGCTGGCGCTGTCGCTGATTTGCAGGGCACGCCAGCGGCTGCGGCTGGCTTTGCCGTCTGGGTGAATGATGTGTAAGGGGCGGCGCTCCCAGTCGAGCAAGATCGGGCCGTCTATGGTGCGCCAGCCGTCTTCGTCGGTCTCCACGGCAGATTGGGTTTGCTCTGGCTGGCCAGTGACGACCGCCAAGTAGCGTTTTTTGACCTGGCGGGTTTCAAACAACTTGCTGAGGCGGCGCTGGGCTTCAATGCCCCGGGCCATGAGCAGCAGGCCCGAGGTGTCCTGGTCCAAGCGGTGCACGATCAGGGCTTCGGGGTAGCGGTCTTGTACGCGTTTGGAAAGGCAGTCTTGCTTTTCCGGGCCGCGACCGGGCACCGACAACAAGCCGCTGGGTTTTTCCAGCACCAGCAGGTGCTCGTCTTCGTGGATCGGGATCATGCAGACAGAACTGCGCCAGCCAAGTGCTCGGCAGGAAAGATCACTTGTCTTTGACTTTGCCGCGTGGGGCCACAAAGGTGGCCGGTGCCATGGGGCGGTCGGACGTGAACGTCTTGGGGGGCGCGGTGTCCTTCTTTGGCTTCTTGGCCATTTTGTTGCTGCGTTGTTCGCCTTTGGCCATGGTGTTTCCTTGGGTTGCATCCCGACATGGGAAGGCTTGATGTTAAAGCACAAAGCCGCAGAATCTGCGGCTTTGTGGGGGCTTGAAGCGGGTGCGATTCAAGCAGGCTGGGTAATCACTTGACTTCGGTCACAAATTGCGCGGTAGGGCGGCGCACTTTTTTCAGGTTCTCCAACCAGTCGCCAACGGCTGCGCGGTAACCCAGGGGCACGAGGACCACGCTGCGCAGGCCGCGAGCGCTCAGGCCCAAAATTTCGTCTACGGCTTTGGGGTCAAAGCCTTCCATGGGCGTGGCGTCCACTTCTTCAAAAGCCGCAGCGATCAGGGACGCGCCCAAGGCGATGTAAGCCTGGCGAGCGGCGTGCTCGTAGTTCACCTCGGGTGTGCGGGCCGGGTAGTTCTTGAGCAACATCTGGCGGTAGTTTTCCCAGCCTTCGTTGGTGCCGCCGCGCTCGGCGTTGGTCAGGTCAAACATCGTGTTGATGCGCTCGGCGGTGTAGTTGTCCCAAGCAGCAAACACCAGCAGGTGCGAACCGTCGGTGACTTGGGCTTGGCCCCGTGCGGCGGACTTGAGTTGTTCGCGCACTTCGGGGTTGGTCACCACGATGATTTCTAAGGGCTGCAGACCGCTCGACGTGGGGGCCAGACGTGCCGCTTCGACGATGCGATCGACCTTGTCTTGTGGAACGGCTTTCGCCGGGTCCATTTTTTTGCAGGCGTAGCGCCATTCAAGTTTTTTCAGCAATTCAGACATGGGTGTTCACTTGGGGTTGAAAGAGGCGCGATTGTGCAGGAAGACGCCGGGCACCGGCGTCGCGTTGGCGCAAGCCAATGCCCCGGACTCAGACTTGCTGCCATGAGCCCGTGGGCAGGCCATCCAGGTTGTAGGGCCCCACGGCGGTGCGGATCAGGCGCAGCGTGGGCAAGCCCACGGCGGCGGTCATGCGGCGGACTTGGCGGTTGCGGCCCTCTCTGATGTGCAATTCCAGCCACGAAGTGGGAATGCTCTGCCGCTCGCGAATGGGCGGGTTGCGTGGCCACAGGTCGGCAGGCAGCGCCACCGCGCTGGCGCGGGCGGGCAGGGTGGGGCCATCGTTCAGCGTCACGCCGCGGCTCAGTTGGTTCAATGCGGCCTGAGTCACCATGCCCTCCACTTGCACCAAGTAGGTTTTTTCCATCTTGAAGCGCGGGTCGGCAATGCGGGCTTGCAGCTGGCCATCGTCAGTCAGCAGCAGCAACCCCTCGCTGTCGGCGTCGAGGCGCCCCGCCACATAAACGCCGGGCAGGTCGATGTGGTCGATCAGCCCGGTCCAGCGCCCCTCGGGGGTGAACTGGCTGAGCACGCCATAGGGCTTGTTGAAGCGGATCAGCATGGGCAGGCAAGTCTTGTCATCGAGTTCTGAGCGTATCAGGTCGGTTAGCATCGACCGCATGAGCACCCAATACGAATGCCTGAAAAGCCCCGACCTGTACGCCGAGGCCTTTGGCATCGCCCCGCCCGATGCCCTGCTGGGCAGAGAAGTCTGGCCGCGCCAGCCGGGTTTTTTCATCCGCAAGGCGCTGGTAGCGGCTGAACAGGCCCAAGTGCCGACCTCTGACGCCCATGCCGAGGACCCAGTTGACGTCGCCCCCGTTCAAGCCCCCGCCAGCCCGCTGGTGATGGAACTGGCCCAAGGCCAGTTCGGGCTGGTGCCCATTTGGGTCAAGTCGGCATCGGACGCCAAACTGCGGTCCACCAAGTTGGCGGTGACCCGCTATGAAACCATGAGCACCGCCACGGCCACGCGAGAGACCTGGCTCAAGGGTAAGCGCTGCATCATCCCCATGCAGGCCTTTTTGGAGGACGACTGGCGCAGCCGCAAAGCTGTGCCCACACGCATCGCGCGGGTGGACGGCCAGCCCATGGGGGTGGCCGGATTGTGGGAGCGTTGGACGCAAGGCGAAGAAGAGATCATCAGCTTCACCCTGCTCACGGTCAACGCCAACAGCCACGCCCTGATGAACCGCTATGGCCAAAACGGCAACGAAAAACGCATGCCCGCGATCCTGAACGAAGGCGCGTACGGTGCCTGGCTCAGCGCCCCCATCGACAAAGCCCGCGAGTTCATGCGGGCCTACCCCGCCCATTTGCTGCTGGCCAACCCGGTGCAGAAAAAATAGCGCGGCTTGTCAGGTCAAACGGCCTCTGTGTCGAGCGATCTGCAAACGCACTTGTGATGGCGCTGTGCCGCCCAAGGTGTTGCGGGCGTTCAGCGAGCCTTGCAGGCTGAGCGGCCCGAACACATCGGCTTCGATGCGGCTGTCGAACTTTTGCAGGGTTTCCAGTGGCAACTCGGACAGGTCCACGCCCAGACCTTGGGCGGTTTTGACCGCATGGGCCACCACTTCGTGCGCGTCGCGGAAGGGCAGGCCCTTTTTGACCAAATAGTCGGCCAAGTCCGTGGCGGTGGCGTAGCCTTTTTTCACAGCCGCTTCCATGGCTGCGGCGTTGACGGTGATGCCGCCTTCTTTTTGGCCGGTGGCGGGGTTGAGTTGGCCACCCACCATTTCGCTGAAGATGCGCAGCGTGTCTTTGAGCGTGTCCACGGTGTCAAACAGCGGCTCTTTGTCTTCTTGGTTGTCTTTGTTGTAGGCCAGGGGCTGGCCCTTCATCAGGGTGATCAGGCCCATCAGGTGACCGACCACACGGCCGGTCTTGCCGCGTGCGAGTTCTGGCACATCGGGGTTTTTCTTCTGCGGCATGATGCTCGAGCCGGTGGTGAAGCGGTCGGCAATGCGGACAAAGCTGAAGTTTTGGCTCATCCACAAAATCAACTCTTCGGAGAAGCGGCTGATGTGCACCATGCACAGGCTGGCCGCTGCGGTGAATTCGATGGCAAAGTCGCGGTCGCTCACGCCGTCCAGGCTGTTTTGGCAAACCTGCGGGTTGCCTGCTTCGTCGACCATGCCCAATGTGTGCGCCACGCGTTCGCGGTCCAGTGGGTAGGTGGTGCCAGCCAAAGCGGCGCTGCCCAGGGGCAGGCGGTTGGTGCGGCGGCGCACTTCGCCCATGCGCTCGGCATCCCGACTGAACATCTCCACATAGGCCAGCAGGTGGTGCGCAAAGCTGACGGGTTGGGCCACTTGCAGGTGGGTAAAGCCCGGCATGATGACTTCGACGTTCTGCTCGGCCACATCGACCAGCGACTTTTGCAGATCGGCCAACAAATCGATGATCAGGTCCATCTCGCTGCGCAACCACAGGCGCACATCGGTGGCCACTTGGTCGTTGCGGCTGCGCCCGGTGTGCAGGCGCTTGCCCGCGTCACCCACCAGAGTGGTCAGGCGCGCTTCGATGTTCAGGTGCACGTCTTCCAGGTCGAGCTTCCATTCAAAAGCACCGGATTCGATTTCTTGCGTGATCTGCGCCATACCGCGCTGGATGTCGGCCAGGTCGCTGGCGCCGATGATCTTTTGCGCGGCCAGCATCTCGGCGTGGGCCAGGCTGCCGGTGATGTCGGCTTGCCACAGGCGTTTGTCAAAAAACACGCTGGCGGTGTAGCGCTTGACCAACTCGCTCATGGGTTCAGAAAAGAGCGCAGACCACGCTTGGGATTTTTTGTCGAGTTGGTTTGTCATAGGTTGGAGATTTTATCGGGCGCAGGCACAGTCGCCTGGCTTGAACGTCTGATCCGCGCTTTGCGGACGATGGTTGACTCAAAAAGATCAACGTTGCGCCGCGGCCCGGTAGACCGCGTTTCGGTCGCGTTTGCCCACCGCGATCACCAACACCAGAACTTGTTGGTCGCGCACCTCATAGACCAGCCGGTATCCGACGCTGCGCAGTTTGATTTTGTAGCGGTCGGGGTGGCCACTGAGTTGGGACGCGGGCACGCGGGGCGCTTGCAGTCGTTCAGCCAGTTTCTTTTTCAGCTGCGTCCGAATGGCACCGTCCAGCCGCTGCCATTCGGCCAATGCCTCTTCCAGAAATGCCAGCTCAAAGCTCATCGAGCTTGACTTTCACCACTTTTTGACCTTTTCGGGCGTCCGCGATGGCGTTGAGCTCCATGTCTTCCAGCTTCGCCATCATGCTTTCAAACCATGAAGCGGGCACGCAATAAAAAGCGGGCTCGTTGCGGTTGAGGATGGCCACGGGAAAGCCATCCCCCGCGGCCACCGTGCCCATGGGGTTGCGCTTGAGTTCGGAAATGCTGGCGGCCGTTTCAGACAGGATTTGATGGGTCATGATCTTTCCTGAGTGCTTTTAAAGGTGCTCATGTTAGCACTTTTAATATGGCTCAATAGATGGTGATGGGCTTGCCTATTCCGATCTGGGATCACCGGGTGGTGATCGGTCAGGGGCAGAAGATCATCCAGCGGGCGGGCTTCATCGGTGCCAGTCCTCCGCGCAAACACTTGCGTGGGCCTTGAAGGCCACTGGTTTGGGCGTGTCGACGGTTGGAGTTGTGAAAGTTTCGGGTTGTCTAGGCGGTCCACTGAGGCCATATTTCGGGCTATAATCCACCTGTTTTGCGATTTGCAAAACGCACGCCATCCGCTTTTCCGGCAGTTGGCGCAAGTCATTAACCCGCTGAAATTCTTCATTGAATGCCAGCGAAACTACAAGGAAAAACCATGATTGCATCTTCAATCAAGGCCGAGGTCGTCAAGGCCAATGCCCGTGCTGCCAACGACACTGGGTCCCCAGAAGTCCAGGTGGCTTTGCTGACAGCCCGTATCAACGAGCTGACACCTCACTTCAAAACACACGCCAAAGACCATCACGGTCGCCGCGGTTTGCTGCGCATGGTCAGCCGTCGCCGCAAACTGCTCGACTACCTCAAGTCCCGTGATGCTGACCGTTACGTTGCGCTGATCGCCAAACTTGGCCTGCGTAAGTAATCGTCACGCCAGATGAAAAGCGCCTGAGTTAGTTCACTAGCTCAGGCGCTTTATTCTTTTTTTCAGTCGGAATTTGTCAGGGCGATCTCGCGCTGTGTCATTCCACAAGGCTTATGTGAAAATTTTCGCAAGGTTTTGTGGAATGGCATCGAGTTCAGAGCGTCATCTTCCGGGCCCACAGTGCAGCCTCATGCGCTTTTGTTTTCAGGAGTTCTGAACATGTCTATTTTCAATAAAGTCACCAAAACATTCCAGTGGGGCCAGCACACGGTCAAGATGGAAACCGGCGAAGTCGCACGCCAAGCCGGCGGCGCTGTGCTGCTCGACATGGAAGGCACCGTCGTGCTCGCCACCGTCGTGGGTTCCAAGATCGCCAAAGCCGGTCAAGATTTCTTCCCGCTGACTGTCGATTACATCGAGAAGACTTACGCTGCAGGCAAGATCCCCGGCAGCTTTTTCAAGCGTGAAGCCAAGCCCAGCGAGCACGAGACCCTGACCAGCCGCCTGATCGACCGCCCGATCCGCCCTCTGTTCCCCGAAGGCTTCTACAACGACGTGCATGTGGTCATCCACACCGTGTCATTGAACCCTGAAGTCGATGCCGACATCGCTGCGATGATCGCCGTGTCTGCCGCTTTGTCCATCTCGGGCATCCCGTTCAACGGCCCCATCGGCGCCGCCCGCGTGGGTTACATCAACGGCGAATACGTCCTGAACCCCGGCCAGACCCAGCGCAAAGACAGCGTGATGGACTTGGTGGTGGCCGGTACCGAAGCCGCTGTGCTGATGGTCGAATCCGAAGCCCAGCAACTGTCCGAAGAAATCATGTTGGGTGGTGTGGTGTACGGTCACGAGCAATCGGCCATTGCCATCAACGCCATCCACGAGCTGGTGCGCGAAGCCGGCAAGCCCGTGTGGGATTGGCAAGCGCCTGCCCGCGACTTGGCTTTCGAAGCCAAGCTGGCCCAACTTGCCGAAGAAAAGCTGCGCGCTGCTTACCAAATCCGTAACAAACAAGCCCGCACACACGCTTGCCGCGAAGCCTACGCTTCGGTCAAAGTGGCTTTGGCTGAAGAGGGCGTGGCCTTTGACAGCGTCAAGCTCGACGGCCTGATGTTCGAAATCGAAGCCCGCATTGTGCGCAGCCAGATCTTGGCTGGTGAGCCCCGCATTGATGGCCGCGACACACGCACTGTGCGCCCCATCGAAATCCGCAACAGCGTGCTGCCCCGCACACACGGCTCGGCCCTGTTCACACGTGGCGAAACTCAGGCTTTGGTCATCACCACTTTGGGCACCGAACGCGATGCTCAGCGGATCGACGCGCTGGCTGGCGAGTTCGAAGACCGCTTCATGTTCCACTACAACATGCCTCCCTTTGCCACTGGCGAAGTGGGCCGCATGGGCAGCACCAAGCGCCGCGAAATCGGCCACGGCCGTTTGGCCAAGCGTGCTTTGGCCGCTGTGCTGCCGAGCAAAGAAGAGTTCCCCTACACCATGCGTGTGGTGTCCGAGATCACCGAATCGAACGGTTCTTCGTCCATGGCTTCGGTCTGCGGCGGTTGTTTGTCGATGATGGACGCCGGTGTACCGATGAAAGCCCACGTGGCCGGTATCGCCATGGGCCTGATCAAGGAAGACAACCGCTTTGCGGTGTTGACCGACATCTTGGGTGACGAAGACCACCTGGGTGACATGGACTTCAAGGTCGCTGGTACCACCAACGGTATCACTGCGTTGCAGATGGACATCAAGATCCAGGGCATCACCAAAGAGATCATGCAAGTCGCTTTGGCCCAAGCCAAAGAAGCCCGCATGCACATTCTGGGCAAGATGCAAGAGGCGATGAGCACGGCCAACACCGAAGTGTCGGATTTCGCGCCCAAGCTCTTCACCATGAAGATCAACCCCGAGAAAATCCGTGATGTGATCGGCAAGGGCGGCGCGACCATCCGTGCCCTGACCGAAGAGACCGGTTGCCAAATCAACATCTCCGAAGACGGCACGATCACCATCGCGGCCACCGACGGCGAAAAGGCCGACATCGCCAAGAAGCGGATCGAGCAGATCACCGCCGAAGTTGAAATCGGCAAGGTCTACGAAGGCCCCGTGACCAAGATCTTGGACTTCGGTGCCTTGATCAACCTGCTGCCCGGCAAAGACGGTCTGCTGCACATCAGCCAGATCGCCCACGAGCGCGTTGAGAAGGTCACCGACTACCTGAGCGAAGGCCAGATCGTCAAGGTCAAGGTCATGGAAACCGACGAAAAAGGCCGCATCAAGTTGTCAATGAAGGCGTTGTTGGACCGTCCAGCTCAAGGCTGATCTTTGTGCGTTGAGGGTTGAGGGTTGAGCGAGAAGCTTCTAACCCTCAATGCTCAACCTGCCAATCACGCATAACGCTGAACGCTCAACGGACAAACCATGAACGTCATTGAAATTCAAAGCTTCGGTGCCCCATCGGTGCTGGTGCCCGGCTCCCGTCCCGACCCTGTGGCCGGGGCAGGGGAGTTGCTCATTCGCGTTTCGGCCAGCGGCATCAATCGGCCTGACGTGCTGCAACGCACCGGCAACTACCCTGTGCCACCGGGTGCCTCGGACATTCCGGGCTTGGAGGTTGCAGGCGTGGTGGTGTCGGGTGATCCAGCGGCCATGGCCGAAGCGGGTTTTGCAGTGGGCGACCGCGTGTGCGCGCTGGTGGCCGGTGGCGGTTATGCACAGCTGTGTGTGGCCCCTGTGGCCCAGTGTTTGCCCGTGCCCAAGGGCCTGACGGACACCGAAGCGGCTTCGCTGCCCGAGACCTTCTTCACCGTGTGGAGCAATGTGTTTGACCGTGGTCGTTTGCAAGCCGGTGAAACCTTGTTGATTCAGGGTGGAACCAGCGGCATCGGCGTCACGGCCATTCAGATGGCCAAAGCGGCCGGTGCCACGGTGATTGCCACGGCCGGTTCTGACGCCAAATGCCAGGCTTGCCTGGACTTGGGTGCAGACCATGCCATCAATTACAAAACCATCGATTTTGTGGCCGAGGCCAAGCGCATCACGGGTGGTGCAGGCGTGAATGTGATTTTGGACATGGTCGCAGGCGACTATGTGGCGCGTGAAGTCGAGGCCCTGGCCGAAGATGGCCGCTTGGTCATCATCGCGGTGCAAGGCGGCGTCAAGAGCGAGTTCAATGCCGGCATGGTGTTGCGCCGTCGCTTGACGATCACGGGCTCCACACTGCGTCCGCGACCCGTGGCCTTCAAGGCAGCGATTGCCCAGTCGTTGCGCCAAACCGTGTGGCCCTGGATCGAGTCGGGCCGCATCAAACCGGTCATCCACAGCGTTTTTGGTGCGTTGGACGCAGGCGGTGGTTTGCCATCCGGGGCGGCGCAAGCCCATGCCCTGATGGAGACGAACCAGCATGTGGGCAAGATCGTGGTGACTTGGTGATGGGCATGTCCGGCAAATTGATGGTGGGCAATTGGAAGATGAATGGCAGCTTGGCGGCCAATACGTCCTTGTTGTCGGAACTGTTGAGCGGCATGGGCGGCGTCAATTGCCTTGCTGCGGTGTGTGTGCCTGCAACCCATTTGGCGCAAGCTCAAAGTTTGTTGGCCGGCTCGGCCTTGGCCTTGGGTGCGCAAGATGTGTCGGCCCACGAATCGGGGGCATACACCGGCGAGGTGTCGGCCGCGATGCTGCGTGATTTTGCGGTGCGTTATGTGATCGTGGGTCACTCGGAGCGCCGTCAGTTCCATGGTGAGACAGACACCGTGGTGGCCCACAAAGCCCAGCGTGCTTTGGCTGCAGGCATCACCCCCATCGTGTGCGTGGGCGAGAGTTTGGCCGAGAACGAGGCGGGTCAGACCGAGGCAGTGGTCAAGCGGCAGTTGGCGGCGGTGATCCACACCAACGGCCACTGCATCAGCGAAATCGTGGTGGCTTATGAGCCCGTTTGGGCCATTGGCACAGGCCTGACCGCCACACCCGAACAAGCCCAAGCTGTGCACGCTGTTTTGCGTGCCCAGTTGCAGGCTGCCACAGCGCATGCGCAGCGCGTACCGATCTTGTACGGCGGCAGCATGAATGCGGCGAACGCCGCGTCTTTGCTGGCGCAGCCCGATGTGGACGGCGGCCTGATTGGCGGTGCATCGCTCAAGGCCCCAGACTTTTTATCCATGTTGAAAGCCGCTTCACGCTGAGCTTTTCAACCCAGTTTTGATTTTTTTCGGAGTATTTAAATGAGCGTGATGTTGACCTTGATTTTGGTGGTGCAGATGTTGTCGGCTCTGGCCATGATTGGCCTGATCCTGATCCAGCACGGCAAAGGCGCTGACATGGGGGCGGCTTTTGGAAGCGGTGGTTCGGGGAGCTTGTTTGGCGCTACAGGCAGTGCAAACTTCATGTCGCGCACCACGGCGGTGTTGGCGGCCGTGTTTTTCGTCTGTACTTTGTTGCTGGCGTATTTTGGCAAGCTCGCACCCACATCTTCGGGCAGCGTGCTCGAAGGCGCGGCTGTGACGGCGCCTGCCCCTGTGGACACCAGCCCCGCTGCACAGATTCCAGGCAACGCACCGGCGGTCAAGCCGGACAACAGCGTCCCCCCCGCACCGGTGAAATAAACGGCTCAGCAGTAAGCTGTCATTCAGCTTTGCTGCCGTGCACAATTTTCCGGTTTTAAGTCGGGAAATGGTTCATTTTTCGGAGTAAAATTGAAGACTGATCAGCAAGCGATACGCACTCAAGGTGTACCTCATGCAAGCTGGTCCTGAGCATCCAGCCGTCGTGGTGAAATTGGTAGACACGCTATCTTGAGGGGGTAGTGGCGAAAGCTGTGCGAGTTCGAGTCTCGCCGACGGCACCAGACAAACAGAATCGCTCGGGCTGAAGGCTTGGGCGCTTCATTCGGTCATTAACCGGCAGTCACCCAATGAACCTCGAACAGTACCTTCCCATTCTCTTGTTCATTTTGGTCGGTGTTGCTGTCGGAATCATTCCCCAGGTTTTAGGCTACATCCTCGGTCCTAACCGACCTGACGCGGAAAAAAACTCCCCCTATGAATGTGGCTTCGAAGCCTTCGAAGACGCGCGCATGAAGTTCGATGTGCGCTACTACCTGGTGGCCATTTTGTTCATCTTGTTCGATCTGGAAATCGCCTTCCTGTTCCCCTGGGCCGTGGCCCTCAAGGAGGTGGGCATGGCCGGCTTTGTGGCCGTGATCATTTTTCTGGCCATTCTGGTCGTTGGCTTTGTCTACGAGTGGAAAAAAGGCGCACTGGACTGGGAATGACCGTTTTGACGCACCACGGCAAACAGCCTGTTTGAGGAATCCAAATGATTGAAGGCGTGATGAAAGAAGGCTTCATCACCACGAGTTACGACTCGGTGGTGAACTGGGCCAAAACCGGCTCCCTCTGGCCCATGACTTTTGGTCTGGCTTGTTGCGCAGTCGAGATGATGCACTCGGCCGCTGCCCGTTATGACTTGGGGCGCTTTGGTGCCGAAGTGTTCCGTGCCAGCCCCCGTCAGGCCGA
>CAMDFT010000028.1 GCA_945897795.1 Limnohabitans sp. Rim8 | reverse complement strand
GTGGGCAGGCGGCCTGCCGTGTCGACCAGCACCACATCGCGGCCCCGGGCGCGGCCCGCGCTCACCGCGTCAAAGCTCACAGCGGCCGGGTCGCCGCCTTGCTGGCTGATGATCTCCACCGTGTTGCGGGTGGCCCAAACCGCCAGTTGCTCCTTGGCCGCAGCACGGAAGGTGTCGGCCGCAGCCAGCAGCACGCTCAGCCCCTCGTCGGACAAGTGCTTGGTCAGTTTGCCAATGGAGGTGGTTTTGCCTGCGCCGTTGACGCCCGCCACCATGATCACGGTGGGTTGGTGGTCACCAATGGTCAACGGTTTTTGCAGGGGCGTCAGCAAGTCGGTGATGGCGTCGGCCAGCAAGGTTTTGACCTGCGACGGCTCGGTGGCCTTGGCGTCCTTCACGCGGCGTTTGAGGTCTTGCAGCAAGTGCTCGGTGGCTTTGACGCCGGTGTCGGCCACCAGCAGCGCGGTTTCCAACTCTTCATAGAGTTCGTCGTCGATGCGAGTGCCGGTGAAGACGGTGGTGATGCTGGAGCCGGTTTTGCGCAGGCCCGCCTTCAGGCGGTCCAGCCAGCCCTGGCGGGCGGCGGGTGCGGGCGCGGGTTCAGCTTGCGTGGGCGAGGATGTGGGCGCGGGCGATGCGGCCACAGGCTGCGCCACAGGGGGCGCAATCGTCACGGGAGGCGATGGCACCTCGGGCGGGGGGGATTTTTTTTTGAAGAAACTGAACATGGCGTGGATTTCAAGGATCATGCATTCTATGAAACCGAACTTTCTCTTGGGACTTTCCTTGTCAACAGCCCTGTTGGCCTGCAGCTTCAGTGCCACGGCGCAGGCCCCGCAAGGCCAGGCGGCCCCACAACCCACAGGCCAGGCCCCAGCGGCCAGCGCGGCCCAAGTCCACACCTTCATTTTGGCCAATGGCATGGGCTTGTGGGTCAAACCCGACCGCCGTGCCCCCACCGCGGTGCACATGGTGTGGCTGCGCGTGGGTTCCATGGACGAGGTGGATGGCACCAGCGGCGTGGCCCATGTGTTGGAGCACATGCTGTTCAAAGGCACGCCCACGTTGGCCCCGGGCGAGTTCTCGCGCCGTGTGGCGGCCTTGGGTGGGCGAGAAAACGCCTTCACCGCCAAGGACTACACCGGCTACTTTCAGCAAATCCCATCCGGTCAACTCGAAGCCGTGATGCGCCTGGAGTCGGACCGTTTTGCCAACAACCAGTGGCCCGATGCCGAATTCGCCAAAGAGCTGGAGGTGGTGAAAGAAGAGCGCCGCCTGCGCACCGACGACAACCCCCGCGCCCAGTTGCACGAAATGCTCTCGGCCACCGCTTTGTCGGCTTCGCCCTACCGCCGCCCCATCGTCGGCTGGATGAGCGATCTGGAGGCCATGACGGCGCAAGACGCCCGCGACTTTTACCGCAAGTGGTACACCCCGGCCAACGCGGTGGTGGTGGTGGCGGGCGATGTGGACCCGCTGCAAGTCAAGGCGCTGGCTGAGAAGTATTACGGCGCCATCCCAACCCGCGCGGTGCCTGAGCGCAAACCCCGGGACGAACCGGCGCAGCAAGGCTTGCGCCGCCTCGAATTCAAAGCCTCTGCCGAGCAGTCGTATGTGGCCCTGGCCTTCAAGGTGCCGCGCCTGGCCAGTTTGGCGGTCACCCCCGAGCACGACGACGCCTTGGCTTTGACGGTGTTGGCGGCGGTGCTTGATGGCTACAGCGGCGCGCGTCTGGACCGCGCCTTGACCCAGGGCGACAACCGCCTGGCCGACAGTGCCGGGGCTTACAACGGCCTCATGGGTCGGGGGCCGCAGTTCTTTTACCTGGAAGGTGTGCCCGCCAAAGGCCAAACGCCACAAGCACTCGAAGCCGCCTTGCGCACACAAGTGAAGCGCGTGGCCACCGAAGGCGTGAACGAGGCCGAGCTGCAGCGCGTAAAAACCCAATGGGTGGCCAGCGAAATCTACAAACTGGACTCGGTGTTCAACCAGGCCCGTGAGCTGGGCGTGGCCTGGACGCTGGGACTGCCACCCGACTACGGGGCGCAGCTGATCGCCCGCTTGCGGCAAGTCACACCCGCCCAGGTGCAGGCCGTGGCGCAAAAGTATTTTGGTGACGACAACCTCACCGTGGCCACCTTGCTGCCTCAGCCTTTGTCGGGCCAGCCTCGTGCGCGCCGCGCCGCGCCAGGTGCCCGGCATTGAACCGCGCTCATCCCATGAAAGTCACACCCCCCATGTTCTTGATGCCCTCCTTGTCCATGACCGCACGGGCTTTGTGCCGCACAGCTTTGGTGCTGGCCTGCTGGGGCGCGGTGGGTTGGGCGCACGCGTCCTTGCCCATCCAGCACTGGACCCAGCCCAGCGGTGCGCGCGTGTTCTTGGTCGAGAGCCACGCCATTCCCATGGTCGATGTGCAAATAGACATCGACGCGGGCAGCCGCCGCGACCCGGCGGCGCAAGCGGGCCTGGCCTCGGTCATGGCGGGGCAAATGGCCAATGGCACACGCGCCGAGCCTCAAGGTCAAGGTCCTTACCCGAAGGCCCTGGATGAAAACCAGATCGGCGAGGCCTGGGCCGACCTGGGTGCCAGTTTTGGGGGCAGTGCGGGCGGTGACCGCATGAGCTTTGGCCTGCGCAGCCTGAGCTACCCGGACCTGCTGGACAAAGCCGTGGCCTTGGCAGCACGTCAAATGGCCCATCCGGCTTTTCCTGAAGCCATGTGGCTGCGTGACCGTGAACGCATCAGCGCCTCCATCCGCGAATCGCTGACCAAGCCCGGCACAGTGGTGCAGCAGCGCTTTGCGCAGGCGGTGTACGGCGTGCACCCCTACGGTTTTCGGGCCACGCCCGAGAGCTTGTCTCGCATCGGTGTGCAAGACTTCAAAAACCTGCATGCCCAGGCTTTGCGGGCTTGCCGCGCCACGGTGAGCGTGGTGGGTGCTTTGACCCGGGCTCAGGCCGACGCCTTGGTGCAGCGCCTGCTGGCGCAGTGGCCTCGCGAATCAGGCTGCCCCAGCTTACCGCCTGTGCCCGAAGTGGCCCCGTTGGCCGCCGCGCAAAACCTGAAGTTGCCGTTTGATTCGGCCCAAGCCCATGTCCTGATCGGCCAGCCCGGCTACAAACGCACCGACCCCGACTTTTTTGCTCTGCTGGTGGGCAACCACATTTTGGGCGGTGGTGGTTTTGTTTCACGCCTGACCGAGCAGGTGCGCGAAAAACGCGGCCTGAGCTACAGCGTGTACAGCGGTTTTGCGCCAGGCCTGCACGCCGGGGCTTTCACGGTGGGGCTGCAAACCCGCCCTGACCAAGCCACACAAGCCGTGGCCGTGGCCCAAGAGGTGGTGCAGGGCTTTGTGCGTGAAGGCCCCACCCAGGCCGAATTGCAAGCGGCCAAGTCCAACTTGGTGGGCGGCTTTGCGCTGCGCATCGACAGCAACCGCAAGTTGCTGGACAACGTGGCCAACATCGCCTGGAACCGGCTGCCGCTGGACTATCTGAGCAACTGGACGCGGCAAATCGAGCGTGTCAGCGCCGCCGATATTCAACGCGCCATGGCCCGGGTGTTGCAGCCCGAGCGCATGGTGACCGTGGTGGTGGGTGCTGCGCCCTGATCGGGGCCTTTGGCCGGGTCAAATGTGCGCCGCAAATTGCGGCACATGCCGCATGTGCAGGCTCAGGCCCAAAGCCGCCATGTGGTTGCCGTTGCGCCCCAAAACCGTTTGCGCCAAGGGCAAAAAAGCCTGCTCTTCCAACTGGGCGTGGGCCTGGTAGCGCTGCACCATGGCCTGCAGCGCCAGCACATCGAGTGCAGTGTCCTGGCCCTTGGCCACTTTGCGCAAGCCTGACGCCAGCGAGGCCCAGAGTTTTTCCAAAGCCCGGTGGTCGTGGGTCAGTTGCTCGATCAGCGTGTCCACCTGAAGGCGTTCGGCACCGGCTTGTGCGCTGTGGGCCACCGCTGGAAAGAGGTCTTTTTCTTCCTCGCTGTGGTGGCTGTGCAAGGCCTTGTCAAAAAAGGCCAAGGATTCGCTGGCAATTTTTCGGGCCTGGGCCGCAGGCCCCAGCAAAGCAGGCAAATCGCCCAAGCGCGACAACTGCGCAAAGATGCTCAAATGAGAGTTGGCGAAATGCGTGATCGGGGCGGTGGTGTCTTGGTCGCTGCTGTGCATGGTGTGTGTTCCTCTTGAAGGTAGGCATCACTTTAAGGGGCCAAACGCGCATTGCCCAGCGCGATCTGAGACGGATTTGATGTGCGTCATGCCGTGTTACTGACACAGATCAAACCCGGTTTAAACGGTTGGAAACCAGGCCAGAGCGCAGGGACGAGGCCATTGCCTTGGGAGGCGTTGGGGGCGCATCGGATTGGGGCCTGCTCAGCCCCTCGGTGCCCCTTTACACTTGCAGCCTATGCCCTCATCCCCTTCCCAACGCGCATCGAAAGATAGCGCTGCCCGCCACGCCGCCGCCAAAAAGCCCCAAAACCCGGTGCCCAAAGGCCCGCCTTCGCACGAGATCCGCATCATTGGCGGCCAGTGGCGGCGCACACGACTGAAGGTGATCGATAAACCGGGTTTGCGCCCCACGCCCGATCGGGTGCGCGAGACCTTGTTCAATTGGCTGGGCCAGGACCTGAGCGGTTGGCGCTGCGTGGACGCTTTTGCGGGCACGGGTGTGCTGGGGCTGGAGGCCGCTTCGCGTGGCGCGGGCCATGTGCTGATGGTCGAGCAAGACGCCGTGTTGGTGCGTGATCTGCAAGAGAATGCCACCCGCCTGAAAGCCAGCATGGTGAGTGTGCAGCGCGGCGACGCGGTGAGCACTTTGGGCCGTTTGCCTGCGGGCAGTGTGGACCTGGTCTTCATCGACCCGCCTTTTGATGGCCCCTGGTTTGAGCCTGCACTCAAAGCGGCGGCTCGTGCTGTGCCTGTGGGTGGTTGGATTTACCTGGAAGCGCCTGTGGCCTGGCCTGCCGAGGCGCTGCGGGCTTTGGACTTGCAATGCGAGCGCCACCTGAAGGCGGGCGCAGTGCATGCGCACTTGTTGCAACGGGTCAGCCCTGAATCTGCCCCCACCTCTATTGCCATCCCTGCTGAAGGAGACACGCCATGAGCCGATCTGCCACCACCCCTGTGACCGCTGTTTACTCCGGCACCTTTGACCCGCTTACGCTGGGCCATGAAGACGCGATCCGCCGCGCCGCGCAGATGTTTGACCAGGTCATCATTGCCGTGGCCGTGGCGCACCACAAAAAAACCGTGTTCAGCCTGGACGAGCGCGTGGCCTTGGCGCAAGCCGCACTGGCCGATTGCCCGAACGTGAAGGCGCTGCCGTTTGATGGCCTGATCGTCGAGTTTGTGCGTTCGCAAAACGCCCAAGTGATCGTGCGCGGTCTGCGTTCGGTGACCGACTACGACTACGAAACCCAAATGTCGGGAATGAACCGCCATTTGGCCCCTGAGATCGACACGGTGTTCTTGCACACCAGCGCCCATGTGCAGCACATCAGCAGCACCTTGGTTCGAGAGATCGCCAAGCTCGGCGGTGATGTGTCGGGCCTGGTGTCCGCCCCGGTGCTCAACGGATTGCAGGGCAAAGTGGCCACCAAGCATTGAGAGTCAAATCTCCGCGCCTTCCACCAAAAAGCGCACGCGCTTTTGCCCCTGCCACTCGTCGGCGTCCAGGCGGTAAGCCAGCTTCACGCGCGCAGGCAGCGGCTCGGTGCGGCCAAACCAGATGCCGTCCACCGGCTGGCCCTGGTGCTTCATCTTGAGTGACAGGTGTTTTTCGCCCACCAAGCGTTGCGACACGATCTCGATCTCTTCGCAAAACACGGGTGGCGCAAAGCCCTGGCCCCAGACCTCGTGGTGCAGCATGTCCACCAAATCCACCCGGCGGTATTCGGCAGGCAGCGGGCCGTCGGTTTCCAGGCGGCGTTGCAGCGTGGCGGCATCCAGCCATTCCATGGCCACCTGGTTCAGGGTTTCCTCAAACACATCGAGGTGCTCTTCGGCAATGGTGCAACCTGCCGCCATGGCGTGCCCGCCAAAGCGCAGCAGCACGCCCGGGGCGCGCTTGGCCACCAGGTCGAGCGCATCGCGCAAATGGAATCCCGCAATCGAGCGACCTGAACCTTTGAGTTCGTGCTCTTTGCCCGGCGCGCTGCTGGCCGCAAACACGAACGTGGGGCGGTGCAGCTTGTCCTTGATGCGCGAGGCGACGATGCCGACCACGCCTTCGTGAAAATCCGGGTCGAACACGCAAATGGCGGGCGGCGGCTCGTCGCCCTCGTCAAACAGCGACTCGGCCATTTCCATGGCCATCTCGCGCATGTCGCCCTCGACCACGCGGCGTTCGCGGTTGATCGCATCCAGTTGTTTGGCCAGCTCGTCGGCGCGGCCAGCATCGTCGGTCAGCAGGCATTCGATGCCGAGCGTCATGTCGGCCAGGCGGCCAGCGGCGTTGATGCGTGGCCCCAAGGCAAAACCAAAGTCAAAGGTGGTGGCCTTGGCCGTTTCGCGGCTGGCGGCACGCATCAGCGCCGACATGCCCGGGGGCAGCGCGCCTGCACGCACGCGGCGCAGACCTTGCGCCACCAAGCGGCGGTTGTTGGCATCGAGCTTGACCACATCGGCCACGGTGCCCAATGCCACCAAGGGCAGCAGGGCGTCCAATCTTGGTTGGTTGCTGGCGTCGAACACACCGCGCTGGCGCAGTTCGGCGCGAAGGGCCAGCAGCACGTAAAACATCACGCCCACACCGGCAATGGATTTGCTGGTGAAGCCGCAGCCGGGCTGGTTGGGGTTGACGATGACTTCGGCCGTGGGCAGTTCGCTGCCCGGAAGGTGGTGGTCGGTCACCAGCACCTGCAGGCCAAGGGCTTGCGCCGCCTGCACGCCCGCCACACTGGCGATGCCGTTGTCCACGGTGATCAACACATCGGCCCCTTGTGCGTGCACACGCTCGGCGATCGGCGGGGTCAGGCCGTAGCCGTCAACCACCCGGTCGGGCACCAGATAGCTCACGTTGGTTGCGCCCAGCATGCGCAGGCCGCGCACGCCCACGGCACAAGCGGTCGCGCCGTCGCAGTCGTAGTCGGCCACGATGCACAGGCGCTTGTTTTGCGTCATGGCGTCGGCCAGCAACTTGGCGGCTTCGTGCGTGCCCAGCATGCTGGCCGGGGGCAGCAGCAGGTTCAGCGCATCGTCAAGTTCGTCTTTGGACAACACGCCGCGCGCGGCATACAGGCGGGCCAGCAGGGGGTGGATGCCCGCTTGTTCCAGCGCCCAGGCGCTGCGGGGGGGCACATCTCGGGTGAGCAAATTCATGGGGGATCAGCTGGTGATGAGGGCTTGAAGGGCCGCTGCAGGGGAGGGTTTCTTGAACAACCGGGTGATTTTTTGGTGCCAAGCGGCTGGTGCGGCGGTGTAGGTGTGGGCGGTGTGTTCGCTGCACAGGCTGAGCGTGCCTTGGCCCGAGGCTTTGACATGTTGCAACAAGTCGGCCAGCACGGTGGCATCGAGTTGCTGCCAGGCTTGGCGCCAGGTCTGCAGATCGCCATGCAATGCGCTGGCGCGCAGGGCGTCCGACACGGTCACCGCCCCATTCATGGGTGGGGAGGCTGGTGGCGAAGTGGCAGGCAGCGTGCCCGCGCCGTGCAGCCAAAAGGCGTTCACGGTGTGCTGCCTGCGGGCGTCGCGGGCGTCGTTCACAGGGTGGTTGTAGAGCAGCATCTGCATCTCGCTTTGCAGGCGTTGCAGTGGGCGTGCCGCTGGACTGTTGGGCAGCCAGTCTTTCACGTTTTGGCCGATGACTCGGTCGAGCGAGGCGGTGGGCAGGTCGGTCAGCATCGCACCTTGGACATGCCACATCAAGGCGCTGTGCCAGGTCACTTGCAGGCCGTCTTCTTGCAAAAACGGCTGCATGGCCTGCAAAAGCTGCTGCGACTCATCGTCGCTCAAGCGCAAATGCGCGGGGTTGGCCATGACAACCTGGTCCATGCCGATTTGCCAGTGGCAAGGCGTCATCCAAGCTTGGGGTTCGGCGCTCTGCTGGCCTTGCTGCGCCCGATGCCAGGCTGCCCAGGGCAGGGTGGGTGCCTCCAGGGGCCAACCCAGGGCTTGGGCTTGCAGGCGTTCGTGCGGCAGATGCAGCGCTGAGGTTTCAGGGTCTTGCAGCACTTGCTGGCGTTGCAGCAAGGTCAGCAGTGTTTGCAAATGGGGCAGCTGCAAACCAGCCCAAACCTCGGGGCCGGTGAAGGCGTGGCTGGCCGCATAGGGAATGATCAGGTGCATGGGGCCTGATTGTCGCAGGCCCCATGCGATTCGCTTGGGCGTGTTGCGGGTTCAGCGTTTCAAAGCAGCAGCCTCGGCAGCGCAGTCCTTGCGGTCGGACTTCAGGCCCTTGGCGCGAGCGGCCGCGATTTCGGCTTTGGCCAGTTGGGCCTGGGCCTGGAACATCGGGTCGGCTTGCAGGCGGGCCACGGCGGCAGCGCCCACCACGCGTCCGGCTTCCAGGTCACTTTGCCAGTGCACGCCACACACCATGCGGCTGTCACCAAAGGCGTGGCCGCGTTGCACCAAGGCGTTGGCCTTGTCGGGGGCCAGGCCCGCGAGGATCAGGCCCCAGGCCCAGCCCAGCGCTGCGTGGCCGGAAGGGTAAGAGCCGTCCTTGGACAGGTGCGCTTCTTCCTTGGGCGAGCAGGTGGTTTCACCCAGCTCGGTAAAGGGGCGTTTGCGCTGGTAGTGGTCTTTGGCCCTGTAGGTGGCAAAGCCCGCGTCCACCAAGCTGCGGCGCAGCAGCATGTTCAGATGCGGCGTGGCTTCTTGCGAAATCGGCATGTCCAGTGCGCAAGAGAACACCCCGGCGGCTTCGGGGAACTTCAGGTTCACGTCCTTGAAGGCGTATTCCCAGCGCGGTGTGTTGCGCAGGGCGCGGGTTTGCTGGTGCTGCTGCACATCGGCCGCCTGGCGGGCCGAGCCGGGGGCGGGTGGGGGTGGCACCAGGGCCAGGCTGTCGGGCAGTTCTTTGCGGTCGATGTAGCCATGCAGGTAACCACTGCCTTTGCGGAACTCGCCTACTTCTTCGGGCGAAGTCGAGGGTACGGCAGTTTTTACGGGGGCGGTTTGGCAGGCGCTGAGCAAGGCGGCAGCGGCCAGAGCGCTCAGTGTCCCAATGCGGGTGATCATGGGGGGTCTCCTTTTTTGGTTCTGAAGCCCCATGCGGCATGGGACTTTGGGATTTCAGTCCCGGGCGTAGTTTTAAAACGTCTCCGCGGCGACTTTTTAAGTGAAAACACTGGGTGGGCGCTCTGCGCTCAGGCTTTGGGCTCGCATTTTGGTCGGCGGCCTTGACCGATTGGTCACAATAGCGGCCTATGTCTTTTTTCAAAAACATCCCCTACGAGCTGGTGCTGGGTTGGCGCTACACGCGTGCAGGCCGCGCCACCCGGCGAAACGGCTTCATTTCCTTCATTTCGGGGGTGTCCATGATGGGCATTGGCCTGGGCGTGGCGGCACTCATCATCGTGCTGAGCGTGATGAATGGCTTCCAAAAAGAGGTGCGTGACCGCATGCTGGGTGTGGTCTCGCACATCGAGGTGTACGCCGCCGATGGCGCGGCCGTGGCCGATTTGCCTGCCTTGTTGGCCCGCCTGAAGGCCAACCCGCAAGTGCTGGGCGCGGCCCCTTTCATCACCGCGCAAGCCCTGTTGGCTCGCGGCGAGGACATGAAGGGTGTGCTGGTGCGCGGCATCGACCCGGCGCTGGAGCCCGAGGTCAGCGATTTGTCGAACGAGACCCAGGCCGGGGTGCTGCAGCGCCTGCAACCGGGCGAGTTCAATTTGGTGCTGGGCCGCGATCTGGCCAACAACCTGTATTTGCAAAGCGGCGAGTCGGTGACTTTGGTGTCGCCTTCTGGCCAAGTCACCCCTGCGGGCGTGGTGCCGCGCATGAAACAAATGGGCGTGGTGGGCACGTTTTCTTCGGGGCACTATGAATACGACTCGGCGCTGGCCATGATGCACGTCGAGGACGCTGCCCGCATGTTCCGCCTGGAAGGCCCGAGTGGCGTGCGCCTGAAGCTGCGCGATTTGCACCAAGCGCGTGAAGTGGCGCGGGACCTGCAATTGGACTTGGGGCCGCAGTTTTTTGTGCGCGACTGGACACAACAAAACAAAACCTGGTTTGCCGCCGTGCAGGTCGAAAAAACCATGATGTTCATCATCCTCACGCTCATCGTGGCGGTGGCGGCTTTCAATTTGGTCAGCACCCTGGTGATGACGGTGACCGACAAACGTGCCGACATCGCGATCTTGCGCACGCTGGGGGCCAGCCCGCGCAGCATCATGGGCATTTTTGTGGTGCAGGGCGCGACGGTGGGCGTGATCGGCACGATGAGCGGCTTGGTGTTTGGGCTGCTGGTGGCCTTCAACATCGATGTGATCGTGCCCGCGTTAGAGTCGCTGTTCAACGCCAGCTTTTTGCCGCGCGACATTTACCTGATCAGCCGCATGCCCAGCGAGCCCCTGGCCAGCGACATCCTGCCTGTGGCCATCATCTCTTTGGTCTTGGCTTTTGTGGCCACGCTCTACCCCAGTTGGCGTGCCAGCCAGGTCAACCCGGCGGAGGCGCTGCGCTATGAATGACATGAAAAATCCCGTGGTGCTGCAGGCCCAGGGCCTGACCAAGCGCTTCACCGAAGGGCGCTTGGACGTGACGGTGTTGCAAGGCGTGGACCTGGCCGTGCATGCGGGTGAGACGCTGGCCATCGTGGGCGCTTCGGGCTCGGGCAAGAGCACCTTGCTGCATTTGCTGGGCGGCTTGGACGCCCCAACCCAAGGCTCGGTGCAATTGAAGGGCCAGTTGCTGTCGGCCCTGAGCGCGGCCGAGCAAGGCCAGTGGCGCAACCGCTATTTGGGCTTTGTCTACCAGTTCCACCATTTGCTGCCTGAGTTCAGCGCCCTGGACAACGTGGCCATGCCGCTGTGGATTCGCAGGCAGGACCGCGCCGAAGCCGCTGCCGTGGCCACGGGTTGGTTGCAGCGCGTGGGCTTGGGCGAGCGCCTGCACCATCGACCCTCGGAGTTGTCGGGTGGCGAGCGCCAGCGTGTGGCCCTGGCCCGCGCTTTGGTGAACGACCCGGCCTGTGTGTTGGCCGACGAGCCCACGGGCAACCTGGACCGCGAAACCGCCGACGGCGTGTTTGCCATGATGCTGCAACTGGCCCGCGAGCGCGGCACCGCCTTTGTGGTGGTCACACATGACCAGGCCTTGGCCGCCCGTTGCGACCGGCAATTGCATTTGGTCAAGGGCGTGTTGCAAGCGCCTATTTAATCGGTTGGCCGTGCCATGTGGATCGACACGCACTGCCACTTGGACGCTGCCGAGTTTGACGCTGACCGCGATGCGGTGCGCCAATCGGCCCGTGCTGCTGGTGTCACGCGCTGCGTGATCCCGGCGGTGCACGCCGCACACTGGGCCGAGGTGGCGAAACTGGCCGAGCGGCATGGCGACGCTTACGCTTTGGGCATTCACCCGCTGTATGTACCGCAGGCCCAAGAAGACGATGTGCTGGCGCTGGACCAGGCTTTGCGCGAACGCGCAGGCGACCCGCGCCTCGTGGCCGTGGGTGAGATCGGGCTGGACTTTTTTGTGCCCGAGTTGTGCTCGCCCGACATGCGCGAGCGGCAATGGTTTTTTTACACTGCGCAACTCAAGCTGGCCCAACAACACGGCCTGCCCGTGGTCTTGCATGTGCGCCGCTCTGCAGATCTCTTGCTCAAAGGTTTGCGCCAGTGCCCGGTGGTCTCGGGCATTGCGCATGCCTTCAATGGCAGCACCCAGCAGGCGCAGGCTTTTGTGGACCTGGGCTTTGCGCTGGGCTTTGGCGGCACCTTGACTTACGAGCGCTCCCTGCAACTGCGCCGCCTGGCCTGCGAGCTGCCGCTGAGCGCACTGGTGCTGGAGACCGACGCGCCCGACATCCCGCCGCAGTGGCTCTACCAAACCGCCGAGCAGCGGGCGCTGGGCGCAACACAGGGGTGCAACAGTCCGGCCGAGTTGCCCCGCATCGCCCAAGTGCTGGCCGGGTTGCGGGGCCTGCCGCTCACCGATCTGGCGGCAGCCACCAGCGCCAATGCCTGCCGCGTGCTGCCCCAACTGGCCGCTCTGTACCATCACGCCCCATGACCCGAAAAAAACCCATCAGACTGCCCGAAGTCAATTTTTCCGAAGACGGCGAGATCCGTTACCTGCATTTGGGCACCCAGTGGATTCAGGGTTCCATGTTTCTCGACCGACCCTTTGACATCGAGCTGGAGTATGTGCAGCGCATGTTCGCGTGGTTGTTGTTTTTGCCGCCGGTCGAAGTCAAGGGGGCACACGCCATGCAGCTGGGGCTGGGCGCGGGCACCATCACCAAGTTTTGCTACAAAAAACTGAAGATGGCCTGCACCGCCGTGGAGCTGAACCCGAGCGTGTTGCACGCTTGCCGCGGTTGGTTTCGCCTGCCGCCTGACGACGAACGCCTGCGCGTGGTGTTGGCCGATGCATCGCTGGAAATTCAGAAGGACGAATGGCGCGGCACCGTGGATGCGCTGCAGGTCGATTTGTACGACGAAGAGGCGGCCGCCCCGGTGCTGGACACGCCCGACTTTTACCGCCACTGCCGCGACCTGCTGACTCCGCAAGGCTGCATGACGGTGAATCTGTTTGGCCGCTCGTCGAGTTATGCCGAGAGTGTTGAAAAGATATGCGCCGCCTTTGGCGAAGATGCGGTGTGGGTATTCAAGCCCACCCGCGAGGGCAACGCCATCGTGCTGGCGCAGCGCACCGCCAGCCGTCCATCGCGCGATGCACTGCAGCAAACGGCCAGTGCCATTGAGGAAAAATGGGGCCTGCCCGCACCGAAATGGCTCAAGGTCTTCAAGCCCCTGACCCACTGAACGCCTCTCCCGATCGCATGCTTTTGCGGGGCCTGCATCAGGGTTAACCATGGCTTCGTCACCCCGGGGACATAGGTGTAACCCACATCCTCAAAGACGTCAGTTTCACGGAGAATCTGAACAACTCAAAACAGAGGAGATATCTCGTGAACATCAAGAGTCAGAAAGACTTTTTCTCAGGGCTGTTGTACGCGGTTGTGGGTGGCGCTTTCGCCATCGGCGCAACCAACTACAACATTGGCACGGGTGCCCGCATGGGCCCCGGTTACTTTCCGCTTTTGCTGGGCGTGTTGTTGGGCGTTATTGGCCTGTTCATCATCTTCAAGTCTCTTGTGGTGGAAACCGCCAACGGCGACAAGATTGGCAAATGGGCCTGGAAGCCTTTGTTCTTCATCATCGCAGGCAACTTGCTGTTTGGCGTGTTGCTCAGCGGTTTGCCCAACTTGGGCATTCCTGGCATGGGTCTGATCGTGGCCATTTACGGCGTGACGATTGTGGTCAGCAAGGCAGGTCATGAATCCAGCATCAAGCAATCGCTGATTCTGGCGACCATTTTGTCGACCATCAGCTACCTGGGCTTCATCAAACTGCTGAACCTGCAGTTCCCGGTCTGGCCATCTTTCATCACAGGTTGAGGAGAAAACATCCATGGAACTTTTTGACAACCTGGCGCTTGGTTTTGGGGTGGCCTTCACCCTTCAAAACCTGATGTACGCTTTCATCGGCTGCTTCTTGGGCACCTTGATCGGGGTCTTGCCTGGCGTGGGCCCTGTGGCCACCATCGCCATGCTGCTGCCGGCCACTTACGCACTTCCGCCCATTGCGGCTTTGATCATGTTGGCCGGTATCTACTACGGTGCGCAGTACGGCGGCTCGACCACCGCCATTTTGGTCAACTTGCCGGGCGAAGCCTCGTCGGTGGTGACCATGATCGACGGTTACCAAATGGCCCGCAAAGGCCGTGCTGGCCCCGCTTTGGCGGCCGCTGGTATGGGCTCTTTCTTTGCCGGTTGCGTGGGCACCTTGGTGTTGGCCGCTTTTGCTGCACCTTTGACCGAAGTGGCCTTCAAGTTTGGCCCTGCCGAATATTTCTCCCTCATGGTGTTGGGCCTGATCGGCGCGGTGGTGCTGGCTTCGGGCTCGCTCATCAAGGCCGTGGGCATGATCATCTTGGGTCTGCTGCTGGGCCTGATCGGCACCGACGTGAACTCCGGCGTGGCGCGATACAGCTTTGACATCCCTGAACTGACGGATGGCTTGGGCTTCATCGTGATTGCCATGGGCGTGTTTGGTTATGGCGAGATCATCTCCAACTTGGGCAAGCCCGACGAAGAGCGTGAAGTCTTTGCCAAAAAGGTCGATGGTCTGATGCCCAGCAAGGAAGACTTCAAGAATATGATACCGGCCATTTTGCGAGGCACGGCTTTGGGTGCGGCGCTGGGCATCTTGCCCGGCGGTGGTGCGGTTCTTTCTGCTTTCGCGGCCTACACCATCGAGAAGAAAACCAAGCTACGTCCCGGCGAAGTGCCATTTGGTCAGGGCAACATCCGCGGTGTGGCAGCACCCGAGTCGGCCAACAATGCCGGTTCGCAAACCTCCTTCATTCCTTTGCTGACCTTGGGCATCCCGCCCAACGCCGTGATGGCCTTGATGGTAGGTGCCATGACCATCCACAACATCCAGCCTGGCCCCCAGGTGATGACCAGCAACCCCGAGTTGTTCTGGGGCCTGATCGCCTCGATGTGGATCGGCAACGCCATGCTGATCATCCTGAACCTGCCTTTGATTGGCATCTGGATCAAGTTCCTCACTGTGCCTTACCGCTGGTTGTTCCCGGCCATTGTGTTGTTCTGTGCTATTGGTGTGTACTCGACCAACAACAACACCTGGGACATTTGGATGGTGGGTTTGTTCGGTGTGGTGGGCTACACCTTCATCAAACTCGGCATGGAGCCCGCGCCTTTGCTGCTGGGCCTGATTTTGGGTCCGATGATGGAAGAAAACCTGCGCCGCGCCATGCTCTTGTCGCGTGGTGACTGGAGTGTGTTCGTCACGCGCCCCTTGTCGGCCACCTTGCTGGCGATGGCTGTGCTGCTCTTGATCATTGTGACCTTGCCGTCGATCAAGTCCAAACGCGAAGAGGCTTTCGTCGAAGATTGACGAGGCTTTGATGCCCCCCTGCAACGGCCTCTTCGGAGGCCGTTGTCTTTGGCGGCCTTCAAGCGCGCGAAAACCGTGGTCTTGTCACTTGGGCGCTGCATTGGCGCATGACGTCTGACACAATCGTTTTTTTGATTTTTGCGCCTGATTCGGGTAGAGGAACATCACCATGAAAAAAAGACATCTCCTGCGTGGCCTGTGCGCCGCCACTTTGGCTGTGGCCAGCTTGGGCCTGGCCCAGGCGCAGAGCTACCCCAGCAAGCCTGTGCGCCTGATCGTGCCTTTCCCGGCGGGCGGCGCGACCGATTTGTTTGCCCGCACTTTGTCGCAAAAAATCAGCGAAAAACTGGGTCAGCCCCTGGTGGTGGAAAACCGCCCGGGCGCTGGCGGCACCTTGGGCTCTGACCTGGCGGCCAAGGCACAGCCCGACGGCTACACGCTGCTGCTGTCCACCTCCAGCACGCACTCGATCGGCCCCAACCTGAACCCGCGCATGCCCTACGACGCGGTGCGCGACTTCACGCCGATTGCGCATTTGGGCAACGCGCCCAGCATCATGCTGGTGCCCAACAACTCGCCCGCCAAAACCGTCAAGGAATGGGTCGAGTACGCCAAGAAAAACCCCGGCCGCCTGAACTACGCATCGAGCGGCCCCGGCACCATCGTGCAGTTGTCGGCCGAGCTGTTCAAGGCGCAGGCCGATGTGTTTGTGGTGCACATCCCCTACAAGGGCACGGCGCTGGCCATCCCCGACCTGATCTCGGGCAAAGTGGATGTGTTGTTTGACAGCCTGCCCACCGGCATGCCACATGTGCGCGATGGCCGTTTGCGTGCCCTGGGCGTGACCACCCTCAAACCCACGGCGCTTGCACCAGGCATCCCAGCCATCGCCGATGTCTTGCCCGGCTACGAGTCCAACACCTGGTTCGGTTTGTTTGGCCCCAAAGGCTTGCCGCCCGAGGTGGTCAGTCGTGTCAACACCGCAGCCAACCAGGTGCTGCAAGACCCAGAGGTGATGGACAAGCTCCAGCGCTTTGGCATCGAGCCGGTGGGCGGCACGCCCGCCCAGTTCACCACCATGTTGGCCAGTGAATCGGCCAAATGGAAAAAAATCATCACCGAGCGCAAGATCACATTGGACTGACATGAACTTCGACTACCAATTCCCCTACACCAGCACCCGCCTGCCGCTGTTTGCGCGCAACATCGTGTCCACTTCGCACCCACTGGCTGCGCAAGCGGGCCTGCGCATGATGCTCAAGGGCGGCAACGCGGTCGACGCGGCCATTGCCGCTGCAGCCGTCATCACCTTGACCGAGCCGGTCAGCAATGGTCTGGGCTCGGATGCCTTTGCCATCCTTTGGGACGGCAAAGAGTTGCATGGCCTGAACGCTTCCGGCCCGGCCCCGGCCACCTGGACGCCCGATTACTTTCACCGCAAGTACGGCGCCGAAGCCAAAACACCGCCCAAGCGCGGCTTTGATTCGGTCAGCGTGCCCGGCGCGGTCGCGGGCTGGGTGGCCTTGAGCGAGCGTTTTGGCAAACTGCCCTTTGCCGATTTGCTGGAGCCTGCGATTGAGGTGGCCGAGCGGGGTTATTTGATTCCGGTGGTGGTGCAGCAAAAGTGGGCGGCGGCCACACCCGAGCTGCAGTCGCAGCCGGGCTTTGCGCAAAGCTTCTTGCCTTGGGGTCGTGCGCCGCAGGTGGGCGAGTTGTTCCAGTTCAAAAACGCGGCGCGTGGCCTGAAAGCCATTGCCGCCACCAAAGGCCAAGCGCTGTATGGCGGCGAGATTGCCGAAGCGATTGAAAAGTTTGCCAAGGACAACGGCGGCAGCATCACCGCCAAAGACCTGGCCGATTACAAGCCCGAGTGGGTCAAGCCCATGGCGCAAGACTACCGGGGTTACACCCTGCACGAGATCCCACCCAACGGCCAGGGCATCGCCGCCTTGATCGCGCTGGGCATTCTGTCTCACTTTGACCTGGCCAGCCACAAGGTGGACAGTGCCGACTCGCAGCACCTGCAGATCGAGGCCATGAAGCTGGCCTTTGCTGACCTGTACCGCTATGTGGCCGACCCGCGCTTCATGGAGCTGCCGCCTGAGCAAATGTTGGACCCGGCCTATCTGGCCAGCCGCGCCAAGCTGATCGACATGAAAAAGGCGCAAGACTTCAAGGCGGGCAACCCGGTCAAGGGTGGCACGATTTACCTGACGGCCGCCGATGAAAACGGCATGATGATCAGCTTCATCCAGAGCAACTACATGGGTTTTGGCTCGGGCGTGGTCGAGCCCACTTATGGCATCAGCCTGCAAAACCGGGGCCATGGTTTCAGCACCGACTTGCAGGGCCCCAACCCCGCCAACCTGGTGCTGCCGGGCAAGCGCCCTTTCCAGACCATCATCCCGGCTTTCCTCACCAAAGACGGCCAGCCTGTGATGAGCTACGGCGTGATGGGCGGCAACATGCAGCCCCAAGGCCACATGCAAACCCTGGTGCGCATGCTCGACTACGGCCAGAACCCGCAAACCGCCTGCGATGCACCGCGTTGGCGCTTCAACACGGGCCTCAACATCAACGTCGAAGCCGCAATGAATGGCCAGACCGTGCAAGACTTGATCGCGCGCGGCCACCAGCTGGACGTCATCAACGACTCGTACCAAGATTTTGGTGCAGGGCAGTTCATTTGGCGCATGGGTGATCCCGCTGTAGAGGGCTACCAAGCCGCCAGCGACCCGCGCCGCGACGGCCAGGCCGTGGGCTTTTGATGTCGGGCAATCCCCCGTCGCAACTCACCGCAGGTCTTTTGCTGGCCGCTGCAGGCTCGATTGCCTTCAGCGGCAAAGCCATCATCGTCAAGCTGGCTTACCGCTATGGCGTGGACGCCGTCACCCTGCTCATGCTGCGCATGCTGATGGCTCTGCCCATGTTTGCGCTGATGGCCTGGTGGGCTAGCCGGGGCAAAGCGCCCTTGGAGCGGCAGGATTGGCTGGGGGTGTTGGGTTTGGGGTTTTGCGGTTATTACCTGTCGAGCTTTTTGGATTTCTGGGGGCTCGAATACATCAGTGCTTCGCTGGAGCGCTTGATCCTTTACCTCAACCCCACGCTGGTGCTGGTGCTGGGTTGGTTTCTGTATAAAAAGCGCATTGCACAACGGCAAGCGGTGGCCATGGCCATCAGCTACTCGGGTGTGTTGCTGGTGTTTGGGCACGAGCTGAGTCTGGCGGGCGCAAATGCCGCTTTGGGCGCGCTCCTGGTGTTTTTGAGCGCTGTCACCTACGCGGTCTACCTGACCTACAGCGGCCAGCTGGTCAAGCGTCTGGGCTCTTTGCGCTTGGCGGGTTGGGCCAGCACGGCCGCTTGTGGTTTTTGCCTGCTTCAATTTGCCTTGCTCAGGCCTTTGGATGTATCGCATGTGCACGAACAGGTGCTTTGGCTGTCGCTGCTCAATGCGGTGGCGTGTACGGCTTTGCCGGTGCTGCTGGTCATGATGGCCATTGAGCGCATCGGGCCGGGCCTGACGGCGCAAACCGGCATGATCGGCCCCATGTCCACTTTGCTGATGGGCGTGTGGATTTTGGGCGAACCTTTTAACGCATGGATCATCGCGGGAACCGCTCTGGTTTTGAGTGGAGTGTTTTGGGTCACGCGGCCAGACGGCCGCACTTCATAATTTCAGGAGATCAACATGGACTTGGGCATTGCAGGCAAATGGGCTTTGGTGGGTGGCGCAAGCAAAGGCTTGGGATGGGGTTGCGCACGGGCCCTAGCGCTTGAAGGTGTGAACGTGGTCATGGTGGCACGCGGTGCCGAGGTGCTGCACAAAGCCGTGGACGACTTGCGCGCCGAAACAGGCGGCATGGTGAAATTGATCGCTGTGGCGCAAGACATCACCACCGAAGCCGGACGTGAAGCCATCTGGAACGTGCCCGGTGGCCCCGGCAAGGACTACGACATCGTGGTCACCAACGCAGGTGGCCCGCCCCCTGGCGATTTCCGTGACTGGGACCGCGACGCTTGGATCAAGGCCATTGACGCCAACATGCTCACGCCCATTGAACTCATCAAGGCCACCGTGGACCGCATGGCCGCACGGGGCTTTGGCCGCATCGTCAACATCACCTCCAGCTCGGTGAAATCGCCCATCGACGTGTTGGGCTTGTCCAATGGCGCACGCAGTGGATTGACCGGTTTTGTGGCCGGCACATCGCGCAGCAAAATCGCGGGGCAGGGCGTGACCATCAACAACTTGTTGCCCGGCAAATTCGACACCGACCGCATCCGCTCGACCTTGCCGGCCATGGCGCAAAAAGCGGGTAAGACGGTGGACGAGCTGCGCGTGATCCAGCAGGCGCAGATTCCGGCAGGTCGCTACGGCAACCCGCAAGAGTTTGGAGCGATTTGCGCCTTCTTGTGCAGCCAGCACGCGGCTTACATGACGGGCCAAAACGTGTTGGCCGACGGTGGGGCTTATCCAGGCACGTATTGATGCGGGTCAGGGGGGGCTCAATGCAGCTTCACCGTCGGGTTGGTTTGTTTGGTGATCAAGCGCGACAGGGTAAAGAGTGTGGTTTTGATGAGGCCGTGAATGGCCAGCTCATGCAATTTGTACAAAGACAGGTACATGAGCTTGGCAAAGTAGCCTTCGATCATCAGACTCTTGCCCGTCAAGCCGCCCATCATGTTGCCTACCGTTGTGAATTTGCCCAGCGACACCAATGAGCCAAAGTCTCTGTAACGGTAGGCTTTCAGAGGCTGATGGGCCATGCGGCGTTTGATTTGCTGAAACATGTGCGTGGCCTGCTGGTGCGCTGCTTGCGCACGCGGGGGCACAAAGCCAGCCCGGCCGCCATCGGCATCTGAGCAGGGGCAAGCGGCGCAATCACCCAACGCAAAAACATCGGGGTCGCGCGTGGTTTGCAGCGTATCGAACACAACCAACTGGTTGATGCGGTTGGTTTCAAGACCGCTGAAGTCTTTCAAAAAATCAGGTGCTTTCACGCCTGCGGCCCACACCACCAGCTCAGATTCGATCTCGCGTCCATCGGCCAACCGAATGCCCGTGGGCGTGACCTCCATCACCTTGGAGCTGGTGAGGACTTGGACACCCAGATGGGAGAGGAGTTTCTCTGTGGCTTGGGACATGCGTGGCTGCAAAGCAGGCAATATACGGTCGGCCGCTTCGATCAAGCTGACTTTGATGTCCTTGTCCACGTCAATGCGATCCAAGCCAAACGCCACCACCTCGCGCGTGGTGCGGTGCAGCTCTGCGGCCAACTCGACGCCCGTGGCACCCGCGCCGATGATGGCCACATGCAATTGACGTTTGTGGATGACTTCTGATTGGTGGTGCGCGCGGATACACGCATTGACCATCTTGGAATGAAATGACTTGGCGTCGTGTTGTGTTTCCAACTTCAGCGCGTATTCTTTGACGCCCTGGGTGCCAAAGTCGTTGCTCAAGCTCCCGATGCAAATCACCAGCGTGTCGTAGCTGATGCGTTGAGTGGGTGTGACGGCGACGCCATCCTCGTCCAAATAAGGTGCTAGCTCAATGGTTTTTTGAGACCGGTCAAGTCCCGCGAGCTCACCGATGCGAAAAGTAAAGTGATGCCAATGGGCTTGGGCCATGTAATCGACTTCGTGGTCGCCCAAATCCATGCTGCCCGAGGCGATTTCATGCAGCTTGGGTTTCCAAATGTGTGTGCGGTTTTTATCGACCAGGGTGACAACTGCACGATTGTTTCGGCCATAGGCATGTCCCAATCGGGTCGCGAGTTCCAGTCCCCCAGCGCCGCCACCCACGATGACGATTTTGTGTTGTTTGCTCATGTTTAAGCCTGCGTTTTGTGATCAGTTCAGTTCGCCCATTCAAACGCCGCAAAGCCACTGCTGAGAAACATTCGAGGAGAAGTAGTTTCTATTATTTTGAGGGGAAAAACTAAGACATCGTCTGGGATGTCCAAAATTTCTATGAATGGGGCTATTTCTGATCGCTTGTCACGGCTTCTCAAGTTGAAAGAGTCAGCGCAGTGACCGCGTTGGGGCCTTCAGCCTCATCCTCCGATGCCCCGCGAAAAGCGCCTGTTGCAGCAGATAAGTCGTTTGCTAAATGGCCGTCCGTGATTGCAGCCAAAATGAACTTTGGAATTCTCTAAAGTGGCTGCGCTTAACCCTTGTGCCTTATGGCCTGGCCGACACCACGATCCCACCCACAATCAGCGCAAACGCGGCCATGTGGTACAGGTGCGGCAGCTCGCCCAAAAACGCCGCTGACAAAATGGCAGCAAACAGCGGCGTGAGGTTGGCAAAAAAGCCGGCCACGGCTGGCCCTGCCTTCTGGATGCCCAATCCCCAGCAGCGGTAGGCCAGCACGGCCGGGCCCACGGCCACAAAGGCCAGCGCAGCGATCAGGGGCCAGCCCCATCTGATGTGCGCATCGGTCAGGCCCCATTCCATGCCCGCAAACAAGCCCGACCAGATTAGACCGAACACCACCTGCGCGAGCAAAAAGGCAGCCCAGTCGTTGCGGATAGCTTCGGGCTCGTCACGTCGGCTGAGCAACCAGCTGTACCAAGACCAACAAGCGGTGGCCAGCAGGATGAACAAATCGCCCTCCACCAGTCGCACCGCCATGAGCTGTGTCCAGTCGCCCCGCGACAACACCACCAGCACGCCAAGAATCGACAGCATGGCGCCATAAACCTGAGCGCGCCGCACCGGCGCCTGAAAAAACAGCGCCCCAATGCCCAGCATCCAGACCGGCCCACTGGCCGCCACCAGGGTCACGTTCAGCGGGGTGGAGGTTTGCAGGGCCAGGTATTGCAGTGCGTTGTAGCAACCCACGCCCAGCAAACTGAGCAGGGCAAAACGCCGCCAGTGTTGCCACATTCCGCTGCTGCGCCGCAGAACCCACGCCGCCAAGGGCAACAAAATGAACAAGGCCACGGCCCAACGTAAAAAGTTGAGCGTGATGGGCGGCACCAAGTCGCTGACCAGACGGCCCACCACGGCATTGCCCGCCCACAGCAAAGGGGGGACCGTCAGCAGCAAAGCGGTCACGGGCGAAAGTTTTTGGGTCATGCGGCAATGTAGCGGCATTCGGGTTTTCCCGCTGTCGCCAAACTGTCCCGCAACCGGCCCTGTTCCCGGCTGGGAGACACGATTCGTGGCAAAGTCGCAGATTGAAAACATCACTTTCACAGGAGATTTCCCATGAGCCTTGCAGTCCAGATTGACCAACACGGTGGTCCTGAAGTCATGAAACTGGTGGATGTCACCGTGGGCGAACCCGGCCCCGGCGAGATCCGCATTCGCCACAAGGCCATCGGCCTGAATTTCATCGACGTGTACCAGCGCAGCGGCCTGTACCAGCTGCCCATGCCGCTCAAGTTGGGCATGGAAGCCTCGGGCGTGGTTGAAGCCGTGGGCGAGGGCGTGGCGCACCTGAAAGTGGGCGACCGCGCTGCCTATGCCAGCCAGCCTCCCGGCAGCTATTGCGAAGTGCGCGTGATGCCCGCCAAGTGCGTGTGCAAGCTGCCCGATGCGATCTCTTTCGAGACCGGCGCCGCCATGATGCTCAAGGGCCTGACAGCGCAGTACCTGCTCAAGCGCACGCAGCCCCAAGGTGGCCTGAAGGCCGGTGACTTTGTGCTGTTCCACGCTGCGGCGGGTGGCGTGGGCCTGATTGCTTGCCAGTGGGCCAAGGCGTTGGGTTTGCGCCTGATTGGCACCGCCGGCAGCGACGCCAAGTGTGCTTTGGCCCTGGCCAATGGCGCGGAGTTCTGCATCAACTATTCCACCGAAGATTTCCAGGCCAAGGTCAAAGAAATCACCGGTGGCAAGGGCGTCAAAGTGGTGTACGACTCGGTGGGCAAAGACACTTGGGACAAATCACTCGACTGTTTGGCCCCGTTGGGTTTGATGGCCAGTTTTGGCAATGCCTCAGGCCCAGTGGCCCCGTTTGCACCCGGCATCCTTGGACCCAAGGGCTCCATCTACGTGACACGCCAGACGCTGTTCAGCCACATCACCACGCGTGAAAGCACGCAAGAAATGGCCGATGACCTGTTTGCGGCCGTCACCAGCGGCAAGGTGAAGATCCACATTGACCAGACTTTCCCACTGGCCAACATCCAAGACGCCCACACCGCCCTGGAAGCACGCAAGACCACGGGTTGCACCATCATCACCTTGTGAAGCTTGGGTGACGGCGCTTCGGCGCTGGATGCCCATTCACGCTGCGTTGAATGAAAAAAACCGCTGACCTGAATGGTCAGCGGTTTTTTTGTGGCCGGTCTATGACGAGGCTCAAGCCGCCAGTTTGGCCTTGGGGGCAATGGTTTCCAGCGCATCGCTCAGGTGTTGCAGTGTGCGAGGCACTTGGTGCCATTTGTCCAGACCAAACAAGCCCATGCGGAAGGTGCGGAAGTCGGCAGGCTCGTCGCACTGCAGGGGCACGCCTGCGGCGGTTTGCAGGCCCAGCGCCAAAAACTTTTTGCTGCTTTGGATCTCGGGGTCCGTGGTGTAGCTGACCACCACACCAGGCGCTTCAAAACCGGGCGCGGCAACGCTGGGAAAGCCATGTGTCAGAAGCAGGTCACGCACTTGGCGACCCAGCGCCATTTGTTCGTCGCGCACTTTGTCAAAGCCATAGGCCTCGGTCTCCAGCATGGTCTCTTGCAGGCGCTGCAGGGCATCGGTGGGCAAGGTGGTGTGGTACATGTGGCCACCACTTTCGTAGGTTTCCATCACTTGCAGCCACTTTTTCAGGTCCATCGCAAAGGTGGTGCTGGTGGTGCTGTCAATCGCGTGGCGCGCGCGCTCGCTCAGCATGACCATGGCGCAGCAGGGCGAGCTGCTCCAGCCTTTTTGTGGGGCGCTGATCAACACATCCACCCCCGTGGCTTGCATGTCCACCCACATGGCGCCCGAAGCGATGCAGTCGAGCACAAACAGGCCCCCCACCGCGTGCACAGCATCGGACACGGCCTTCAGGTAGTCGTCGGGCAGGATCATGCCAGCCGAAGTTTCGACGTGCGGGGCAAACACCAGTGCAGGTTTTTCTGAGGCAATGGCGGCTTTGACTTGCTCGATTGGGGCAGGGGTCCACGCGGCTTGTGAGGACTCGGACACGCGGCGCGCCTTGAGCACGCTGTGGCTTTTGGGAATCTGGCCCATGTCAAAGATTTGCGTCCAGCGGTAGCTGAACCAGCCATTGCGGATCACCATGACGTGCTGGTTGGTGGCGAACTGACGGGCCACCGACTCCATGCCAAAAGTGCCGCTGCCGGGCACCAGCGCCACCGAGTGTGCGCCGTAGACGGTTTTGAGCATGCGCGAGATGTCGGTCATCACGCCGCCAAAACGCTTGGACATGTGGTTCAGGGCGCGGTCGGTGTAGACCACCGAAAATTCGAGCAGACCATCGGGGTCAATTTGGGGCAGTAATCCGGGCATGGGAGTCTCCGTTTTTCAATCAGGTCCAACAGCTTAACAAAATTCAACGCCCGCGACGCACGCGCAGGATTTCGTCCAGGATCAGCAGGGCCGCGCCCACGCTGATGCCGGCATCGGCCACGTTGAAGGCTGGGAAGTGCCAAGTGCCCCAGTAAAAGTCCAGAAAGTCGACCACGTAGCCGTGCAGCAGGCGGTCGATCACGTTGCCAATGGCTCCACCCAAAATCAGCGAGATGGCCAGGCTGAAGAGTTTTTGGCCGGGGTGGGCGCGCAGCATCCAGACCATGAAGATGGCCGCGGCCACGCCAATGCCCGTGAAAAACCAGCGCTGCCAACCCCCAGCACCGGCCAGAAACGAGAAGGCTGCGCCGTGGTTGTGCACCCGCACCAAGTTGAAGAACGAGGTGATGGGCGTGCTGTCACCCAGCTGGAAAGCGCCGAGCACCAGAACCTTGGTGAACTGGTCGAGCAGCAGGACCAGCAGGGCAATGCCCAGCCAGACCCACAGGCTGGGGCGGTTGCTGGTTTTGAATTTGTTGGCCATGGGTGTGGGTCCTTGGGGTGCGTCAGCTTCAGGCCACCAAGCGGGTTTCGCCGGCGCCATGCAAATTGCTCACGCAGCGCCCGCAAATGGTGGGGTGGTCGGCGTTGTGGCCCACGTCGTCCGCATAGTGCCAGCAGCGCTCGCATTTGGTGGCTTGGCTGACCGCCACTTGCACCGCAAGGCTGTCGCCCGCCAGCAAAGTCACTTTGGAGGTGATGAACACGAACTTGATGTCTGCGCCCAAACTGGCCAGCAGGGCATGGTCAGCAGCTGGCGCGGTCAAGCTGATTTCGGCTTGCAGCGATGCGCCCACCTGGCCATCTGCACGCAGGTTTTCGATGTCTTTGTTCACCAGATCGCGGATCTCGCGGATGCGCGCCCACTTGGCCAAGAGTGCTTCATCGGCCGTGCCGAAGTCGCTGAAGGTTTCCAGGAAGATGGATTCCGATGTGCCGAAAGTGGTCCAAGCTTCTTCTGCCGTGAACGACAAGAACGGCGCCATCCAGCGCAGCATGCCGTGGGTGATGCGGTACAGCGCCGTCTGTGCACTGCGGCGGGCCAGGCTCTTGGGTGCGGTGGTGTACAGGCGGTCTTTCAGCACGTCCAGATAAAACGCGCCCAGGTCTTCCGAGCAATAAATCTGCAGTTTGGACACCACGGGGTGGAATTCGTACATGTCGAAGTGGGCGCGGATGTCGGCTTGCAGCTGCGCGGCGCGGGCCAGCGCAAAGCGGTCGATTTCCAGCAGTTGGTCGTCGGGCACGGTGTCGGTGGCTGGGTCAAAGTCGCTCACGTTGGCCATCAAGAAGCGCAGCGTGTTGCGGATGCGGCGGTAGCTGTCCACCACGCGGGCCAGGATTTTTTCGTCGATGTTCAGGTCGCCCGAGTAGTCGGTGCTGGCCACCCACAGGCGCACGATTTCTGCGCCCATTTTGGAGGTGATGGTTTGCGGGTCCACCGTGTTGCCCAGCGACTTGCTCATCTTGCGGCCTTGGCCATCGGTGGCAAAGCCGTGGGTCAGCAGGCCCCGGTAAGGTGCACGGCCATACAAGGCGCAGCCCAGCAGCAGCGAGCTGTGGAACCAACCGCGGTGCTGGTCGTGGCCTTCCAGATACAGGTCGGCTTCAGGGCCTTCGGTGTGGAAGGGCGGCACGCCGTAAGCATCTTTGTGGCTGCCGCGCAGCACATGTTGGAAGGTGGAGCCCGAGTCGAACCAGACTTCCAGAATGTCGGTGCTCTTGGTGTAGCTGGGCGCGTCGGTCGCACCCAAAATCTCTTCCACCGTGACGCGGCTCCAGGCTTCGATGCCGCCTTTTTCGACGATGTCAGCGGCTTGGTCCAGGATGGCCATGGTGTTGGGGTGCAGTTCGCCCGAGTCCTTGTGCAGAAAGAAAGGCACGGGCACGCCCCAGCTGCGCTGGCGCGAGATGCACCAGTCGGGGCGGTTGGCGATCATGTCGCGCAGGCGGGTCTTGCCGTTCTCGGGGTAGAACTGGGTTTGCTCGATCGCGTCCAGCGCCAGCTGGCGCAAGGTCTTGGGCGCTTTGTCTTGGGTGAACACGCCCTCGCCCTCGTCCATGCGCACAAACCATTGGGCGGCAGCTCGGTAGATGACGGGGGTTTTATGACGCCAGCAGTGCGGGTAGCTGTGTGTGATTTCCACCGTGGCCATCAGGCGGTCACTTTGGCCCAGCACCTCGATCACGCGGGCACAGGCTTTCCAGATGTGCTGGCCGCCAAAGAAAGGCAGCTCTTCGGCGTACACGCCATTGCCTTGCACCGGGTTGAGGATGTCGTCGTAGGCCAGGCCGTTGGCGATGCAGGAGTTGAAGTCGTCCACGCCGTAGGCGGGGGACGAGTGCACGATGCCGGTACCGTCGGTGGCGGTCACGTACTCGGCCAGGTACAGGGGAGATGGGCGGCGGTAGCTGTATGGGCCACCTTCTTCAGCGCTCACGGTGTCATAAAGCGGGTGGCGGAACACCAGGCCGCGCAACTTCTCGCCCACAGCGGTGGCGATCACGGTGCCTTGCAGTTGGTAGCGCTCCAGGCATTTCTCGACCAGGCTGGCGGCCATCAGCAACACGCCGCGTGGTGTGTCCACCAGGGCGTATTCCAGCTCGGGGTGGGCGTTGAGCGCTTGGTTGGCGGGAATCGTCCATGCGGTGGTGGTCCAGATGACGGCAAAGGCCTTTTTGCTGCCCTCGCCAGGCAGTTGGGGCAGGCCAAAGGCGGCAGCCAGCGCGGCGGTGTTGTCGGCTTCAAAGGCCACGTCCAGCGTGTCGCTCTTTTTGTCGGCGTATTCGATCTCGAATTCGGCGAGCGACGAGCCGCAGTCAAAGCACCAGTAAACGGGTTTGAGGCCGCGGTAAACAAAGCCGCGCTCGATCACGCGCTTGAAGGCCCGGATTTCACCGGCTTCGTTGGCGAAGTCCATGGTGCGGTAAGGGCGCTCCCAGTCGCCGAGCACGCCCAGGCGTTTGAAGTCTTCGCGTTGCTGGCCGATTTGCTCGGTGGCAAAGGCGCGGCTTTTGGCCTGCATGTCGTCGCGGCTGAGCTTGCGGCCGTGCAGTTTTTCAATCGCGTTTTCGATCGGCAAGCCGTGGCAGTCCCAGCCGGGGATGTATTGCGCGTCAAAGCCCGCCAATTGTTTGGACTTGACGATCATGTCTTTGAGCACTTTGTTCAGCGCATGGCCGATGTGCAGCTTGCCGTTGGCATAAGGCGGGCCGTCGTGCAGCACGAACAGCGGGGCACCTTGGCGGGCAGCACGCAGTTTTTTGTACAAACCACCGTCGTTCCACTCGCTCACCCAGCCCGGCTCGCGCTTGGGCAGGTCGCCGCGCATCGGGAACGGGGTGTCCATCATGTTGATGCGGGTGTCGGGGTTCTGGGTTTTGTCGGTCATGGTGCGTCAAGTCGAGAGGGCTTCGACAAGCTCAGCCCGAGCGGCGGGCCGTTCGGAGAGATCAAGAGGGGGTGGGCCGTTGAGGTCGTTTGCCCTGAGCCTGTCGAAGGCGGCAAACGAGGGCCAGAGCGTCAAATTCGGTCGCGGGTGGTTTGGCGGCTGGTTTCACCATGGCGCGAAGCAAACCACGCCTGTGCATCGTCACAGTCTTTGGCAATGCCCTTTGTCAGGGCGTCCAGACCGTCGTATTTGAGCTCGTCGTGTAATTTAAGCAGCAAGTCCACCCGAATGATTTTACCGTAGCCCCCCTCAGCCCCCAGATGGGCAGGCCAGTCGAAGGTGTGCGTCTCCAGCAGCACGCGCCCGCCGTTGACGTCATTTGGGTCCAGTGAGGGGCGGATGCCCAGATTGGCCACGCCCCGCAATGGGTGATCGGCCAGGCCATGCACCTCGACCACGAAGATGCCGCTGGCGGCCGGCCTGCGGTGCGTAAAGCGCAAATTCAGCGTGCGAAAGCCGTCGCCTGCGCCTTGGGCAGTGGCGGCCAACTCGCGACCCAGCTTGCGCCCGTGCACCACATGGCCACTGATGCTGTAGGGGCGGCCCAGCAGGGCCTGCACCGCGGGCAGGTCGCCTTTGGCCAGCGCCTCGCGCACGGCCGAGCTGGACACGCGCAGGCCGCGCACCTCGTAGCTGTTCATGCGGGCCACGTCAAAGCCCAGGCTTTGTCCGGCAGCGTCGAGCATGGCGTAGTCGCCAGCCCGTTTGGCGCCAAAGCGGAAATCGTCACCCACCAGCACATAGCGCACGCCGAGGCCGCGCACCAGCACCTGCTCAATGAAGTCTTGGGGTGACTGGCTGGCCAGCCGGGCGTCAAAGGGCACCACCACCACTTGGTCTACGCCGCAGCGCTCTAGTTCTTGCAGTTTGTCGCGCATTGTGGCGATGCGGGCCGGGGCCAGATCGGGCTGGTGGAGGGCCTTGGCAAAGTAGTCTCGCGGGTGCGGCTCGAAGGTCATCACGCAGCTGGGCACGCCCCTATGGGCCGCTTCGCTGCGCAGCAGTGCCAGCATGGCCTGGTGACCCCGGTGCACGCCGTCAAAGTTGCCGATGGTCAAGGCGCAAGCGGGGGGCAGATCGGGATGGTGGAAGCCTCGGTAAACCTTCATGTCGCGCGTCATGTCCTGCCGTTGATCCGGCACAAGCGCCAGCATTCACGGTATTGTCAATGTATGAGGGTATATTGTGACTGAGCCCGATCCCGCTGGCGGCGGCTTCCAGAGTTGAACAGCAGGATCGAGACGAAACTTTTCTTGTCAGTGGTTTTTAAACTGTTGGATGGAGGCGTCTGTGAAGGTTTTGAAACTCTCGGCCCAAGGCTTGCCGCAATCGTGGATCACGCTGGAGCAAGCCGTCACCCATTACGCCGCCGACGAGGTGCGTTGGGAGGCGGGTCAGCAATTGGCGGTTTTTCACGGCGGTCACAACGCGCTCACAGGCCAGCAATCCATCATCACCGTCAACAGCATCATCGGCACCCAGGGCGTGCCGCGCATCAACCCGTTTGATTTGCGATCCGGCTTGACCAACACCAAATTGTTTGTGCGTGACCGCCAGGTGTGCGCCTATTGCGGTGGGCATTTTCACGAGTCGGAACTGACCCGCGAGCACATCGTCCCGTTGGCCCAGCGTGGCCCTGACCACTGGATGAATGTGGTGACCGCCTGCCGTTCCTGCAACCACCGCAAAAGCAACCGCACGCCCGAGCAGGCCAGCATGCCCCTGTTGTACGCGCCTTATGTGCCCAGCCTTTGGGAAGACTTCATCTTGCGCAACCGCCGCATCCTGAGTGACCAAATGGCCTTCTTGATGGCGCATGTGCCCAAGGGCTCGCGCTTGATGGCCTGAGCGGGACAGCCAGACGACGCGGCTTGCGCGGATGCGCAAAGCGTCGCATCATCACCTCCTGAAAACAAAAGACCCCAACCTGGCTGGCTTTCAAGGCAGCTTTGGGCCTTGGGGTCATCAGGGAGTCTGACCATGCCCCACCCAGCTTTGGCTTTTTTGTCAGGCCGCGACCCGGCCCCACTCGAGGGCCGTGCTTCGCGCCGGCCCCAGGCACCCACTTCAGGCCTGGGCCGACGCGCCAGCTTGTCGGCGCTGCTCTTGTCGCCTTGGCTGATGCCCAGTGTTTGGGCCCAGGCCTTGGGGCCGGTTCCGTCTGGGGAGCCGAGTGGCGTTCAGCTGGCCCTGCCCTGGCCCCCAGGGCGTTCGCCACAAGGGTTTTTAGTGAGTGAAAAATTCGACGGCGTTCGGGCCGTCTGGGATGGGCAGGTCTTGCGTTTTCGCAGTGGCCGGGTGATTGCGGCCCCGGCTTGGTTTTTGTCGGCGCTGCCCCGGGTCGCGCTCGACGGCGAGTTGTGGATGGCGCGGGGGGCGTTTGACCGGCTCTCTGGCGTGGTGCGCCAGTCCGAGCCCGACGATGAGGCCTGGCGGGCGGTAAAGTACCTGGTGTTTGACGCGCCTGGTCATGCGGCCCCGTTTGAGCAGCGTGTGGCTTTTTTGCAGTCGACCTTGGCTCAGGTGCAGCAGCCCTGGCTGGTGCCGGTCGCGCAGCTTGAGGTGAACGACGCCCGCGCTTTGCGAGCGCTTTTGCAGGACACGGTGCGCCAAGGCGGCGAGGGGCTGATGCTGCACCGCGCCGATGCCCTGTGGCAGCCCGGCCGTAGCGATGCACTGTTCAAGCTCAAACCCGAACAGGACGAGGAGGGGCTCGTGGTGGGCCACCAGCCGGGTAAAGGGCGTTTGCTGGGCATGACCGGGGCTTTGCTGGTGCAAATGCCGTCGGGCCAGCGCTTTGCCTTGGGCTCGGGCCTGAGCGATTCCCAGCGACGCAACCCTGCGCCCGTGGGGGCTTGGGTCACTTACCGATACCGTGACCGCACGCCTTCGGGTCTGCCGCGTTTTGCGTCTTTTCTGCGGGTGCGCGAGGCGGAGTGAGTCATCAAGGGTATTCGGAATATATAAAAAACTTGCAACCTTCATTTAATGTACATACAATAAAATGGCACACATTAGATTCGATCCAGCCAAAAACGCCTCCAACATAGCGAGCCGTGGTTTGTGGTTTGAGCTCGTCAAGCTGATGGAGTGGGCCACTGCGCTGATGGAGGAGGACACCCGCAAAGCGTATGGAGAGCGGCGATTTCAGGTGCTGGGGTACATCGGGGAACGCTTGCACGCCATGGTCTTCACGCCGCGCGAAGGAAGGTGCATGTCATCAGCCTGCGCAAGGCCAATTCGAGAGAGGTCAAGAAATATGCCAAAACGCCCAAATCCAGAACTGATTGATTCCGACAACCCGGAATGGACGGATGCAGACTTTGCCCTAGCCCGCCCTGCATCTGAGGTGTTGCCCGAGCTGTTTGGACCCCAGGCCGCACAGACGATGCTCAAGCCACGAGGGCGTCCAAGGGCTGAGGTTGTCAAAGAACGCATCACCATCCGCTTTGATGCCGATGTACTGGAAGCTTTCCGGTCCACCGGCAAGGGTTGGCAGACCCGAATGAATGACGCCATGCGTGACTGGGTGCGAGCCCAATCCACGGTGTAGTTCGCAGATTAGCCAACACGAAGTTTTGAGAATCAAAAAAGGCCCCTTTCGGGGCCTTGTTCTTGGGTGGCTCATTCAAACGATTATGGTGTTGAGCCGCAAGGCGAAAGGGCGGCGCGGTTCGGGCTCAGAGGCGCTTGGCTTTGCCACATCGCCCGACCCGCGCCGTCCTCCCACCTTGCTCAGGTTCGTAGACCCTTCCCTTCAGGCGAACACGCCCGCCGTCTCCTGCATGCGGGCAGACACTTCGCCCAGCTGGTGCAAGGTGTCGCCAAACGTCATGTCCAGCTGTGTCAATTTCTTGAAATAGTGGCTCACGATGTACTCGTCCGTCACAGCGATGCCGCCATGCAACTGCACCGCTTGCTGGCCGATGAAGCGCATGGAGTTGCCCAACTGGTACTTGGCACGCGCCATGGCGCGGCGACGTTCTTCTGCTGGGGCGTGCAATTTCAGGCTGGCGTAGTAGCTCATTGAGCGGCCCAACTCCAGCTGCATCTTCATGTCGGCCACGCGGTGGCGCAGGGCCTGGAAGCTGGCGATGTTCACGCCGAACTGTTTGCGGGTGTTCATGTAGTCCACGGTGATGGCCAAGGTCTTGTCCATCACGCCCACGGCTTCGGCGCAGGTGCAGGCAATGCCGATGTCCACCGCTTCTTCCAAGGCGCTCAGGCCATTCAGCGTGATCAGCTGCGCGGGGGCTTTGTTCAGCACCGCTTCGGCAGCGCGCGAGCCGTCTTGCGTGCCGTAGGCTTGGGTGCTCACGCCGCTGGCGCTGCGCTCGACCAAAAACAAAGCGATTTGGCCGTTGACGGTGGCAGGCACCACGAAGGCGTCGGCTTGGTCGCCCAGAGCCACCAAGCTCTTGGTGCCGCTCACGGACCATGCACCGTTCGACTCGGTGGCCACAGCCGCGCAGCGGCCCAGTTGGTAACGGGCACCGCGCTCTTGCTGCGCCAGCACCACGATGGCTTCGCCTGCGGCCATGCGCGGCAACCAAGCGGCTTGCAAGGCTGCAGGGGCGTGGGTTTGCAGCGTGGCGCTGCAGATCAGGGTTTGGGTCAGGGGCTCGAGCACGATGCCGCGCCCGAGTTCTTCCATGGTGACCATGGCTTCGGTCGGGCCCATGCCCATGCCGCCGTGCTCTTCGCTCACGTACAAGCCCGTCAAACCCAGTTCGGCCAGCTCGGTGTAAGCGGCGCGGTCAAAGCCGCCAGCTGCGACGATGGCGCGGCGGCGGTCAAAGTCATAGCCTTTGTCGACCCATTTGCGCACCGCGTCGCGCAGTTGTTCTTGGTCGTCAGAAAAATCGAAATCCATGTGTGTCTCCTTAACCCAGAACTGTCTGGGCGACGATGTTGCGTTGCACTTCGTTGCTGCCGCCATAAATGGTGGTCTTGCGCATGTTGAAGTAGTTGGCCGCCAATGGCGCGTTGGCCACCACGCCGCCTGGGAAGTTGCCTTGCCAGCCTGCGTCCATGGCTTCAAAGATGAAGGGCAGGGCAAATGGGCCTGCGGCTTGCATCATCAGCTCGGTGTAGCGCTGCTGGATTTCGCTGCCCTTGATCTTCAAGAGACCAGCGATGTCGAGTGAGTTTTTGCCCGATTTTTCAGCGGACAGAACGCGGAGCACCAGCATTTCGAGGGCCACGATGTCCACTTCGAGCTTGGCGATTTCGTCGCGAAAGCGCATGTCGTCGTAAACGCCTTCGGCTTTGGCGATGCGCTTCAAGCGCTCGAGTTCGCGCTTGGCGCGGTTCACATCGGCGATGTTGGTGCGCTCGTGGGCCAGCAGGTGCTTGGCGTAGTTCCAGCCCTTGTTTTCCTCGCCCACCAAGTTCTCGGCGGGCACTTCGACGTTGTCAAACCAGACTTCGTTGACTTCGCATTCGCCGTCGAGCAGCTTGATCGGGCGCACGGTGATGCCGGGCGACTTCATGTCGATCAAGAGGAAAGAGATGCCGGTTTGTGGCTTGCCTTCGGTGCTGGTGCGCACCAGGCAGAAGATCCACTCGCCGTATTGGCCCAAGGTGGTCCAGGTTTTCTGGCCGTTCACGATGTATTTGTCGCCCACGCGCTCGGCGCGGGTTTTCAGCGAGGCCAGGTCCGAGCCGGAACCGGGTTCGCTGTAGCCCTGGCTCCACCAGACTTCGCCGCTGGCGATGCCTGGCAAAAAGCGCTGCTGCTGCTCGGCATTGCCAAAGGCCATGATCACGGGGGCCACCATCACGGGGCCAAAGGGCACCACACGGGGGGCACCAGCCAAGGCGCATTCTTCTTCAAACAAATGCTTTTGCACGGCAGTCCAGCCGGGGCCGCCAAACTGAGTGGGCCAGCCCCAGCCCAGCCAGCCTTTTTTGCCCAAAATTTTGGCCCAGCGCTGCATGTCCTCGCGGGTCAGGCGCATGGCGCTGTGCACTTTTTGTGAAATGTCAGTGGGCAAGTTTGCCTTGACCCAGGTGCGGATCTCGTCGCGGAACGCGAGCTCTTCGGGGGTGAATGCCAAATCCATGGGGTGTTTCTCTCAAAATCAAACGACCGTGCTTTTTATCATGCGCAGGCCGATTCGGCTTGTCCTTGGTGCGACAAATGCCGGGATAACGGCGACCTGCAGGGATAATCCAGCCCTTCATGAGAAACATCGTCATTCTGATTTCGGGCTCGGGCTCCAACATGGCCGCCATTGTGCGTGCCGCTGAGCAGGGCCGCTGGGCGCATCACTTGAACGCCCAAGTGTCCGCCGTGCTGAGCAACCGGGCCGAAGCCCAGGGCCTGGCTTTTGCCCATGACCACGGCATAGCGAACCAGGTGCTGGACCACAAGGCCTTTGCCAGCCGTGAAGACTTTGATGCAGCCTTGATGGCCGAGATCGACCGGCATGCGCCTGCTTTGGTGGTGCTGGCGGGCTTCATGCGCATCCTGACCCCCGGTTTTGTGGCGCATTACGCCGGGCGCTTGCTCAACGTCCACCCGTCTTTGTTGCCCGCTTTCCCGGGTCTGAACACCCACCAGAGGGCCATAGATGCCGGTTGCCGTTTTGCCGGTGCCACGGTGCACCAGGTCACGGCCGAACTGGACTATGGCGCGATCCTGGCGCAGGCGGTGGTGCCGGTGCTAGCGGGCGACACCGCCGACACCCTGGCGGCGCGGGTGCTGACCCAAGAGCACATCATTTACCCTCTGGCGGTGGCTGAATTTCTGCGTGGCTTGCTTTAGTAAGTCGGTGGCTTAAGCTCTGACGTGGGCTTCAGGCAAGCGATCCCTGTCGGGGCTAAAGCCACCGACCTACCAGACCCTCGTCAGTCCCCGATCCGGGTGAAGCGCGGCTGAACTTTTCCATTGAATTCGGCCACGTCGGCAAACATGGCTGCAGGCCTGACCCACAGGCCTTGTTCGCCATAAAGCGCCTGGTAAAGCGTCATGGGCTGCAAGTCTTCGCTGTGGCGCACGGTGCCCAGTACGCGGTATTGGCCGCCTTTGTAATGCCGGTAAAGGCCTTTGGGCGTTTCGATCATCGGTGGCAGTGGTTCGGACATGTCTTTCCTGATGTGTGTCTGTCACAAGGGCCGGGGATGGGACAATGCGCCCCTATGCATCCAAAAGCCCTTTTAGACGCCTGCGCCGATTTGGTCAGGCTGGTCCTCCAATTTGAACATCCCGCCGACGCTGTCGTGTCGCGTTATTTCCGTGAACACCGTGCCTTGGGGCCCCGCGAGCGCGCCACCTTGGCTGAAACCGCCTTTGCCGTGTTGCGCAAAAAACTGTTGTTTGAGCAACTGGCCCGTTCGGGCTCGGGTGCCAAAGAGCGCAAGTTGGCTATTTTGGGCTTTTTTGGCCCGCGTGACTTTCTGGCTTCTGCCTTGAACGACACCGAAAAGCAGTGGCTGGCCACTTGCGATGCGATTCCCGCTGACGCGCTGATGGCTCCGCACCGCCACAATTTGCCCGAGTGGATGGCGCAAGCCCTGCAGGCCCAATTGGGCGATGACTTTTGGGTGCTGGCCGAACACCTGCAGCAACCGGGTACGCTGGACTTGCGGGTGAACACCTTCCAAGCCAAACGCAGCGAGATCCAAAAAGAGTTGGCCCAAGCAGGCATTGCCGCCGAACCCACGCCGTATTCGCCTTGGGGCCTGCGCTTGCAAGGCAAGCCTGCCCTGCAAAAAACCGACGCCTTCACCCGAGGTGCCATCGAAGTGCAAGACGAAGGCTCGCAGCTCTTGGCCTTGTTGGTGGACGCCCGCCGGGGCGAGATGGTGGTGGACTTTTGCGCCGGTGCAGGCGGCAAGACGCTGGCGCTGGGCGCGGCCATGCGCAGCACGGGCCGCTTGTACGCGTTCGATGTGTCCGGCCACCGCCTCGATGCGCTCAAACCTCGCATGGCGCGCAGCGGCTTGTCGAATGTGCACCCGGCGGCCATTGCCCATGAGCGTGATGACCGCGTTAAGCGTCTGGCGGGCAAGATCGACCGCGTGCTGGTCGATGCGCCGTGCTCGGGCCTGGGAACCTTGCGCCGCAACCCCGACTTGAAATGGCGGCAAAAGCCCCAAGCTGTGCAGGAGTTGACCGAGAAGCAACAAGCTATTTTGCAAAGTGCCTCGCGCATGGTCAAGTCGGGCGGCCGCTTGGTGTATGCCACTTGCAGCATGTTGCCCGAAGAAAACGAGCTGATCGCGCAAGCCTTCAGCGCGGCCAACCCCGACTTTGCTCCCCTCAATGTGGCCCAAGAACTTGAACGGCTGAAGGTGCCCGATGCGGCCAGCTTGTGTTCCCCGTCACTTTCGGGCGATGTGCCGACGGATGAGCGTTCAGGCGGTACATTCTTGCGCTTGTGGCCTCACCGCCATGCCACGGACGGTTTTTTTGCAGCCGCTTGGGTTAAAAAGTAATTATTTTTTACCCCTTTTATTCTTTGTTCGATTTAAATTACTGTCCTTTTTTGGGCAGGAAACTTAAAATTGAACGATTGCCTGATCTCAGGCTTCAGTAGAAAGACGGACTCATGTTCTTGCCTGATTGGGCTTTTTTGGATGCGGTGGTTCACTGGATGGGCCACGGCCTGTTCGATTTTTCGTGGTGGCAAATGGTGTTGATCACCTTGGCCCTGACCCACATCACCATCGCCAGTGTCACGATTTTCCTGCACCGTCACCAGGCGCACCGCGCTTTGGACCTGCATGCGATTCCCTCGCACTTTTTTCGTTTCTGGTTGTGGCTGACCACTGGCCAGGTGACCAAGGAGTGGGCCGCCATCCACCGCAAACACCACGCCAAGTGCGAGCAAGCCGAAGACCCGCACAGCCCGCACGTGCATGGCATTCGCACGGTGTTGTTCACTGGTGCCGAGTTGTATCGCAAAGAATCTAAAAACAAAGAAACCCTCAGCCGCTATGGCCATGGCACCCCCGACGACTGGATAGAGCGCAATCTGTATTCGCGCTTTTCCTGGCAAGGTGTGGCATTGATGTTGATCATCGATGTGGCCTTGTTTGGCGCATTGGGCCTCACTGTGTGGGCCGTTCAAATGGCTTGGATTCCCATTACCGCGGCTGGCATCATCAATGGTGCTGCCCACTACTGGGGCTACCGCAACTTTGAGGCACACGACGCCAGCACCAACATCTCGCCTTGGGGTATCTTGATTGGTGGTGAAGAGCTGCACAACAACCATCACACCTACCCAACGTCTGCCAAGTTGTCGGTCAAGCCCTATGAATTTGATCTGGGCTGGGCTTACATCTGCATCTTGCAAGCTGTAGGTTTGGCCACTGTGAAAAA
>CAMDFT010000027.1 GCA_945897795.1 Limnohabitans sp. Rim8 | reverse complement strand
TTTGCGCAACGCAACCGGGCCATGATGTTGCTCACGCACTTAGCGGGTTTGCGTATTGGTGAGGTAGCTTGCTTGCGCTGGAGTGACGTCATCAATACCGATGGCACAGTGAAAGAAGAAATTCGCTTGCTACCCGACATGACCAAGGGTAGGCACGCACGCACAGTCTTCGTCAACATCAAATTGCGTGAGGAACTGCAGGCATATGCCGCACAGGCCAAGTGTGTGGACAGAGGCTATCCGTTCTTTGCCAGCCAAAAAAGCATCCTAACTGGGTTTAGCGCAAATAGCCTGGCACAGACGTTTGCATTGCTGTACGCAGGTGCAGGACTGCAAGGCGCAAGCAGTCACAGCGGTCGCAGGACGTTTTTAACCTCACTGGCCAACAAGGGCACCGCGATTCACATCCTCAAAACTCTGGCTGGCCACCGCAGCATCCAGACCACTGCCGCATATTTGTACAGCAGTCCAAGCCAGTTAAAGGCCGCAGTTGAACTTGTCTAGGCCTGATGTCAACGGGTCTGTTCGCAGAGAAACAACGGATTCAGTTGAGAAATAATTTAAAATTAACAAATTAATTTTAAATGTTAATAATTTAGAAATAAAATTTAAGGGTTGGCACGCCAATAAAAATGTTGCATTTTTTGCTGCGACACGTTATGATATTTAAAAAGGAGTATTTATGAAAAAATTTCTCACTGCTTTCGCTACTCTCGCAGCTGCCTTTGCCGCAGATGCTGCCCCTACTTCTGCAAACGCTGCAGCCTCTTCATTTGTGAAAGATTCACAGAACATCTCTACAGCTCAGACTTCATCTCTTGGTGAGAACATCTCAATCAAGGATGCTAATGGCGATGAGTTCAATTTTGTACTTAAGAGAGCTGAAGATACTGGCTTGATGATGGCTTATCACTCTTCGCACAGATCACACAGTTCACACAGTTCGCACAGGTCCCACTACTCTAGTCGCTAATGCTCGCATTTTGAACGCTCCGACAGTCCGCCTTTGGCGGACTTTTTTATATGGGATTTCATAATGAAATTGAATTTGAACAAAGAAATCTATAGCCTTGAAGCAACTCAAAAAGCAGCTTATCGTTTCATTGATCGAATCACGATACTGATCAAACCAGCTGACGAAGAGTGGCTCTGCGAAATTGAGCCCATAGCAGGCCACGAAGATAAGTTTAACGATCACATCGCCGACTTCAAGCGAGAGCTGCTTGATCAACAGCTACGAAAGCAAATCAAGGAAGAGACTCAAGATGTGCGTAACCTGATCTTGGCCTACACGTTTTCACGCACAGGATTACAGGGGTGACAAAATTTAGTCCTTTTGTTGAATACAAGGCAACTCAAGGCCAGTATCAACTGCTGCCCTTCAAATTTGAGCCCTTGGATGATCACGACGTGGTGATCACAAACTATGTAGGTGAGTTCGCCTTCATTTCGCGCGAAGACCTAGAAGCGACACTTAGCAAGAAGCTCGATCCGAATAGCAAAATTTACTCTTTATTGCGTTCTCGCCACTTCATCAAAGAGAATGGGGATAAAGCAAGCATTGAGTTGTTGGGTCTAAAAACTCGAACGAAGTACAGCAAGCTACGAAACTTCACCAACTTGCACATTTTCGTGGTTACGCTTCGCTGCGATCACAGCTGCCAATACTGCCAAGTCTCACGTCAGTCTGAAAACAAGGTTGCCTTTGATATGACGATTGACATGGCTGAAAAAGCCCTTGCAATCGTCTTCAGATCGCCGAACCCTGCCATCAAGATCGAATTCCAGGGCGGTGAGCCATTACTCAACTTCGATCTCGTCAAGCACATCGTACTCAGGGCAAAAGAGATCAACGAAACTCAAAACCGTGATCTTCAATTTGTGATCACGAGCACATTGACTCTGGTGACCGACGAAATTTTGCTTTTTTGCAAGGCTCATAAAGTCTATTTATCCACCTCGCTTGATGGTCCAGAGGACCTGCACAATCGGAACCGACCTAGACCAGGCCGTGATAGCTACGCACGGTTCGTAGAGGGTCTTGAAAGAACGCGAGGCGTGCTCGGCTTTGATGCTGTCTCGGCTCTAATGACTACTTCACCGGCTAGCCTGACACGAGCCAAAGATATTGTTGACGAGTACCTCAGGCATGGCTTTGATGGAATCTTCTTTCGCCATTTATCGCCCTATGGATTTGCGATCAAAACAAAGAGCTATGGTGCATACAACGTAGATAGGTGGCTGAAGTTTTATGAAGAAGGGCTAGACTACATCATCGAACTTAACAAGCAAGGCGTGCGGTTCACAGAGCAATTCGCTGCGCTAATGTTGACCAAAATGCTGACGTCAAACGATCCAGGCTATGTTGACTTAATGAATCCATCGGGTGCTGGCATCGCAGCCGTAGTCTTCAACTACGACGGGGACATTTATGCTTCCGATGAAAGTCGAATGCTACGAGAAATGGACGATACAACCTTTAAGATTGGAAACCTCTTTACGAGCAGCTATGAGGATGTATTCACCAATGAGGTACTGCTTGGCGCACTCGAAGATTCATTCACGTTGTCTGCTCCAATGTGCAGTGATTGTGCTTTTGAGCCTTGGTGCGGAGCTGATCCGGTCTACCACCATGCAATGCATGGAGATGTTCTCGGCCGCAAGCCCGAGTCAGAATTTTGCAAGCGCATCATGGGTGTGGTGAAGTTGCTCCTAGAGCGTATGAAGTCTGACCCGCAGGTCAAAACTATTTTTATGAGGTGGGCAAACAGATGCTGATGCTCTCCGGCCGAGTCGTTCGTAAGTCAGACGTACTTTCTGACATCAAGGAACCGCGTCTTTACAGTCTGTCGACCAACCCCTACTTACCGTTGCCCCTCAGAGGTAAGAAGGCTTTCCTAGCTAGAGATTCCTCATCTGTACCTACTGGCTTTGGACACTACTTTGTTCTTCCTACTGCATCTTCGGAGGGGTTTCCACCTGACAAAACAACCGGTCTGGGCCTAGAGTTTGACTACTTCGGCGATGGGGATGTTGTTAGTTTGTTGCCCGACGGCCGTATTCGATCGCTCTTTCGTGCCAACTCAAACCACAACAGCATTTTACTGACTGAGCAATGTAACCACTATTGCCTGATGTGTTCGCAGCCGCCAAAGCGCGTTGATGACAGCTGGCTGCTCACAGAAGCCTTCGAGGCTATCAAGATGATGCCTCGCGAAACAAAAGAAATTGGTTTCACTGGAGGAGAACCCACGATATACGGAGATGACTTCATCAAGCTACTCCATCACACCAAAAGTTGGCTGCCCCAAACGAGCTTGCATGTTCTGTCCAATGGGCGAGCCTTTGCAGATGAGGCGTTTTCCAAGGCTTACGCTCAGGTGGAACACCCAGATCTCATGGTCGGAATTCCGATTTACTCTGCCGATGCGAGTGTGCATGACTATGTCGTTCAATCTAAGGGGGCGTTTGATGAGACCGTGCGAGGCGTACTCAACCTCAAACGCTATGGACAGAGGGTTGAGATTCGAGTAGTCATCCACAAACAAACCTGTGAAGGTTTGTCCGAGCTAGCAAATTTTATTTCTCGCAACCTCCTCTTTGTCGATCAAGTGGCATTGATGGGACTTGAGCATATCGGCTTTGCTAGAGCTAATATCGATAGTCTTTGGGTAGATCCAATTGAATACAAGGATCAGCTAAGTGAAGCAGTAAAAATTTTGACAAGCTACGGAGTACGTACAGCGGTCTACAACCATCCTCTTTGCTTGGTAAATTCAGATGTCTTACCTGTATATGTCAAGTCCATATCAGATTGGAAAAACGAGTTTGCCAAAGAATGTGCCCCTTGCGTCCGAAAGAGCGAATGCGGTGGATTTTTTTCATCAGGTATCCGTAACGGATACAGCCAGTCCATCACACCCTTTTTGTGAGAATTCACAGTGTTGCTACACCAAGCTTTAACTGATTTGAATCGGCTATTCAATGGCTAAATCTACTGCGTCAGATAGGGCGTTCGGAATATTGCTTTGCGTCTGTTCGGCATCTGGAGCCTTCTACGCCTTTTGGAAATCAAACTTAGCTATATCTGTGTCACTAACCTTGATCACCACCGTCATGGTAGTCATGGTGCTGTGCTGTCCGAACAAATTCACTAGACTAAAGCATGGATGGCTTTGGCTAGGCGAGCGACTTGGCTCTATTGTCAGTCCAATAGTTTTGGCAGCACTCTACTTCATCGTATTGACTCCTACTGCTGTTATTTCACGCTGGCTTGGCCGAGACGCCTTGAGGCTTAAACGCCCTAGCTGTTCTACTTATTGGATTCCGCGGCAACAGCTCGAGCGCTCACAAAGTGATTTTTTTAGACAGCAGTACTAAAAAATGAATCTTCTTTATGAACTTCTTCAGTTTCTCAGAGCCAGGAAAAAACTCTGGCTCCTTCCGATTATTTTGATCATGCTCGCGTTGGGAGGTTTGATGGTGGCAGCCAAAGGATCGATCCTCGCGCCGTTTATTTACACCATCTTTTGATCTGATGCGCGTTCTAGGAATTTCCGCCTATTACCATGATGCCGCTGCGTGTCTACTGGTGAACGGTGAGATCAAATGCGCGGCACAAGAAGAACGATTCACACGGATCAAGCATGATGCTAGTTTTCCAATAAACGCTATTCAATTCTGCCTTGAATTTTCCAACACAAAACCGTCGGAAGTCGACTACGTCGTATTCTATGACAAGCCTTTTTTGAAGTTTGAAAGACTGCTCGAAACTTACCTTGCTTTTGCTCCGAGAGGGTTTCGCAGTTTCTCTTTGGCTCTTCCTAGTTGGATTAAGGACAAGCTATTTCAAAAATCTCAGTTGCTGCAAGACTTGACTGAGCACGTAGACCAAGACGTAAAATGGACATCTCGCTTAGCTTTCTCTGAGCATCATCTGAGTCACGCGGCGAGCGCATTTTTCCCTTCACCCTTTGAGTCGGCGGCAATACTAACGATGGACGGAGTCGGGGAATGGACAACCACATCCATGGGATTCGGAAGTGGGAACAGTCTAGCGATTGAACGAGAGATTCAATTTCCTCATTCGATTGGGCTCCTTTACTCGGCGTTTACTTACTACCTGGGTTTTCGAGTGAACTCAGGAGAGTACAAGATGATGGGGTTGGCACCTTATGGCACTCCAAAGTACATAAGTTTAATTAAAGATAATCTCATTGATTTAAAAGCCGATGGGTCGTTCGCTCTCAACCTGCGCTATTTCGATTACTGCACGGGATTGACGATGACTAACGAAGCGTTTCATGAATTGTTCGGTGGAAGTCCACGAACAGCCGAGGGAACACTTGAGACTCGACATCTTGATATTGCGGCCTCCATTCAAGCCGTAACTGAAGAAGTCGTTTTGACTTTGGGGCGTGAAGTATCACGTCAAACCGGTGCTCGAAATCTGTGTCTTGCTGGCGGTGTAGCATTGAACTGCGTAGCAAACGGAAAGCTATCCCAGACTGGTATTTTTGACAGGATTTGGATTCAACCGGCTGCAGGAGATGCAGGTGGAGCGATCGGGGCGGCACTGGCCTTGTACTACCAGCTTCTTGGGAGAAGTCGCGTCGTAACTCCCAGCGATGGAATGAAGGGTGCTCTACTTGGACCTGAGTATTCTCAGAAAGATATTGAGCAACGCTTGTTGTCATGCGGCGCTCGCTTCACGGTACTAGAAGAAGGCGAACTGCTAACTAAAGCTGCCCAGAGTATCGCTAAGGGGGAGGCGATTGGATGGATGACTGGGCGCATGGAGTTCGGCCCTCGTGCCCTCGGTGCAAGAAGCATCCTAGCCGACCCTAGATTACCAACTACTCAGCGGCAACTTAATCTAAAGATCAAGTTTCGGGAGTCATTCCGTCCTTTCGCCCCAAGTGTCCGTGAAGAGGACGCAAATGAGTGGTTCGACCTACGTGAGCCGAGCCCCTACATGTTACTGGTTGGGGAGGTAGGGGAGCAGCAGCGGCTTAAAGTAAACCAACATGACGATAAGATCTTTGGGCTGGATAAGCAATCAATACAACTTTCGACCATACCGGCCGTAACTCACGTTGACGGAACTGCGCGGGTTCAGACAGTCAGTATCGATGTAAATCCGAGGTTCCACGGATTACTGACCCGATTTAAGGAAATTACTGGATGTCCCGTATTGGTCAACACGTCTTTCAACGTAAGAGGTGAGCCAATCGTGAACACACCTGAAGATGCCTTTCGCTGCTTTATAGGCACAGGGCTCGATGCACTCGTCGTAGGTAATTGCTTTCTCGAAAAAAGCGAACAAACCGAAACACCGTCCAGGCCGCATCATGAGCTTTACTCTCTTGACTGACTAAAACTTAGTTGAAAACTTGAATGTCTACCCTTAGAGATCGCACAAAAAAAGCATTTTTTATTGCCGTATTGGTTATGCTTTTGCTAGGGACACTTACCTTAGCTGAGTTAATTGCTGGTTCAACCGGGAACGTGAAGCTGACTCGCACGGAAACGAAGAAATTCGTGAATGAGTCTGCTCCATTGATTACAACCACGCGCTGGCTACAACCTAATTTAGCCGACGAGTTCATCAATGAACAACCAGATGGTGGACCTACCCGACTGCTTCGTACAGATCCATTTGGACTCGTTCTTGGCCCGCCAGACATTCAGTTCGAAGCTACAGCACGGAAAATACTTTTTCTTGGTGGATCAACTACTGAGAACAATGAGGTAGATGAGCAGTATCGGTTTCCATTTCTTGCTCCGTTTCAACTTAGCAAGTCTAGCGGAAAAAATTTTGAAGGGCTGAATGCGGGAGTTCGTGGACACACCTCGCACGACAGCCTCAATCTCTACTTAAACCATCCTTCGACCAGAATACGTGAAGCTGAGATAGTCGTCGTAATGCACAACATTAATGACAGACTGCGACTCACACTGAATGAAACGTATAGATCCAACTTTGGAAATTATTCAGAGGCTACAGCCAGTGGACTCCTTGAGACAGGAAGAGGTCTAGCCCAGTTTTCTTGGGAATGGGCACGTCTTAACAGTAATGTGGTGTTCCTCGCCGACGCAGTGATTCGGAAAATCCGTGATGCAGAGGGCGGCCGTGGTATCAAGGTGACAGAGAGGGCTCTAGATCAGCATGCTGGTATCGCATCGAGTCGCATTCATCTTTATGCGCAGAGTCTTCGGAACCTCGTTGCCGTAATAAAAGCTAATGGCCAAGTCCCAGTGCTGATGACCCAGCCGCTTGGTCGGCCGTCCGTGGATCAAGATAGTTTTAACGACGCGATACGCAGTGTTGCAAAAACACAATCGGTTGTACTTGTCGATCTTGCCAAAGAATTGAAGACTATATCTGACGGCCCATCTCTTTTTTATGACGACCACATCCATTTTAATAATTTCGGATCTAAATGGGCATCAGAAAAGATTGCGCAAACGCTTCATCAGATCTTGAAAGAAAACAAGACGGACTCTCCTCAAAATAGGGTTTCTTGCGCTGACATACGCATAGGAGGAAAGTCGCTCCTAACTGCGACTCTTCATGAGGACGTACTACGGGGACGCTACCCCAGCTTCGACAATTCTTATCAGCGACTATTGTTTCAACTCAATCACTCTGAGGGGAGTGCGATTGTTATATTGAACGTTAAGACCGGTTCTAGAGATGAGATTTTTCGAAGCACTGATCCACTGGGACTTGAACATCCAACATGGATTGATGAGCATCGGATTCTTTTTACTCAACGATCTGGAGACGACCGCCGTCTGATGATCTTCGATCTTAGAGACAGAAAGACACAGGCCCTACTTACTGACCAAGGATTAAATGGTGCAATAGCTAACGTCGGCTTGGATGGTGTCATTTACTTTTCAGGATATCGACATGCCGATCAAAAGCCTCCAATATTGTATTCACTTCGGGAGCCGGGAGGCGTCCCTAATCCTCTTACCCTCCCTAGTAAAGAGAGCTGGCGACCATTCGCAAGTGCAAAGGGTGACGTCTATTTCATCAATAACGAGCCTGGGCGCTACCAAGTCCATGCAAAAAAACCGACTGATCAAGTCTCTTCTAAGCGGATTGTAAGTCCCTCTAATTATGAGCAGTGGGATCCTGCAGTTTCGGCCGATGGATCAATGTTGGCATTTGCCCAGAAAGAGGGAGGAAATTTCGATGTGTTCGTCATGCGATTGGACGACCGCGATCAAAAGCCAATTAGACGTATTTCGACAACTGAGGACGAGTGGGATCCTCGCTTTAGTCCTAGTGGACGCTATCTCTTGTACGCTGCCACGTCGCACTTTGGCGATCAAATTCGCGCTGTGTGTCTAAAGTAGATTTTTGCGAAAATACTAAATCGCTGCAAAACTACAAATTGAACCTTATTTATTTGGCTGCTGCCTATACACAATTTTGCTGATGTGTAACGTTGGCTTGAATTCTGTTTTTTTTATAAGTTACTTTACTCCCCCAAGCAGAATTGCGACAACTTTTTCAGATGCCCTAAGACGGGCTCAATGGTGAAAGCGGAAGGTCTTGGTTGGCCATGGCGTGTGTCACAAGCAAGGACCTTGTCCAGAGCGTTTTTCGGAATTTTCTCCATGCCATGCAAGGCCCCCAGCAGGCCGCCCACAATGCAAGCGTTGGTATCCGTGTCCCCGCCCCTGACCAGCGTTTCAAGGATGGCCTTTTGAAAAGACGTGGCTCTGTACAGGTAGTAAAAGGCATAGGTGAAGCCGTAACGGACAAACCCGGCCATAGGGTGCGCTGGTGGCAGTACGCCCTCTTGGGCATCTTGTAGCCACTGGCTGACTTCCTCGCTGGTGCTTTGAGCGTGGCTCTGGGCAACTGCAAAAGCACCCTTGTGATCCCCTGGTTGCTGAATCAAATGGCGGATGGCCAGCACGTAGGCTGCCGTAGATGCCTGGCAAGCTGTATTGGGATGAGTCAAGCGGGCGTCTGCACAGGCCATCGCAACGGTTTGCTCTGCAGTCATGTTGGCAGCTGCAATCCCCAAGGGTGTCGCACGCATCAAACTACCATTGGCCTTGGATTCGCTGTTGTACTCCAGCGCTTGGTCTGCGATCAATTCAGCCGCCCTCACGCCATAACGCTCCGAATTGGGAAGGCGCAGGGCATTTGAAGTGGCGTTGCCGATGTCAAATGGCTCAGAAGCCGCCCAATCGCTGTAGGCCTTGGCCACCATCATTGGACCGTATTGGCCCTGACCGAGCACCAATGCACGGAGCAAACAGACGGTCATCTCACCGTCATCCGTGAACTGCCCAGGTGCCAAGTCAAAAACACCACCGCCAGGCATGTCGAAAGCCTGCTCACACTCTTTGGGCGTGGGTTGACGGCCCAAAAATTCGAGAACACCCCCTGCAGCATCCCCCGTCAATGCCCCTAAAACGGCACCGTATGCGCATTGCTCCGAGCGGCTGAGTTCTTTGTTTGTGTTCATTTTGACTGTAGACCTTCCGAGATTTTGCATGATGGCCTGAACATGGCTTTTGAGGGCCGGTGATGGCATGTGGGTGCAGTGGCCCTGAGCCTCATCGATCAAGTCCTTGACTCTGGCTGTTGCTTGTAACAAACCCAGCAATTGACAGTGAGCCGAATCGCCCAACAGCTTCTTCCAACTGTCGGTGTAAGGGCTTTGCGAGACCGACTCTGCGATGGCCGGCGCACCTTGCCAGGTCAGCTCAGCGTTTTGGGCGTTACGCAAATTAGTCAGTTTCCGAACCATCCACCCGGGGTATTCGGGGTTCAAACGCCCAATCTCGGTGTAGAAAAATGATCTGCACTCCTCAAGCGGACTCTCTTCATCCCATCCTCTTGGAATCATCCGAAAAGTGACCGTTGGGCACCGGGGATCCACTTTCTCGCAAAAACCTTCTTGGTAGCCTGTGGGGCCACCTCTGAGGCTGAATTTGTACCGAACGCCTTCAATAGCCCAAAGCGGTCCCGACCATCCGCCGTAATCGGCCATGGGATTGACGCACATGGCCAATCGACCTTCCATGACACGCAGTTCCCCGACATGAGGAGCTTGATGTGGCCGTCGTCTGTAGCTGTTTGAATCTTGCATGGTTTGCCTGTTTTTGATCCGACCCCGGTGGCCGAATTCCTTTTTCAGCAAATCACAAAAATCAACAAGTTGTCAAACGCGGTAGTCTGGGCGGCAACTACCTACGGTAAGGTTTCCGACTGATTTAGTGGGTTAAAGCTTCATCCCTCAAAACTGAATGAACTTGGTCTAACGAGCAATATGACTACCGCCACCAAGCAGAACAGATAAGCCGCGATCAACGCCCTTTACCAAGAAGCGAACGCCAGCACATGACCGCCCTACCCCCTGAACTGCTTCAAGCCTTCGCCGATACCTACTACATCGTGCACCACGAAGCCCCGTTCGTGATGCACATCGGCCAGCCCTGTTCGGAACTCAAAGCGCTCATGGCCGAGCACAACGCCCTGAGCGCGGCCTTCATCACCGCCTGGAACCCATTCAGTCAAAACCTACCCGCCAAAGAAAACCAAGCCCGCCATGACGAGCTCAAAGCCAACCTCAAAAAGCGCGGACTGATTTGCATCGACGGCATCGGCAAGCATCCCAGCAACAAATGGCCGGGCGAGGTCAGCGTCTTGGCGCTGGGCCTGGATCTGGAAGCGGCCAAGTCACTGGCTCGGCATTACGAACAACACGCTTTTTTGTGGACTGCGGGCGATGGCGTGCCTGAGTTGGTGCAGCCCTGCCCCCCATAACAGCCCGACGCCGTACCATGACGCAATGCAAAGTGCGTGCAAATAAAAGAAGCTGGTTCACCACCTGAGCCTGCAAACCTCCTAAGATTACAAAATCAACAATTTTTAGCGTGTTGCTGTGAAGCGCGTGATACCACGGCTGCCGAGCCTGCTGGTGGTTGCAGGCGAAAACACCGCACCCTTGGTCCTCGGACTGAAAGGCAATTCATGACCCCCAGACTCACGTCGGCACCGCTTGCAGCCCTTCTCTCCATCGCGGGCTTGCTGTCTGGCTGTGGCGGGGGAGCTGACTCACAGTCGGCCGCACAAAGCCAAGTGGCCGTCGCTGGCATTGCCATCGACGGCGTTCTTAAAAGTGCCCAGGTCTTTTTGGACTTGAACGACAACGGAAGCCTCGACGCGGGGGAACCCACCACACTGACCGACAGCAACGGCGCCTTCACCTTGATGGCCACGCCAGCGCAAAAGGCGGCGCACTCCGTGGTGGTGGTGGCCATTGCAGGCCAAACCGTTGACCAAGACAGTCCGGGCGTTGCCGTCACCAAAGGCTTCACCCTGATGGCGCCACCCGGTAAGCCAGAGCTCGTCTCGCCAATCACCACCAGCGTGATGGCCAAGGTCAAGGCAGGCCAAACGCTGCGCCAGGCGGAAGACGCGGTGAGGGCCGATTTGGGCATGCCCGGCATCGATGTCTACGCCAATTACGTCAGCGCCAAAGCCACCAATGCCACCTACCAAGAGCTGCACAACCTGGCTGCGGCCATGGTGGAGGTGTTCAAGAACGTCGAGACTTCCGATCCCAAGTCAACCCTGACGCAAAAGTTGGCCAGCTTTCGGACATCGGTCGATGCAGAAGTCCTGGGGCGCTTGGCCGCCATCAAGGCTGCGCCCAGCATTGCCGCCGCCCGCTCTGTGGTGAACGACTCGGTCAGCGTCAGCACCTTGCGCCTTTATGCGGCTGCCGCCCAACTCACCTCTTTGGTGGACCTTGAAGCCAACACCGTGACCCTGAACTGGGTCGACAGCTTTCCCAGTGGCACCCGTTACGACATCAAAACCCAGAACCCCGACGACAGCTACACCACGTTAGAAAGCCTGGCGGGCGCGGGCGGCAGCAACAGCAAACTCAGCTGGTCGCGCGCCCTCACCACCGACAAAAAATACCGCATTGATGCCCGCATTGCCGCCGACACCTTGACCCTGCAAACCCCACAAAAACAAACCACTGTGACCGGCCTGGTTCCCGGGGCCGCACCGGAGATCGTGGTCAGCGGTGATGAGCCCGCATCCGGTACGGTGCAACTGAGCATAGGCAATGGTTTGACCTATCCGTCGGTCAGCTGGTACGCCGACCTGCGGCTGATTGGCACCACCACCACAGGCGCGGGGAACCCCGTCAGCTGGAACACCAGCACCGAGACCAACAGCGCGCACCTGATCGTGGCCAGGATCCAGGTGGCGAGCGACTCTTATACAGAGGTGCGCAAGGTCATCAGTGTGGCCAATTCCAACCTCGCGTTAGCAGCCCAGGTTTCAGGCACCACCGGCACCATCAACGTGGACGTGAGCGCCAGTTCGCAATACGGCATTGCGCGTGTGGATGCGGCATTCGACGGCACACCCCAGCCCTCACTCACCGAACCCAACGCGAGCTCTGGGCGCTTTACCAGCAGCTTCAATGTCTACCGATTCAGCGTGAACGCCGCACAAGCGGGCTCGGGTAGCCACACCATGGTGGTCACCGCCGTGGACAAACAAGGCGCACGCAAATCAGTGACCGTGGCGGTGCCCATCACCAACCTGCCACTCATCACATTGACCAGCCCAGCCGACGGCGCGCTGGTCAGCGGCACCCTGTCGCTCACTGGCACCAGCAGCAGCGACCGGCCCGGCGCGGTCACCACCACCGCCAGCCTGGGGGACTACCCGTTCCTGACCACCACCAACGCCAACTTCACCGGGACGATGAGCCTGGCCAACCTGCCCGCCGGCAGCTACACCCTGACCGTCAAAGCCACCGACAGCAGCAAGTCGGTTACCGTCTTGCAGCGCACCGTCACGGTCACCTCGAGTTCGGCCCTGGCCTTCCAGCCTAACTTCACCTTGGGGGCAGGCGGACAACTCATCAAGCTCGACAACTCCAACCCCGCGCTGCTGCTCTACAGAGCCACCGACGGCAGCTACCGCGTGCGCAACACCACCACCCAGACCGAAGTCAGCTTGCAAGGCGTCGATGCCATCAGGCACCTGTACAACTGGGAAATGGAAGGCGGCAACGTCTTTATCAGCAGCTTGGGCACGACCGGCATCGGCAGCAACGACTGCGTCAACTCCTGCATCTTCATGTGGGACACCACCGGCAAGCGGACCAACCTGTCCAACGCCAACACCTACTTGGGCATTTACGAGCAATACCCCAGGGCCCACGGCAACGATGTCATTTGGATCAACGCCGCAGGCAGCAACCCCGGCAGCTTCACCCGCTACAACACCGCGTCCAAGACCTTCAGCAAAATCACCCAGCCGGCCGGTGCCAACTACCTGATCAACACCGAATACGACTTCGCCGTTGATGCCAACGGCAACATCGCGTTCTTTTATGGGGCGCAGACAGGTGGAGAAGGTGTGTCATCCACCTTTGACATTTACCGCTGGAACTCCGCCACCAACAGCTCCACCAAGCTCAGCAGCGGTGGCGCACGCAGCATCTACCCCAAGACAGACGGACAGCGGGTTGTTTGGCAGCAGACCACACCGGGCAACACCAGCGGGCCATTCACGCTGCTGGCACAAGCTGCAAGCGGCGGCGCCATCACCACCCTGAGCAGTAATGCGGGCAACTTCCAGCTGCGCGATGGCCTGGCAGCGTGGACAGAAAGCACCACCACCGCGACCACTGGCCGCTTTCCGGGCACCACCAACACAGTGACAGGACTGAAGGCCAGCACCAGTGACAACCGGGTCTATGAGTTGTCCCAGCTGGCCAGCGTCAACCTGTATGCGGTGAGTGGCGGAAGTGTTATTTTTGGAGAGGCTGGCAAGGTCTACAGCTGGAACGCCACCACCCAGCGCTCCACCCTCTTGCTTGAGACTGCCCCCACCCAGCTCATGGCTGTGGGCAAGACCTTGTACTTTGTGATGGGCACCACACAGGTGGTCTACAAGATTACGATTGACTGATGGGGGCGTAAAGGGAACGCTTGCAGTCAATAGATTGATTCACCCATTGCAAACCGGAATGTTGATGCCAATGATGGAAATTATTTTCAAATCAAAAGAGAAATACATGATTTTTAAGATGAAATTACTTTTGATATTTGTTTTCAATATTTTATTAATTACAAATACCCATTCAATGCCAGAGAATGCAAAAACCAATGCCTATGGTAATGGGTGGACTTGCGTCAGTGGTTTTCGCCAGATAAGAAATGAATGCATAAAAGTGGAAACACCACCTAATGCAAAATTAAACTACGCTGGTAACGGCTGGGAATGCGTCAGTGGTTTTCGCCAGGTAAGCAATGGATGTGTAAAGGTTGAGCTACCCAATAATGCCAAACTCAATTATGCTGGCAACGGCTGGGAATGTGTTAGTGGTTTTCGTCAGGTAAGCAATGGATGTGTAAAGGTTGAACTACCCAACAATGCCAAACTCAATTATGCGGGCAATGGCTGGGAATGCGTCAGCGGTTTTCGTCAAGTAAGCAATGGATGCGTAAAGGTTGATCTACCTGATAACTCAAAATTAAACTACGCTGGCAATGGCTGGGAATGTGTCAGTGGTTTTCGCCAGGTAAGCAATGGATGTGTAAAGGTTGAGCTACCCAATAATGCCAAACTCAATTATGCGGGCAATGGGTGGGAGTGTAATAAAAGCTATAAAATTTCTTCTGGTAACTGTATAGCAATGAATGCAGATGAAATTTTAGCAATGGAAGTAAGAGAAAAAGCAGTTGCGACTGCAATAGCTGCAAGACGGGCTCTTTTGGCGAATGGGAATTCTTGCAAAACAGAAGACAAAACTGGTGCAGAAGTGTGTTTAAAAATAACCAATGTTAATTTTGATTGCAGTAAAAGTTCATATGGCAATTACTACAATTCCTGTGAAGCTAGTATAAATTATGAATTGGAAACAAACTTCAAAGGGCGAGGTTATTTAGATGTTGATGTTGTTTGCAGAGTAGAGATTGATTACAGTGGAAAAGGTTTTTACTCCACTAAAAACAACTACATTACAAAAGAGGAGTCGTCTTCATTGTACGCAAATGGGACAGACTCAGAAAAATTGCGATTCGATTTTTCTTTTTCAAATTATGAAGAGGTGAGTCGAGCAAAAATTATCTCCCACAAATGTGAGATAGATGATATCGACTTATATTAAGCATTCAACACTTTGGCTAATAATCCTAGGCAGTAGGGCCTAGCCACGATGAACCAAAAAAACGCACCCGACAGGGTGCGCGAAGTGCTGCAAAGCTGATCACAGGGAGCGCGAGACAACTTGAGTTTGCAGCGCTTTCATCCTACCGAATCACGTGACCTGTGTCGAGCCTGCCCGCTGGACACCGATGTCTTTAACGGCGCCCAAGTCTGAATGGCCTTCCGGACTTCATAAGTTGCCATGCAGATCAGACCTTAGGGTCCGTTGGCGCTACAAGCAGTGCCTTATTTGCTACCAACTTTGGCCCAAAATGAGGCCAGGAGCCCAACAAGGCCCACCAGCGGTGGCAAGAGAGCGAGAAGTAAGGTTTCGTCTCCACGAAGATCGCTATTTCTTCCGAAAACTAGATGCCAGGAACCGACACTTAGAAGCCAAACTATTGAGCCAGCTATCCAATATCGAATAAATGGGATGGCAACTGGCTTAAAGCGTCGGCTAAGCCAGAACAGTAAAGCACTTGCCGAAATGAGACCGCCAATAGTGATTGCCGTCTCGATCGCATCCCAACCGAGCTTCCAAGCCACCAGAATTAGAGCCAAGCCAAATACCCAAACAAGTCCGAAAACGAGCAGCCTATCTTCCTTCTGCTTCTCTTCTAGTCGCCCCGGGTAGAACTCCTTTCGCGCCTCAGCAACCTGTTCGCGGGAATGGAGCCAAATTGGGAAGGGAATGATGTAGGCCAGAATGAGAAGGCCCCAAAGAATGCCATCGTCCATGGTGTTGCCTGTACTTAGGTTAGAGCTGATGGGCGAGCACAATAATTACTTAACAGCTCGCGGTTCAGGGGGCAAGATGATCGAATGCTTTCGTGATTTACCGCTTTGGCCAGGAAACTCTTTAAAGATGGACTGGATCATAGGCGGCATGATTGTTGGGAGTTGATTGAGGCTGCCCTCGCTGCGAGCCTTACCCTCGTAAACCTTTACGATCCTTGTGCCAGCATTCAGAGATGACATCTCAACAATTTCGAGATCCAGATATCGCCGGTAAACAGTATCAGAGCGAGAACCAGAACCTACGACGCCGAAAGTTGGCGTGTTGACAGTCGTCGCATTCAGTGTGGAGGTGTTGCCAAAACGGGTCGCTGTGCCGTATGTACTGCTTGATGCGACGCCTGTCTGGCCGATGATTGGATAAGAGGAAATCACCTCCCGACCGTTATCTATGCCGTAGCGAATGAACACGGCAAAAGCGGCTTCTGATGGACCAACCTCAATCATCCCGACCTTTTTGAATTCGTCGGAAACTGCCTGAGCATAGGTCCTGTACTCAAGTCCTCCCTCCTGCTCCTTGTAGGGAAGCATGGTGTATTTGACGCCAGTAGGAACCGGCATAGCGTGGAACACGGAAACGCTTGTCTCTACCGGTAAATTAGTTGTTGCACACCCAGAGATAAAGGCGGCAAGCAACACTGACACATAGGCGATGGTTTTTTTCATGGCAATTTCCTCGGAAAAGTTGAGTTTAATTTTCAATTGATAAACAACCGGGGGGTTTGAATACAAGGACAAAGTTCAACAAAGATGAACCGGTTATTTGCAACGGATGATAAGTTACAACCCACCTAATCACACTGCCGGAGCCGAGCCTGGCCGTCTGACCTTCAACCACTCATAAAGCGTGTTCGGTGAAACGTCCAGCAGCTTGGCGATGGCCACCTTGTTGATGCCTTTGGCCAGGTAGCCGTCGATCTTGTCGGCGTGCTTGTCCAGCTTGAGATTCTTGGCACCACCCACCGGGCGGCCCAGCTTCATGCCTTCGGCCTTCCGTTTGGCCAGGGCCTCTTTGGTGCGCGAGCTGATGAAATCCCGCTCGATCTCGGCCACCAGGCCCAGCACGACGGCGACGATTCTCGATTGCAGGGTGTTGTCGAAGACGATATTGCTCTTGGCGACATGCAACTGGACACCCTTCTCGATGCACTCCCGGCCGATCTCCAGCACCTGCAGCGTGCTGCGCGCCAGGCGCGAGACTTACGACACGACGATCACGTCGCCCTCCCCTGCCCCCCGGATCATTTTCCCGAGCTGACGGTCCCGCCAATCGGTCTTGCCGCTGATGGTGTCCTCGACGAACATCGGTTCAAGCAGCTTCTTGTCGATGCAATAACGCACGACGCCGTGCTTTTGGTTGGCAACGTCTTGGGCGTCGGTCGAGACGCGGAGGTAGGCAAAAACTGAGGCATTGTCGTCATATTTTGAACTTTTTCGAAAAAAAGGTCTATCGGTTTTTTTTCTTGATGAAGATGCACTAAAAAAGTGATTTCTTACGAAAAAGTTCAATATTTGGGGAACAGCCCATTGGCCGCGTTGTCAACCAAAGACCGGCCTTTTTTCAAATAACTGCTCACGGTTTGTCCCATGGCCTTGTGCTTGTCGGCTATTACGCTGGGATAGTCATCGCCTTTTGTCATGGCTTTATGGTTCAGCTTGAGCTGTTCACCTATCTGCCAAAGACAGGTCTGCGGGGCATTGCGGATGATGTGCTCATGAATTTCCATGATGCTCAGCAACTGTGACATCGCCTCCAGTGCGATACGGCTTCGATAAATTGGCCAAGATAAAGGCGCATCAGAAAGTAGGCCCTGCCGTGAGTTCAATAAACATATCTGATCAAGCCAAAACCCAAATTCTTTTCCTGCCAACTGGCTTGACACCTGCTGCATGGCGTCAACGGTGATCTCCAGTGCATCACTGTTTTTACGCTTGACATACAGCGTTACTTGCAAGGTCGTGATGCTTTCACCAAAAGTCTCATGCCCCTTGGTGAACCACCATTCTTTCAAGGTCAAGTCCTCAACGGCTCCAAACAGGCGGTAAGTTTTAAAGGCGCCTTGGGTGGTGAAAAGGCCAGTGCGGCAACTCTGGGTGAACACCTTTGAGCATCGGAGACATCGCCACCAGATGTCAAGGTGTGAACCGTGGACAAACGACTCAGTGCTCTCTGCCCTCAATCGGCCCGCAGAGATAAATGGAATCAATTTTTGAGCGTCTCTACACCGATCTGGCCTTTGAACTTTCATTTTTTCGTACCCCTTCGAAAAAGTGAAAAACCACCGCCGCCAAAAAACTAACCTGTGCTTGTCGTGTCGATCCTGGCCGACGGAACCCATGGTTATGGAATTTAACAGGAGTTTGAAATGAACTTGGACAATACAAACAGCGCCCCGCCCACAGCAAATGGGGCCCCCGTCGAGACCTCGGCAACTGCTTCGCCAGTGGATGAGTTTTCCTTTGGACTTTTGATGAACCGCGCTTTGGGCGGCTCAGACAAGCGTCGGCCTAGTGACAAGAGCGCCAATGAAGTGCAGGTAGACATGATCCTGGGACAGGCCCAGAACCTTGCCAAGATGAACAATCAGTACGTGGAAACCTACGTGGTGCGTGGCACCAAAGAGTTGTACGCGCTGCTGGGTGCCATCTACAGCTACTCACTGCAGATCAATGAGTCCGCCCTGCGCGACCACATCTTGCTGCGCATGCGTGATCGCCTGGAAAGCGAGCACGACATCAAGACACAGGCCAACACGCCCTGGATCACCACAGTGCTACGTTTTATCCTGCCCACAGACCGCCAGACGGCCTACAACTACAGCAAAGTTTTGCAGGTGGCTTTTGACGAGAACTTGGCTGCCACTGAGCTGCCCAACTACATCAAGGAACGGGGCGGCATCGCCAAGATCACAGCCACCAAGGAGGATGCGGACACGGCCAAAGCTGTGAAGGACCACAAAGAGGCCAAGACCAAACTGCTGCGCAAGATCTTGCTGGCCAATGCAAAGGTTGCGGACACAGTGGTTCAGGTAGAGGACAAGTTCGTGCTCAACACGGTAGGCGAAGGCAAAAAAGAAGGCACCTTCGAATTTGCGGTGTGCGTGAACCCCACGGGACACGAGCGTCGTGTGGTTCGTTTCATCCGGCTGAACGAAGCCATGGAAACGCAAATCCTGTCCATGGTGGCTGAAGCCAGCCTTTCTGACGACTTGAAAAGCATGGAGGACAAGCTGGATGTGCTGCGCGAGAAATGGGGCATCACATCTGGCTGGGGCATGCAACCTGGTGACAAGGGCTATCAACCTGCGGGACTTCCTGCGCTGAATTCGGCTGTGCAGCCAGAAGCCATGATCAATGCGCCTGTAAATGCCACCGTCGCTGGCGTCACGGTTAAAGAAGCCATGTTTTAACTGCAAGCCTGATCCCCAGCCGATGAGGATCTGGGGATCCGTCAAACCCATTAGGAGAACCCAATGAGCGAATTTTTAGGACCCCGTGGCAAAGCCACTGTGATCTTGATGAAGGCCCACTTTGACACCGAGCTTCCCAAGTTGAAAGACCTTAAGAGGCTCTTGTCGATTCCGGACGGCAGGTACTACAAGAGCAGAGGCAATTTCTCTAACAATATCCACAGGCTTACAGACCTACTGGGAGTTGTTGCCCGCATACGAAAAACAGGAAAACACCAATCGGACTTTCGAAGTTCAGATTTTCTGATCACAGTTGCCGAAGTGAACTCAAACCTTTTCATGAGTCTGAACTACGACGCCACAATAATTGAGGGGTTCAATCTGACTGAAGAGAATTTTGATCAACTTGGACGGTTGATTGAAAATTTTTACGACATTCACTCAATGATGAATTCAGTGCAGTACATGGCTAAAACGCTTGAGCAACAGAGAGAAACTGCAGTTGAAAAGGGTTTCACAGATGAGACCATTTTGATGCCTGACATTGCATCTTTGAACAACATGCTGGATGGCTATGGCGATGATCAACTGGCCATCATCGAAAAATCCATTCTTGATTGGTATGAGTCAAACAGATGGAAGGTTTCGACACCATCCAAGAAAAAATCTTCAGATGCGCCTGAAGATGAAGCTGAAACCGTGTGATCAAAGCCCTGCAAACAGTTGTCAACGTTGCAGGGCGGTCCTCACAGCGAGTGATCGTCTAAAAGCCACAGATCAACCCGTTCCAAGCCATGCTCAGGTTGACTGGCCAGCTGTTCAGAAAACAAACTTTATGAATACAGCAGAGAAATTGACATGCCACTCGCCCTTGAACCCGACTCACATGAACGACACAGATCCGTTCCCATCAAGGAAACCATCACGCGGATTCCAGGCTACCCACGCAAGCTGGTGATCTTCAAGATTCCAGCTTCCAGCTACTGGTGGGTCAGGTATTACGCGGAGAGCCACATTTTCAAGCGCACCACCAAGACCGAAATCAAGCGTGACGCACTGGAAGCGGCCAAGCGTTTTTACGACGACATCACCATACGCATAAGGGGTGGCAATTTTGAAGGCTTGCCCATTGAGGTCAACGCCGCAGAAGTTGTGACTTTCGCCAAGGCCACCAAGATGTTGATGGACAGTGAATTGGCCAAGCTGAACCGCAGCCAGCTGTCAAAGATCAGTTACGACAACATGCAGCTGCGCTACGACAAACACATCCTGCCTTTTTTTGGACAGACCGATGTGCTCAGCATCAACTACAAAATGCTGGACGAGTTCTTGCAAAAGCTCTCCAACCAAGTACCCAAGCTGAGTGTCAGCACGCTGGGTGCTTACATGGGTCTCACGCGGAAGGTTTTGCAACACGCCGCCAGGCACAGTTTCATCCAGCACATTCCCGAATTTCCCAAGGTGGGCATTGAGGACAAACCACGCGGCTGGTTCAATGTAGGCGAATACAAAGAAATCACCAAGGTGGCCAAAAAGCTGGCTGGCAAACGAGTCGAGTGGCGAGCACATTCAGAAGAAACCAAGGGGTCTTACTTTTGCGAACCTGGTGGTAAGTTGGGGCCTGCTGATCGCTTGATCAAGCGCATCGAGATGACCAAGGACTTGGCAGACCTGATCGTGTTCATGGTCAATAGCTACATCCGCCCCACTGACATACGCAACATGCAGCACAAGCATGTGGAGATCATCCGCAGGGAGTGGACTTATCTCAGGCTCAGCTTGCCACCAAGCAAGGGGCACACTTTTCCCATCACCACCATGCCATGGGCTGTGAAAGTCTATGAACGCATCAGGCGTCGACAGGTACTTGAACTAGGTCGCGACATTCACCCCGAGGACTATGTGTTCATGCCCGATGCGGCGTCACGCGACAACGCCATGAAACTGCTGGCAAGGCAGTTTGAAATCGTGCTGGAAGTGACGGGTCTGAAGCTGAGCACGGCTGGGGAAACAAGAACGCTTTACAGCCTACGCCACAGCAGCATCATGTTCCGATTGATGTTTGGCCGCACTGTGGATACTTTGACCCTGGCTCGCAATGCACGGACCAGCCCCGAAATGATTGACCGCTTTTACGCTGCCCCACTGCAGGGTGAGATGAACGTGGGTGAGCTGCAGAGCAAACGGCGGCCAAGGCCTTGGGAATAAAAAGCAGTGCCTTTAGTCGGCCTCGACCAGAACATTGAAAGCAGGACACTTAGGACAGAACATGAAGGCTTTTTCATGTGCAACCAATCAAGAGAGCTTCGTCGCCCAAGGGCTTGGCTGAGGGCACCTTCACTCGAATTTGTCGCGCAAAATGGATGGACTGTGCTGAGTCCAGTCAACGCAACTGTCATAAGGCCGCACAGATTTGTAATTGCACATTTTTTGAGCCTGACGCTGAGCTGGTGCCTGCTTAAAGTAGTCGAAACCGCAACGAAATTGTGTCTCTGATGACTCCGAAGCCATCAAAAAAGAACAGGTCTGGCACACTGATTTTTGTTGGGTCATGCGGCTCTCAAAAATGATTTGGTTAATTTACCAGATTGCCTGCACACAAAAACCTTAGATGCTTTGAAATCCCGTGTTGTTTGGCATGTCAATTTGCATCAGTAAGCACTGACCAGTCCCGAGATGATTGACCAGTTCTTCGCAACTGTCACGCCGAGTAGGATCAAATGGGAGGTATAGCAGTGCGAACCACGTTATCGGTCCTCCAAGTAATGCTTGCTATTTTTTCCGCCTGAACACTGCAGGCTGAATGGGCGCGGGATCTCGCCAAAGACCCATTTTTTTGTCTTGAGCCTGTGACTCAGATCGTGCGTAAGCGACACGGTCCTCTGGCGATTGCTCATTTTGGTATTCCTTGTAATGCCAAGCCATGCCGCTGTTGATTTGCTCCAAATTAATGTCCACGCCACCCAGCAAGAGCTTTCCAACAGTGCGACCGTAGCGATCTCGCTTGCTCCAATCCACATCAACCTGTTTTCCAAAGACCAGATCAGACAAGGACTCTTTGGACTTTTGGCCATAGGCTTGGGCCTTTTCAGGAGCGTCAATTCCTGCCAGTCTGATTTTGTACTGTGTTTTATTGGCGTCAATGACAGTGACCGTGTCACCATCGGAAACGCCCACCACCCGTCCATGGATGATGTTGGCAGTGGCTGCGTTGCCCAAGGCAATGGCCACGAGCAATGAGAAAATTGACAGGAATCGGATCACCCCTCGATTTTGTCAGTTTTCGCTCACAAAGATTTGAAATGGATCGTCAGTTGATCAGCAATGCAATTACCACCATGGCTCGACTGATCAAAACAAGCGTATCTTTTCTGCTGTAGCTGTTTCAGAATGAGCCAATGAGCAAAGATCAAGAATCCCAAATCGCCCCAAATAGTCTTCGCTATAAGAGCAAAGAAGGTGGCTCACCCTTCAAGGATTCGGGCAGCATGGCATCCATCAGTTGCTACAAATGTGGATTGCATAAGCCCAGGGCCATGGGCACGTTCAAAAAGTTGATCAATCAGCGCATGTTCATGTGCGGTGATTGCATGAGCGCAAAGTCTGCGTAAGGTCGTCGGCCGCAGCTGAGGGCACCCTCCCCTTGGCAAACAATCAAAGACGAACGACCCTTTTGTTTAAGCCGGGCAGAAACCCTTGAGTTCGGATTTTGGAGTGACTGTAATGCAGTGGAATCAGGGATCGGCTAACAATGAAGCTTGTCTGCTATCGGCCAATAGCAGACATAGAAATGGCCTGAAGGGAAGTCGCGTAAAGAGTGGACCGGTCATTGTTCAACAAGGAATGTTCTCAGTTCATAATTTAGGTGGTCTCTGGCGTGTTCCAAGTGCAGCAAGCGTATGCCATTTTGAAAATGACAAGCCGCTTTTTGTGTGTTCCCAGCGCATCAAATAATGAGGTGGCGTCCAACTCTGTCAATGGCCGGTCCTCTGAACCCCATTGAAGCCCGTTCAGTTGCAGTCAGCGTCTTAGGACTGCGGTTTTGTGTATCAGCAAAGTATGTTGTACCGCCACCTCTAAGAGGTGGCGGTACATAGTTGGAGAGTCGGTGATGAGCGTATAGGCTCTGGCAAAAAATTTTAGGGTGAAAGGTTTGAATTTTTCCAAAAAGACGCCCAAGTCCTGTACCCCATTCAATCAGCCGTGATCTTGGCATCCTGGATCACGCGACCCCAATAGGCCAGTTCCTTGCGGGTGTAGTCGCCCAACTGTGCCGGCCCCATGTGCTCGATCAGGGTGCCCGCATCTTCGGCACGCTTTCTCAAATCCGGTGATGTCAGGATCTTTGCGATCTCGGTGTTGAGCAGTTGCACCACCTCGTTAGGCGTGCCAGCAGGCGCATACAGGGCAAACCAAGAATCAAGCGTGAAATCCTTGAGGTCTACCTCACGGGTGGTGGGCACCTGCGGCAATGAACTCAGGCGGGTGGCGCTGGTGACCGCAACACCTTTGAGCTTGTCGGCCTTGATGTGTTGAACCACCGAGGCCGGCGTAGTGATGAAGAGGTCAACTTGGCCACCCAGCAAATCCTGCACCGCCGGTCCAGCGCCCTTATAAGGCACATGGGTGATCGAGGTGCCCGTCATCTGCTTGAAGAGTTCAGCCGCGATGTGCTGAATCGAGCCATTGCCTGAGGAAGCATAGTTGAGTTTGCCCGGATTAGCCTTGGCGAAGGCGATCAGATCGCGCATGTTGTTCACAGGCAAGTTGCCTCGGATCGCAAACAATTGAGGCGCGCGGGTGAGCAAGGAAACAGGTGCGAAATCCTTGATCGGATCCCAGCCCGTCTTGCTGAACAAATGTGGATTGCCCACCTGGAAGCCGCTGTAGGCCAGCAACAAGGTGTAGCCATCAGGCTTGGCTTTGGCAACGATCTGGTTGCCGATGTTGCCGGAAGCACCGGGCTTGTTGTCCACCACCACTGGCTGGCCCAGGGCGCGAGACAAGGGCTCAGCGATCAGCCGCGCCGTGAAATCGGTGGTACCACCAGGCGCACTGGGCACCACGATGGTGATGGGCCTGTCCGGGAACTTGCCCTGGGCAAGTGCGCTTTGACCACACAGCAAGGCCACTAAAGCCCCAGCCGCACTCATGATCCATTGACGTTTTTGCATGATTGTCTCCTTGGGTAAAAAACTTAGAACAGAAAAGGATGGAATACAACTTGACGGTCATCCCTCAATCGGTCGCCCGCAGCCACCGGGTCAGCGCGGCTGTCACGGCATCTGGCTGCTCGATCGTCGAGAGGTGGCCGCAGGACTCGATCACCTGTAGCTGCGCGCCAGGGACACAAGCCGCCATGGCTTCGTGATCAGCCAGCGGCGTGACCGGGTCCTGCCGGCCGCACATCACCAAAGTGGGAACGCGGACCTGCGCCAGATCGGCGTGTGAATCGGGCCTGCCTAGCATGGCCGTTTGCTGGTTGAACTGACCCAATGCACCCACACTGCGCGCCATGTCGGCCATCAGTTCGGCAAGCTCTGTATTGCCAACATGGGCGGGTAACAACCAGCGTGCGGGCAACTCGGGGATGAGGGCCTCAATGCCCCCCTGCTGCACCGTCGCGATGTCCTTGTGTCGGCCTTCACGGCGCTGCGGGTGATCGGCCACCGCCGTGGTGTCGATGAGCACCAAGCGCTCGAGCCTTGGCAGCGCGCAGCGGATTGCCTCAAAAGCGGCATAGCCGCCCAGCGACAGGCCAATCCAGGTGAAACGCTCTGGCATTGCCGACAGCACCTGCTGGGCCATGCCCGCCATCGAATCGTGTTTGCGAAAGACGAATACGCTGCAATCGTAGGCTGACTCAAGCGCCGCCAACTGATGCGCATAAAGCCGCTCGTCGGTCATGTGTGCACAGGCAAACGCCAGCGCGGGTCGTCGGGTCATAGCAGTCTCACTTTACAGGGGGCGCTCATGCCAGCACGGAGAGCTCGATCAAATTGAAGTCCGGGTCACGCACATAGACCGAGCGGATTTTTTGTGTGGCCCCTGTTCGCATCACCGGACCTTCCAGGATCGGCCAGTTGCAGGCCTGCAGCCGCGCGACCACCTCTTCCAGAGGAACGCTCACGATGAAGCACAGATCGAGTGCGCCAGGCACAGGCAAATGTGCTTTGGGCTCGAACTCCTTGCCCTGCACATGCAGGTTGATCTTCTGGTTGCCAAACTTGAAGGCGCGGCGCTCGACCGGCGGCGTGCCACCCACGAAGCTCTCCAATTGCATGCCGAGTACCCGCGTATAGAAATCCACGCAGGCCGCTTCGCGCGCGGTGGTCAGCACCAGGTGGTCAAGATGGTCGATCATGAGAACTCCTTTTTCAATTCAGCCACCGAAGGTGGCGCGGGGTGCAGGTCGGTGATCAGGCCACTCTTAGCCACCTGCCCAGGGACTTCGCGACCGACGATGCCAGGCAGTTGGCGGGCAATCGGCAGCAAGCGCTGCAGGTTGATACCTGTGTCGCAACCCATGGCATCCAACATGTGGATGGCGTCTTCGCTGCAGATGTTGCCGCTGGCACCGGGCGCATAGGGGCAACCGCCCAGCCCGCCGAGCGAGCCATCGAAACGGTCAATGCCTGAGTGCACCGCCGCCAACACGTTCGCCAGGCCCATGCCCCGGGTGTTGTGGAAGTGCAGCGTCAGCTGCAGGTCGGGGAAGCGCTGCTGCAAAACCTCGCACATGGCGGCCACCTGGCGCGGCTGCGCCATGCCGGTGGTGTCACAAATCGTCAGGCCACGCACCCCCAGGTCGGCAAAGCGCTGCGACCACTGCAGCACCTCGGCCTGCGGCACATCGCCCTCCATCGGACAACCAAAGCATGCCGACAGAGACACATTGATCGGCACCTTTGCGCCAAAGCGTTCGATCACCTCACGCAGGGCTGCGAAACTGTGCACGCGAGGCATTCGCAGGTTGGCCAGGTTGTGCGTCTCCGAGGTGGACATCACCAGGTTGAACTCGTCGGGCTTCACATCCATGGCCCGCTCGGCGCCGCGCAGATTGGGCACCAGCACGGTGTATTCGACCCCTGGCACCCGCTGGATGCGGCCCATCACCTCTTCGGCATCGCGCAGCATAGGAATGGCCTTGGCAGATGTGAAAGAGGTTACCTCGATCTTGGCGTAACCGCACTGGCTCAGGGCATCGATCAGGGCGATCTTGGATTCGGTGGGCACGAACTCGGGCTCCATCTGAAAGCCGTCTCGGGTCACTACTTCGTTGAAATGAATTCGCTGTGTCATATCTGAACTCCCACAATGCCGCGCTCTCGCAGTTCATGAATCTGCTGCAGGCTCAAACCCATCTCCGTGAGGATCTGGTCGTTGTCTTGCCCCAACTGGGGTGCATTTCGCCGGTGGCTGCCCGGTGTACGCGAGAGCTTGGGCACAACGCCCGGCACCACCAAGGTGCTGCCATCGTCCATCTGCACCTGCTGAAGCATGCCGCGCGCGGCGTAATGCGGATCGGCCGCGATGTCGGCTACGCTGTAAATTTTCCCCGAGGGCACCGAAGCCTGCTCCAGCGCCTCGAGCACCACTGCGACCGGGTGCTGCGCGCTCCAGGCTCCGATCGCGTCATCCAGCTCCTGCACCCTCGCCACACGCCCTGCGTTGTCGGCCAGTGCCGGATCGTCTGCCAAATCGGGACGACCAATCAAGGCCATGAGCCGCTTGAAAATGCTGTCGCCATTACCCGCGATCAGGGCATAGGCACCATCCTGACATCGGTATGCGTTGGTGGGCGCGATGCCGGGCAATGCACTGCCCGCAGGCCCCCGCACCGCACCAAAGGCGCTGTATTCGGGCAGCAGGCTTTCCATGCAGTTGAAGACGGCCTCGTAAAGCGCCACATCGATCACCTGCCCCTGCCCGGTGGCATGGCGGTGCTGCAGGGCCAGCAAAATGCCGATGACCCCGTGCAAGGCCGCCAGCGTGTCACCCATGCTCACTCCCACCCGCACCGGCACGCGGCCCGGCTCGGCGGTGAGGTGGCGCAGGCCGCCCATGGCTTCGCCGATCACGCCAAAGCCCGGCCGGTTGCGATAGGGGCCTGTCTGTCCATAGCCGCTGATGCGAAGCACGATCAGGCGCGGGTTACTGGCGACCAAATCATCCGGTGCCAACCCCCAGCCTTCCATCGCACCCGGGCGAAAGTTTTCTATCAACACATCGGCTTCCTGGGCAAGTTGGCGCACCAAGGCTTGCCCCTCTGGCGTGCGCAGATCCAGCGCCAGCGAGCGCTTGTTGCGCGATTGCACCTGCCACCAAACCGAGGTGCCGTCTTTGAGCATGCGCCATTTGCGCAACGGGTCGCCACTGCCCGGCGGCTCGATCTTGATGACCTCGGCGCCAAAGTCGGCCAGCGTTTTGGCGGCAAAGGGGCCAGCAATCAGCTGCCCCAACTCCAGCACCTTCAAACCAGCCAAGGCGCTGGGCGGGACCGATGTAGAAGAAGTTGGCTTGTGCGTATTCATGCAGCGCAGTGTGACGCGCAGCAGGGAACGGGTCTATTTGTTCCTTGATCAGTCAGCCCTCGCATTTTGCGAAGGCGTGTGCAGGTAATCCCTGAAATCCTTGACGGCTGAATCGGCCTCCTTGGGGATCGCCACTTTCAGCCGCCGGTGCGCCCAGGCATCGGTCAGTGGACGCCAACCCAGCTTCATGGCGCGCACGATGGGCATGGCTGCCCGTTTGGGCAACAAAGCAATCCCCAAACCCGACACCACCATGTGGCCCACCGCATCAAAACTGCGCACCTGCATGCGCAATTTCAAAGTCCTGCCAGCAGCCATGGCGGCACTTTGTTGTTGCTGCAAAAGGGCGGCGCCCGGGTTCAGGCTGATCCAAGACTCGTCCAGGGCGTCCACAAACGAGACCGCTGAATGCGCCATCAAGCCATGGGCGCGGGGCAAAATCAACACCAACTCATCCTTGCGAAAGTCACGAACATCCAAGCCATCGGTGTGCGGACCCTCCACAAATACACCCACATCGGCCCGTCCTTCCCGCAAGGCCAGCACCACTTGCTCTGAAACTTGCTCTTCCAAATCAATTTGCACTTCTGGATGCAAGCCGCTGTACTCAGCGATCAACGGAGGCAAAAACTGGTTGATGGCAGCCGTTCCAGCAAACAACCGCAAATGCCGTACAACGCCCATTTGCGAATCGGCCAATTCGCTCACCAGACCGTCCATTTCCTGCAGCAGGGCGAGGCCCCGCCGCATGAAAATGCGCCCGGCTGCCGTCATGGTCAAGCCGCGCGAATGTCGGTCAAACAACTGGCACCCGATGGCGGCCTCCAATTCCTTGAGGCGTCGACTGGCTGCGGGTAAGACCAGGTTACATTGACGAGCGGCTGTGGTAAGACTGCCGGTCTGAGCGCACAGCACTGTCAAGCGTATTGAAACAAAATCGAATCTGGCCAGGTTGTAAACGGGTGATGCCATTACGGAGCCTCAGGAAAAAATACACTGACACATTCTGACCTGAGAATCACAAAACCACAGACGCGCACTACATTGTCAGACTGTCAATACAAAAGTACCCGTTGACACTCAATCCACATAAATGCCCCCGGCCGCTCCTATCAGTAGCCTCTCAACCATTTCAATCTGGAAAAAGAGAACAGAGTAATCTTGTGAAAAAAGTCGCAAGCCGGAGTGCTTAGCGAGTTTCACCATCACCGCCACCACCAACAATCTGCCCCAGAGTTTGCCTATGAGCCTACATGCAAACACGGCACCTAGCTAGGCCAGCCTCTGGTTCATGCAAAGACATCACCTCTTCGCGAGAGCCTCCCCCTCATTCAGCTTGTTAGCGGCAAATACAGCCAGCGACTTTGCACAAGTCGAAGCTGAATAGACATAAGCTACTGCGCGCCACATTCGGGAGACTTGGTCGTAGAGCGCCTATTTAAGGAATGCAGCGTGCATCTGGCCAGCCAAGCCTTCTCTGACCGGTAGCATGCCGTGTTTGCTTTATGGCGATGATTACTATCGCTGCTCAGTTGCCGCTAATGACAATACACGAAGGTCTGCAATGGGTCGGTTCCTGCCCATGGTGCCAGCTTGCAGTAGTCCGCTTCCAGCATATAGCGAATGTTGACGCGCAAAGTCTGCATTAGGCAGTGTTCTTTTGCAGCTGGCACCCGTGCGGCACTCAAAAAAGCCCTACAGCGCGTTTTTTTCCTGGACTAGGTGGGTAGAGTAGCTGGACTTCAATCAAAACAAACGTAGCGTTTTTTTCAAGCTGAGCACAGCGCTAGCTGCATTGGTGCTGAGGCAAAAAGCAATGCGACATTCACACCATGCTGGCGTTACTGAGAAAAGATTGAATTGGGGTTGTTTGACTGTTCCGAAATCTATGAAAAGACATCGAAAAATCTATGAGAAGTAGTAAACCCGGACCATACTACTTTGAACTAAAGAAAAAGCACCTAGAGTTTCCTCTAAGTGCTTGATTTTATTGGGTGTTTTTGGTGGGCGATGCAAGTTTCGAACTTGCGACCCCTGCAGTGTGAATGCAGTGCTCTACCCCTGAGCTAATCGCCCTGCGCCGTTTGGCGAAGAGCGCAATTATGACATGAAAACTTGGCCTATTTGGCTCTTAGCAGCTGAAAAGTCGTCGCCAAGCGCACGGCCTTTTGGCCAATGGGGCTCACGCCGACTGAGCCAGTCGCCAAACGGTTTGGCCGCCACTGGATTTGTCGAGTTGTGTCAGCACGTCATCGTGCGCGGCCAGCTCTTGGGCATTGGCGGGAAGTACCGGCAAAGCATAGATGCTCAGGTCCAGGTGCACCTTGACCGACTGGGTGTCTGCGGGTGCGTCGCCCGCATCGATCAGTAGCGCCTCTTGGCCGCGTGTCATGTTGATGTAGACATCGGCCAGCAACTCGGCGTCGAGCAAAGCGCCGTGCAGGGTGCGCCCAGAGTTGTCGACCTCGAGGCGGTCGCACAGCGAGTCGAGGCTGTTGCGTTTGCCCGGGAACATTTCCTTGGCCATGGCCAAAGTGTCAATCACGCCGCTGACGTAAGTTTTGAAGGGCTTTTTGCCCACGCGCTCCAGCTCTTTATTCAAGAAGCTGACATCAAAAGCAGCGTTGTGGATGATGATCTCGGCGTCGCTCAGGTAGTCGAGAATTTCTTCAGACAGTTCGGAGAATTTGGGTTTGTCACGCAAAAATTCGTTGCTGATGCCGTGCACTTTGAGCGCGTCTTCGTGGCTGTCACGCTCGGGATTGAAATAGAAATGCAGGTTGTTGCCCGTGAGTTTGCGGGCATACAGTTCCACACAGCCCAGCTCGATGATGCGGTCGCCACCTTCGGCCGACAGGCCCGTGGTTTCGGTGTCCAGAACGATTTGACGCATGGTTCGCCTTCGCTCAGTGCAGCTCTTTGGCGTGGTTGATGGTGTAGCGAGGGATCTCGATGACCAGATCACTCTTGGCTACAAAGGCCTGGCAGCTCAGGCGCGAGTTGGGCTCCAGGCCCCAGGCGCGATCGAGCAGGTCTTCTTCGGTTTCTTCCATCTCACCTAGGCTCTTGAAGCCTTCGCGCACCACCACATGGCAGGTGGTGCAGGCCGCGCTCATGTCGCAAGCGTGTTCGATGTTGATGTGGTTGTCGAGCAGCGCTTCGCAGATGCTGGTGCCCGCAGGCGCGGTGATTTCAGCCCCGTTGGGGCAGTATTCGGCGTGGGGCAGGATTTTGATGACGGGCATGGCGGTATTGTGGATTACATCGACTGGATATTTTGGCCAGCCAGGGCTTTCTGGATGCTGTGGTTCATGCGCTCAGCTGCAAAGGCTTCGGTGCCCTTGGCCAGGGCTTGGGTGCAGTCTTCCAGCGCTTTGGCATCTTGTTCGGTTGGAATGGCCGCTTGCAAGGTGGCCATCAGGGCGTCGATGCTGGCGCGCTCGGCAGCGCTCAGCAATTGACCGTCGGCGGCCAAGGCGCTGCGCGTGGCCAGCAGCATGCGGTCGGCGTCTACGCGGGCTTCCACCAGCGCACGGGCTTTCATGTCAGCCTGGGCGGTGGTGAAACTTTCTTGCAGCATGGTGGCGATCTGAACGTCGCTCAGGCCATACGAAGGCTTGACGTCAATGCGGGCTTCTACACCGCTGATTTGTTCTTTGGCCCCCACGCTCAGCAGGCCATCGGCGTCCACCGTGAAGGTGACGCGGATTCGGGCTGCGCCGGCCGCCATGGGCGGGATGCCGCGCAGCTCAAAGCGGGCCAGACTGCGGCAGTCTTGCACTAAGTCACGCTCGCCCTGCACCACATGCAGCGCCAGCGCAATTTGGCCGTCCTGATAAGTGGTGAAGTCTTGCGCCATGGCGGTGGGGATGGTCTGGTTACGCGGGATGATGCGCTCGACCAAACCGCCCATGGTCTCGATGCCCAGAGACAACGGGATCACATCGAGCAACAGCAACTCGCCTGCGGCGTTGTTGCCCGCCAGCTGGTTGGCCTGGATGGACGCGCCCAAAGCGACGACTTCGTCGGGGTTGAGGTTGTTGAGCGGAGCTTGGCCAAAAAACTCGGCCACCGCTTGCTGGATTTGCGGCATGCGGGTGGAGCCGCCCACCATGACCACGCCTTGCACATCGTCCTTGGCCAGCTGGGCATCGCGCAGGGCTTTGCGCACAGCGGTGATGCAGCGGGCCGTAAGGGCCTGAGTGGCTTGTTCGAAATCGGCGCGGCTGATGGATGCCGACAAGCTGCCGGTGGACAAGGCGGCATTCAGGGTGACCGCATCGGCGGTAGTGAGTGCTTCCTTGGCGGCGCGGGCAGCGGCCTTGAGAACGGTTTTGTCTTCGGCCGTGACCGCTTGTAGGCCAGGCTGGCGGGCCATGGCGGCATCGGCCAAGGCTTGGTCGTAATCGTCACCGCCCAAAGCGGAGTCACCCCCAGTGGCCAGCACCTCGAACACGCCTTGTGTCAAGCGCAGGATAGAAATGTCAAAGGTGCCGCCGCCCAAATCGAACACGGCATAAACGCCTTCGCTGGCGTTGTCGAGGCCATAGGCAATTGCTGCGGCGGTGGGTTCGTTGATCAGGCGCAGCACATTCAGGCCCGCCAGTTGCGCGGCGTCTTTCGTGGCTTGGCGCTGCGCGTCGTCAAAGTAAGCGGGCACAGTGATGACCGCGCCATACAGGTCGTCGTTGAAAGTGTCTTCGGCCCGGTAGCGCAGCGTGGCCAAAATTTCGGCGCTGACTTCAACGGGCGACTTGGGGCCTTGCACGGTTTGGATGCTGAGCATGCCCTGCTCGCTGGCGACGAACTCATAAGGCAGCTTGCTTCGGTCGGCGATGTCGTTCAGGCCACGGCCCATGAAGCGCTTGACCGAGGCGATGGTGTTGACCGGATCGCTGGCGGCAGACTGCACCGCGTCAAAACCGATCTGACGGCCTTGGCCAGGCATGAAACGCACCACCGACGGCAGGATCACCCGCCCATCGTCGTCAGGCAAACACTCGGACACGCCATTGCGCACCGAAGCCACCAACGAGTGCGTGGTGCCCAAGTCGATGCCCACGGCAATGCGGCGTTGGTGTGGGTCGGGCGACTGGCCCGGTTCAGAAATCTGCAGTAACGCCATGGTCAATCAGGGGAGGTCAGGTCAATCGGTCGAGTTTAGCGTTCACTTCTTGCGTGAAGCGCTCGATGAACATCAGCGCCCTCACCTGCCCCACGGCTTGGGCGGGGTCTTTGGTGACATCAAGCAACTGAGCCAGCGTTTGCTGCACTTGGCGCTGCTCGGCGGCCACAACGCCTGCCAGTGCTTCCAGTCCCTCAGCACTGACGGTATCGTCCAAGCTTTCACGCCATTCCATTTGCTGCATCAAAAACGCTGAGGGCATGGCCGTGTTGTTTTCGGCCTGCACGGGCGCACCTTGCAGCTCACACAAATAAGCGGCGCGTTTCAGCGGGTCTTTCAGGCGTTGATACGCCTCGTTGATGCGCACCGACCACTGCATGGCCACGCGCTGGGCGGCGGCGCCATCGGCAGCAAAGCGGTCCGGATGGGCTTCGCGTTGCAGGGCTTTCCAGCGGGCATCGAGCTGAGCGCGGTCCTGTACAAACTGCACAGGCACATCGAACAGTTCAAAGTCGTTGGCTTGCAGGCTGATCATGAACTCACAGTCATGGTGAGCGAAGCGTGGCCATCCATGCATAGATCGCCGCGTCGCTGCGCTCCTCGCGATGACGACGAACTCATACGCGGAAGGATTCACCGCAACCGCAGCGGTCACGCTCGTTGGGGTTGTTGAAGCGGAAACCTTCGTTCAGGCCTTCGCGAACAAAGTCGAGTTCGGTGCCGTCGATGTAGGCCAGGCTTTTCGGGTCCACCAACACCTTGACGCCGTGGCCTTCAAAGACCACGTCTTCCGGGGAGATGTCGTCCACGTACTCGAGCTTGTAGGCCAGGCCCGAGCAGCCCGTGGTCTTGACGCCCAAGCGCACACCCACACCCGAGCCACGTTTGGCCAAGTAGCGGGTCACATGCCGCGCTGCGGCGGCAGACAAGGAGATGGCCATGTCAGTTCAGGTGTTTCTTTTTGTAGTCTTCCACGGCCGCCTTGATGGCGTCTTCGGCCAGGATTGAGCAGTGGATTTTGACCGGAGGCAGCGCCAGCTCTTCGGCGATTTCGCTGTTCTTGAGGGCTGCAGCCTGGTCCAAGGTTTTGCCCTTGACCCATTCGGTGACGAGTGAGCTGGAAGCGATGGCCGAACCGCAGCCGTAGGTCTTGAAGCGCGCGTCTTCGATCACACCGGTGGTCGGGTTGACCTTGATCTGCAGCTTCATCACGTCGCCGCAAGCCGGTGCACCGACCATGCCGGTGCCCACGCTGTCGTCGCCTTTGTCAAACGAGCCGACGTTGCGGGGGTTTTCGTAGTGGTCAACCACTTTTTCAGAATATGCCATGGTGTTTTCTCCGTCTTCAGGTCAATGTCAGCTCAGTGGGCAGCCCACTGAATGGTGCTCAAATCAATGCCATCTTGGTGCATTTCCCACAGGGGGCTCAAGTCGCGCAGCTTGGCCACGTTCTCGCGGATGGTTTGGATCGCGTAGTCGATGTCTTCTTCGGTGGTCCAGCGGCCAATGGTCATGCGCAAGCTACTGTGGGCCAACTCATCGCTACGGCCCAGGGCGCGCAGCACATAGCTGGGCTCCAGGCTGGCCGAGGTGCAGGCCGAACCGGACGAGACCGCCAGGCCCTTGATGCCCATGATGAGTGATTCGCCTTCAACAAAGTTGAAGCTCATGTTGATGTTGTGCGGCACGCGCTGGGTGGCGTGGCCGTTCAAGAACACTTGCTCCATGTCGCTCAGGCCGTTGATCAGGCGGTCGTGCAGGGCACGCGCCTTGGCGTTGTCTTGCGCCATATCGAGCTTGGCAATGCGGAACGCTTCGCCCATGCCCACGCACTGGTGGGTGGGCAAAGTGCCCGAGCGCATGCCGCGCTCGTGGCCGCCGCCGTGCATTTGCGCTTCCAGGCGAATGCGGGGCTTACGCCGCACATACAAAGCGCCAATGCCCTTGGGGCCATAAGTTTTGTGTGAAGCCAAGCTCATCAAATCGATGGGCAACTGGGTCATGTCGATCTCGACTTTGCCGGTGGCTTGGGCCGCATCGACGTGGAAAATGATGCCTTTTTCGCGGCACAGATTGCCAATCGCGGTCACATCCTGGATCACGCCAATCTCGTTGTTGACATGCATCACGCTGACCAAGATGGTGTCGGGGCGAATGGCGGCCTTGAGCACGTCCATGCTCAGCAAACCATCATCCTGCACGTCGAGGTAAGTCACTTCAAAACCCTGGCGCTCCAGCTCGCGCATGGTGTCGAGCACGGCTTTGTGCTCGGTCTTGACGGTGATCAGGTGCTTGCCGCGCGACTTGTAAAACTGGGCTGCGCCTTTGATGGCCAGGTTGTTGGATTCGGTGGCGCCGCTGGTCCAGACGATTTCACGAGGATCGGCACCAATCAGATCACCCACTTGCTCGCGGGCTTTTTCGACGGCGGCTTCAGCCTCCCAGCCCCAGGCGTGGGTGCGCGATGCGGGGTTGCCGAAGTGCTCGCGCAACCAAGGGACGATGGCGTCCACCACGCGGGGGTCGCACGGGTTGGTGGCGCCGTAATCAAGGTAAATAGGAAAATGAGGTGTGGTCATGGTCTGCTCTTCTTCGGGAATCAGGATTTGGCGAACATGTTGCCCAAGTCAAACACCGAGTTGGGCACATTCACGCGAATGGGTTGGCTGATCGGCATCGGGGCAATCGCGCGCTTGAGGCTGGGCTTGTGTTCAACGACCAAGCCTTTGGCCAACTGGTCGTCCACCAGCTTTTGCAAGGACACCGAGTCCAAAAACTCCACCATTTTGGAGTTCAGGGAAGCCCACAGGTCGTGTGTCATACAGCGGCCATCGCCGCCATTGCAATTTTCTTTGCCACCGCAGTGGGTGGCGTCAATGGGCTCATCCACGGACAAAATGATGTCGGCCACGGTGATGTCGGTGGATTTGCGGCCCAAGGTGTAACCGCCGCCAGGGCCACGGGTGGACTCAACCAGGTTGTGGCGACGCAGCTTGCCGAACAACTGCTCTAAATAAGACAGTGAAATCTGTTGGCGCTGGCTGATGGCGGCCAATGTCACAGGGCCTGCGTCTTGACGCAAAGCCAAGTCGATCATGGCGGTGACGGCAAAACGGCCTTTGGTGGTTAAACGCATGGCAGACTCCTGAAGTGGGTGGAAGCGCTGTCTGAAAACCGCCTGAGCGGGATCCCGACTAAACGAGTCAAGTATACGACATACCCGATCAAATCACTCGGGTTATAGGGTTATTCAAGCCCGAATCAGCGGCACGATGTGGTCGCCCCCTGCCGCGCCAAAAGCCTGCTCCTTCAGAACGGTCAACTGGTCGCGCACTTGGGCGGCTTTTTCGAACTCCAGGTTGCGGGCGTGCTCCATCATTTGCTTTTCCAGCAGCTTGATGGCCCGGGCGATGTCTTTCTCGCTCATGTCCTCTACTTTGGCCCGTTGCACCGCGGCTTGCTCCAAGCGCTCGGCTTCTTTGCCCGATTTTTCGCTGTACACGCCGTCGATGAGGTCTTTGACCTTTTTGACAATGCTCTTGGGCGTGATGCCCATGACCTCGTTGTGCGCCACTTGCTTGATGCGGCGGCGCTCGGTCTCGCCCATGGCTTTTTTCATCGACTCGGTGATGCGGTCAGCGTACAGAATCGCCCGGCCGTTCAGGTTTCGGGCAGCACGACCAATGGTCTGGATCAAGCTGCGCTCAGACCGCAAGAAGCCTTCTTTGTCGGCGTCCAAAATCGCCACCAACGAGACCTCGGGAATATCCAGACCTTCGCGCAGCAAGTTGATGCCCACCAGCACATCGAAAGCGCCCAAGCGCAGGTCACGCAAAATCTCCACCCGCTCCACCGTGTCCACGTCGCTGTGCAAATAGCGCACTTTCACGCCGTTGTCGCTCAGGTAATCGGTCAGCTGCTCAGACATGCGCTTGGTCAGGGTGGTGATCAGCACCCGCTCGTGCTTGTCCACCCGGATGCGGATTTCTTGCAGCACATCGTCCACCTGATGCGTGGCGGGACGCACCTCCACCTCTGGATCGACCAAACCCGTGGGGCGCACCACCTGCTCGACCACTTTACCCGCGTGCGTCTTTTCATAGTCGGCCGGCGTGGCCGAGACAAAAATGCACTGGCGCATGCGCTTTTCAAACTCTTCGAACTTGAGCGGGCGGTTGTCTAAAGCGCTGGGCAAGCGAAAGCCGTACTCCACCAGCGTGGTTTTGCGCGCCTTGTCGCCGTTGTACATGGCGTTGAGCTGGCCAATCATCTGATGGCTTTCGTCCAGAAACATGATGGCGTCGGGCGGCATGTAGTCGGTCAGCGTGCTGGGTGCGTCGCCAGGCGCTGCGCCCGACAAATGCCGGGTGTAGTTCTCAATGCCTTTGCAGTGGCCCACCTCCGACAGCATTTCCAAGTCAAAACGCGTGCGCTGCTCCAACCGTTGCGCCTCGACCAGCTTGCCCATGCCCACCAGCTCTTTCAGCCGCTGGGCCAGCTCGATCTTGATGGTTTCCACCGCCGCCAGCACCTTGTCGCGCGGCGTCACATAGTGGCTGGACGGGTACACGGTGAAGCGAGGGATCTTTTGCCGAATGCGCCCAGTGAGCGGATCAAACAATTGCAGGCTCTCGATCTCGTCATCAAACAGCTCGATGCGGATCGCCAACTCCGAGTGCTCCGCCGGGAACACGTCAATGGTGTCGCCACGCACCCGGAACTTGCCTCGGCTGAATTCCATGTCGTTGCGCTGGTACTGCATGCGGATCAGCTGGGCGATCACGTCGCGCTGGCCCAACTTGTCGCCGGTCCGCAGCGTCATGATCATGCGGTGGTAGCTTTCGGGCTCGCCAATGCCGTAAATAGCCGACACAGTAGCCACGATCACCACATCGCGCCGCTCCATGATGCTTTTGGTGCACGACAGGCGCATCTG